>CALCZA010000114.1 GCA_937906475.1 uncultured bacterium
CGAACTCGAGGACGACGAAGAGTTCGAGGACGAAGACGAAGAGTCCGTCGATGAATCCGAAACCGAGTACGCGGAGTTCGATGGCGAGCACGAAGCAGCCGAAGCTTCCGACGTCAACGAAGACGAGGAAGTCTTCGTGACGGATGACGGTCTCGAATCAGAGGGCGCAATCTCTGAGGAAGAGAGCTTCGTGACGGAGTCGGCAGCTTCAGTCGAGGAGCTCGTGTCCGAAGATCTTCCGTCAGCGGCTGAGCCAGCCATCGCGGTCGTCGACGAGCAGATTGAACAAGAGGAGGTTGTTTCGGTCCCTCGGCCCGACGAAGTTCCGGCCGTTGCGTTGCCAACGCCGCCGGCCGTGCGCGACTCGGCGGAGTCGTTCTCTACTCGCCAGCAGAAACTCTTCGGCAGCCAAGTCGATGATGACCTGATGGTTGAGGCCGTCGAGTTGGTCGACAGCGGCCGTCGCACCACCGCGACGTTGCTGCAGCGCAAACTGCGAATTGACTACGAGTTGGCGGTTGAGGTGCTCTCGGAGTTGACAACTCGCGGGCTGGTTTCTGACGACCACGATCGCAGCTAGGGCCTCGATCGTGGTCGAAGCAGTATCCGGCGTCACCAGACCCGTTTGGGGCGCAAGTCGGTCGCCAATTGCGGCGGCTGATCCAAAAATCCTCGATGGTGTCGAGTTACGGGGAATGCGGTGCTGGTCGGCAGTTCCGGCGTTGTCCCCACATCGCTTCCACAAAGAGTCAACAGGCCATGCTCTTGCACCTGGGGCTTGCTGCGATAATCACCATAGGTGATAGCGGATGGTGGACTTTAAACAGAACTTCGATGGCCGCGGGGTGCCTCAAAACCTCGACGCCGAGCGCTCTGTGCTCGGGGCGCTGCTCTTGCATCCGGATGCCGTCGTTGACGTGACGTTCCTGAAGCCAGACGACTTCTACCTGCCCAAGCACGAGCAGATCTTTACGTCGATTCTGTCGGCGTACAACAACCGGCATGCGACCGATCCGATTGTTGTCGGCGAAGAGTTGTCGCGCGAAGGAAGGCTGGAAGAGGTCGGCGGCCACGAGCAGCTGATGGACCTGATGGAGGGCGTCATCACCGCCGCCGGGGTCGTCTACCACGCCGAGATCGTTCGCGAGAAGGCGGTGGCTCGCAAGCTGCTTGAGACCTGCCTCGAAATCGCCCGCAAGGTCTACGACAACGAGAGTGAGGCCAAGGAGCTGCTCGACGAAGCCGAGCGCCAGATCTTCGATATCGCCGGCATGGACAAGTCCGGTGATGCCGTCAGCATCGCCGACGTGCTGCAGTCGACGTTCGAGAAGATCGACCGTTTGCGCGAGCGTGAGGGGCGCCTGACGGGCCTTGCAACCGACTACTACGACCTCGACGACATGATGGGCGGCTTGCAGCCGGGCGAACTCATCATTATCGCGGCTCGTCCGTCGATGGGAAAAACGACGTTTGCGCTCAACTTGACCGAGCGCGTCTCGAATCACGGTGCCGGCATCGCGTTCTTCACGCTCGAAATGTCGAACCAGCAGGTCATCCAGAACATGCTCTGCAACCGTTCGCAAATCGACGGCTCTGCGATGCGGAAGGGGCGGATTACCGACCAGCAATACAAACGCTTGCAGGAAGAAGCGGCCAAGCTCTACGAGTCGCCGATCTTCGTCGATGACACGCCGGGCATCTCGATCACGCAGTTGCGTGCCAAGGCAAGGCGTCTGAAGCAAAAGCACAACATCTCGCTGATTGCCGTTGACTACCTGCAACTGATGACGGGTGGCGGCCGTTTCGAGAGTCGCCAGCAAGAAATCTCGGCGATCTCGCGTGGCCTCAAGAGCATCGCTCGCGAACTCTCTGTGCCAGTGATTGCGTTGTCACAGTTGAATCGTGACGTCGAGAACCGCGATGATCACCGTCCGCGGATGAGTGACTTGCGTGAGTCCGGAGCCATCGAGCAGGACGCGGACGTTATCATCCTTTTGCATCGCGACGACTACTTCAACCCCACCGAAGAGAACGCTGGACTCGCTCAGATCATTATCGCAAAGCAACGGAACGGCCCCGTTGGAGAAGTCACTCTACGGTTCTTCCGCGAATACATGCGATTTGAAAACTTCACGCGCAAAGCCGAGCCGATGCAGTGATCAGTTTGGCGCGAGTAGTATCGGAGCCAGTAGTGTGCCCGCCAGTAGTGTGCCCGCCAGTAGTGTGCCCGCGAGTAGGAGGCGCTCGTTGAAGCAACTCATGA
This sequence comes from uncultured bacterium, assembly GCA_937906475.1. Taxonomy (GTDB): domain Bacteria; phylum Planctomycetota; class UBA1135; order UBA1135; family UBA2386. Next base: position 2,264 of record CALCZA010000114.1, read on the forward strand.
TCGCCTCGCTGTTGGCGGTGTTGGTGCAGGCTTCGCTTGCCGCTCAGGATCCGCCGCAAGGCCAGAATCCGCCGACCGGTCAACCGTCACAGAACCCCGGTGCTGGGTCGCTGCCGATGCCGACGATTAGCGGCGAACTCTACTACGAGGGCGCGGTCAAGGCACTCAACGGTAAGACGGTGCGTTCGATCCAGGTGATCAAGAACCAGAGCGGCGCAGCGGGTGTGCCAGTCACCCCGTTGGATGTCGCCTCGTCGGAGTCGATCGTGCGCGGACTCGAGACTCGCGTCGGCCAACCGTTTGCGCAACGCAAGGTGTCAGCGGACTGTGCCACCTTGTGGTCCGAGCGTCGCCTGGTCGTGCGCGCCTACGTCGAAGAAGTCGATGGCGAAGTTGTTGTGACCTACCAAGTGGATCTCGAGATCGAGATCTATGAGGAAGTTGTGTTCGTGGGACTCGACCACCTCAACCAGGAAGTCATCAACGGTCTGATCGGCTACTACCCGGGCCGCCGTACCACGCACACCGAGGCCGAGGCCATGCGCAAGTTGCTGCTCGCGCGCTACCACCGCGACGGCTACGCGTTCTGCAATATCGAATTGCTGGATGTGCCAGTGGTGGCCGATGCGAGCGACGCCAACGCTGCCGATGCCAACGCCGCGGCGACAGCCAAACCGGAAATCAGTAAGCGCAAGACGCTGCGGGTCCTGATCGAAGAAGGGCCGCAGGTGTCGGTGCGCAATATCGACTTCCTCGGCAACCGTTCGTTTCCAGGACATCCGATCCTCGGCTTGTTTGGCACCGACAGCTACCTGGTTCGTGACGCCCGCATCGAAAGCGATCCCTCCGGCATGTTGTTCGCGGGTGGCGCGTTCAGTCGCGAAGTGCTCGAAGAAGACCTCGATCGATTGCGCCTGTTCTATCGCAGTCGCGGCTTCCTTGAGGCAACGGTCGACCTGGCGGATGTCAACTTCACCTCGAAACGCACGTTGGTCGACCTATCGATCATCGTGGTCGAAGGTCCGCGTTATCGGATCCGTTCGCTCAAGGTGCGCCACGTCACTCCCGAGGCCACCCCCTTGCTCGGCGAACCGCTCTATTCGGCCAGCGAAGTAGCAAAGGTCATCAAGGTTGCGCCGGGCGATTTCTACGACAACGACCGTCTGCGTCGAGACCAAGAGGCCGTTAAAGAGTTCTACGGTCGACGCGGCCACCCGTCGGTCACCTTCCCTGACATGCGGCAGGCGCCGCGCCAGGGATGCCAGGTGTTCGACCCGCTCGAGATCTATGGCGAAGGCCCTGAGGTCGACGTGGTCTTCATGGTCAGTGAGGGCACGCCGAAGACGCTGCGCGACGTCGTTATCCGCGGCAATAGCTACACGCGCGATCCGGTCATTCGGCGACGCTTCCGGGTGTTGCCAGGTGAGCGCATCGACATGCTGGAAGTCCGGCGGGCGCTGCGTCGTATCCAGAGCACACGCTACTTCCAGGATCCGGGCGCCGTCGTCGGCCCGCGCCTGCAGATCGAACCGGTCGTCGGCGATCCGAATCTCGTCGACCTCGGACTTGATGTCGAAGATGGTCCGACCGGCGAGTTTCGTTGGGGTGTTGGCATCAGCACCGGCATGGGCGCGCAAGCCCAGATCACGTTCAACAAGCGCAACTTCGACTTGTGGAACGCGCCGAGCAGTGCCAACCCGATCACGGCGATCCAGGAGATCCTCGACGCGAAGGCGTTTCACGGTGGCGGCCAGAACTTGTCGATGTTGCTTGCGCCAGGTAGTCGCCAGAGCCAGTTTCAGGTGACCTACGTCGAACCCGACGTGTTCCGCGACCATCACGACACCTACGTGTTGCGGGTCAGTGCGCGACGTCAGTTGCGGCGTCTGCCCGATGGCTATACGTCGGACACCATTGGCGGCGAAGTTGGTCTGTCGCGATACTTGACCGAGTTCTTCAACGTAGGCCTGTCGATCCGTCAAGAAACGGTGGAGATCGACGACCTGGCCCAAGACGCGACGGTGCTCGCGTTCGATGCCGAAGGCCGGACTGAGTTGCGCGGGGCGCGTTTCAGCCTTCGCTACCGCGACTATGACGACATGCAGCGGCCGACGTCAGGCATCGATTTGAACCTCGGCCTCGAAGTGATCGGGGGAGCTTTTGGCGGCGAAGAGAGCCTGACCAAGCTGGAGCATCGCGCCGAGGTCTACGTGCCGATGACCAAGAACGAGATGGGCCACCGCACGGTGTTTCACTGGCGCCACTTCTTCGGTCTCGCCAACGAATATGGCAGCAGCGACGACGTCTTCCTGAGCGAGCGATTCCGAATGGGGGGCGCCGACCTGCGCGGATTCGATTTCCGCGGAGCTGGGCCGACGCAGTTTGGTCGTCCTCTTGGTGGTGAGGCGGTCTATACGTCGAGCTACGAGATCTACTTTCCGTTGGTCGCGACGCGTCTCGAAGGTGAGGCGAGCGATCGCGAACTGCTGCGCTGGGTCTTGTTCACCGACATCGGCTTCCTTGGCCTCGGTCTCAACGATCCGACCTTCGGCGAGATGCGTGCGAGTTCGGGTGTTGGCTTGCGGATCGAGATCCCATACCTCGAACTGCCGATTGCTCTCGACCTCGGTTGGCCGTGGCTCTACGAAGAGACCGACGATCGCCGCCAGCTTTTCTTCTCGATCAGCCGGTGAACGACGACGGCACTTTTCGCCGCCTCGACCGCGAGGTGTTGGTCGACAATGCATGGCACCGCTACTGCCGGGATCGCTACGTGCAGCGCGACGGTAGCGAGGGCACCTACTACTACGTCGACATGGCCGGCAGTTGCGCGTCGATCCCGGTGTTCGACGACGGCACCATGGTGCTGATCCGCGTGCATCGCTACTTGCTTGGCATAGACCTGTGGGAGTTTCCGATTGGGGGCATGAAGCTCGGTCAGCAACCGCTTGAGGTGGCTCAAGCGGAACTGCGTGAAGAAGCCGGTTTGGTCGCCGATGATTGGACGCCGCTCGGTCACTTCGCGCCCTACAAGGGCGTCTCCAACGAGCGTTGTCACTTCTTCCTTGCCAGGCAGTTGCACGAAGTGCCGCAGGAACTTGAGTTGAGCGAAGCCATCACCGTGCATCGCATGCCGATCCAAGAAGCGCGTCGCACGATGCTGGATCAAGAGTGCGGCGACGGCCAATCACTGGCGGGCTTGATGCTGCTCGATCGTTGGTTGCAGGCGGGCAACCAGTTGTGAACCAGGCGAGTGCTCGGGACATTCTGCGCGCGAAGCAAGCGCTCGAAGAGGCGATGGATCTGGCTAGGTGGCACGCCGAGCGCGGCGTCGAAGCCGAATACAAAGAAGGTGGCAGCCCCGTCACCGTTGCCGACCGTGAGATTGACCAACTATTGCGCACGCAGTTGCCAGAGGCCGGCGACGGTTGGCTGTCTGAAGAGACTCCGGACGATGAGGCGCGCTTGTCTTGTGAACGCGTCTGGGTGGTGGACCCGGTGGACGGCACTCGTTCGTTCCTTGCGGGGCGATCGGACTACTCGGTTTCGATTGCGCTGCTGATTGATCGGCAGCCAGTCCTGGGCGCGGTCGGGGCACCAGCGCAAGGCGTGCAGATCGTCGGTGGCGTTGGCCATGGTGTGCAGGCAACCGGCGAACCTGATTGGCAGTTGCCGCAGGATGGCCAAAAGCCGCGGGTGCTCGCTTTGCGTAGCGAGATGGGGCGCGGTGACTGGCAGCATCTTGAGGACCTAGTGTCTCTGCAACCCGTTGGTTCGGTCGCCTACATGTTGGCGGCGGTGGCCGCAGGCAGTGCCGACGCCACGTGGACGAAGTATCCCAAGCACGAATGGGATGTCGCGGCCGGGGCGGCCCTGATTCATGCTGCGAACGGCGAGTGCTGGCTGCCGCGCGGTGGCCACATGCTTTGGAACCGTAAGAGTCCGCGATTTCTGAGCTTCGCCGCGGCCGGGCCCGAGCAGCGGCCGCGTATTGATGCGCACCTCTGAATCGGTTCGTGCGGTTGCCGACGGGCGCTTACCAGAGTCGCCCGTCTACCAGAGTTGGACCGACGCGCGATTGCTGAGATACGTCAGCCCAGATGGTAACAAGATGAGAAGTTGGCTCGCCAAGGTTGTGCCAGCGAGGGTGGCCGCGGCTGGCAGTTGCCACGAGAGGTGCACGACCGGATTGCTGGCCGTTGGTATGACCGGCGCGAGCATGGCGACGTTGGCGTCGAGCATCAAGATGCCTAGACCCGGCACTGATATTGGATTGGTCGCAGGAGCAAGTGCAGCCAAGGCGAACGCGGTTGCCGGCGGTGCCGCCGCGAACGAAAGCTCTGTGCCATGCGGTTGCACGCGGCGGAAGTGCGGGAACTGCTGGTAGGAGACAATCTCTGGCAGCATGGAGCAGGCAGCGATCTGGTTTGCCTGAATCACGTAGGCCACTTCGCTATTCGCCGTGGCAGTTGTGGTGCCAGCAGACAATACATGCGATTGCCACACACCCGTCTGCGCCCCGAACCCGTGTGCCGTTTGGCCGTCTATGGCGAGCGCTGAGGTGCGCCAGATTGCCACTACGGGTTGCATGCTGCCGGTGCGCGTTCGTTCCAGCCAGCGTTCGCTGTCGGTGTCGAATGCAGCCAGATTATTCGCGTCGTAGCCGAGCAACGGTGCGCTCGTGGGATTGCTTACAATTGCCTGCACGGCGTGGCCTAGCGCGACGAACTGACCTGAGCCCGCCGCGAAGGCGTAGCAGTTGGTTGGCGATTGCAGGGCAACGGTCGTCGTCGAAATGGTCGCCGGGTTGCCATTGCATGCAGCGGGTGCCGGAACCCAAGTCGAAGTGCGGCTACTGAAGGCGTGCGTTTGTCCGTTGATCGCGGTGACGAAGGCAACGATGTTGCCGGCGCCCGAAGCCGTGGGCTTGACCGGTAGCATCGCGACCGTTTGTCGCAAGGGACTGTAGGCGCGCACCGACTTGCTGCGGTGGAGTAGGGCGACGGCAGAGCCGAAGTCGATGGAGTTGGCCGGTTGCGCAATGGTTAGCAGGTCGCCGGTGATAGCCGAGTAGGCCAGCAGTCCAGTCGGCGTGTTGAGTAGCGCGTAGAGATCGGTGCTGCCGGCGAACGTGGTTACGGAGGCCAACTCGCTGGCGAAGGCACCACGGAGGCTGCTATACGCCACAACCGACGTGCTGTTGAACCACAGGGCCCAGTCGTTGGCTCGTGTGAAGGTCGCGTTGCCCATCGGTTCGTGCATCTGCCACGTGCGCGTGTGTGCGGAGAACGCAAACGTTGCGGCCGCATTGCTAGCGATTGCGGCGGTGCCGTCGGCGCTGATCGTGGTTGCCGTGGTGCCGCAGTCCTGGTCGCGCCAGATATTGTCGAAGGCGCTGAGTGCCGCGACTGTCCCGCCTTGATGGGTCACGGCAACATGGCGCTGCACATCGACAGCTTGTCCGGCGGCATTCGTTCGCGTCGTCCAGGTGCCAGTGAAGGCGCTGAACGCGTGCAGGTTATTGCCGTCCGCCACCAAGACGATCGAATCATTCTTATGGCTAGCAGAGTTGAGGATCGAAGTCGAACCGGTCGTGCTGAGGTCGGCGAACCGACCTGTAAGTGAGGAGAAGGCGCGGCAGATGTTGGGCTCGATGATGACGGCGCAGTCGTTGAATAACCGCACGGTGGTAGCCGGTAGTTTTGGCGTTGCGTGCCATTGTCGAGTTACAGCCGAGAACACGTGCAGCGTCGAGCCCTGATCGTAGGTGACCAGCTTGCCCTGGCCGCGCACGCCGGTAGTGACGACGCCTTGCGGTACAGCAAGGTCGGCCCAAGCCGAGCCCGATCCCTGGGCGTGTGCCTGACTGCACACGGTGCTGCCTAAGATCAGTCCGAGCAGTACTGTTGCGATCGGGGTCTTCGGGCTGGGGGAGACGACACTCATTGCACAGCACGATACTGGAAATTGCTGACAATGGGTTGCTGACACGGTTGTGTGACGTGACATCCGCGAGTGCGAATCTGTCGGTGCTACCGGCAGGTTGCGGCTGTTCCAATAGCGGCCGAAGACGCGGCGGCGAAAGCCTGATTCCAGAGTCCTAACGCGTAGGTCGATTTGCCTTCGCTACCTGCTGGGGAACATCTCGCCGAACCACAGTAAGTCGGAGTCAGCGCGCCAACACGCACCGCGTGGCACTGCCTGCGGTGCTGCTGATAGCAATGCGCGCGTTGGCACCCCGCCAATGACCGTGCTTTTTAGCCCGACTCGGCGCACCAGGTCGCCCTGGCCAAGTAGGTGGGTCTGTCCGACGAGGACTACGACCAGTCGGTCGGGGTAGCGTTCGCTTGCCTTCTGAAGGGTCTGCGCCATGTATGAATCGCGCGTCACCAGCGGCAGTCGCGGCGTTGGTTCGAGCGCGAACACTGGGATGCGATGGCGCTTGGCGAACTCCAGCAGCGAGCGATAGAACCATGGGTCCAGGTCGCGGTCGTCCAGCCAGGAACCGTCCCAGCGCAAGCGCATGCCTTCGCGCAGGCCGTTCAGGTCTATGCGGTTAGCCAGGAAGTCGTGAATCATGCGCTCATCCCGGACGCCAACCGCTTCGAGGCCGAATGCCATGCGCACGCCCCGTTGTTGCAGTTGCTGCAGCAGTTCGGTCTGTAGGGCGTGCAGTCGCGAGTGGCGATGATGGTCGCCAAGCCACAATATGCGACCTGCTTCGATGTGGCCGAGCAGGTCGTTGCGTGGGATGCGTTCTAGCAACTCCTGTCCTGCGACATCGATGAAGCTCTGGCGGTAGGCGGTGAGCTTTGGCGCCACTTCGTCTTGCCACACGAATGCAGATGGCGAACAAGCGGTCGCTAACACAAACGCCAGGATGACTGGGGGGATCTGTCTGGGCATGATGCCGAGTTACAGATTCCTGGTGAACATGATGAAGCGCAAGGTTGGTGTCATTCTCTCTGGTTGTGGATTTCTCGATGGTGCCGAGATCAGCGAAGCTGTGCTGACTCTTTTGGCCCTCGATAGCCACGATCTGCAAGCAGTCTGCATGGCTCCCAATGAGGCGCAGGCCCACGTGGTGGACCATGTAACGGGTGAAGAAGTTCCGGGCGAGAGCAGGGATGTGCTTCGTGAAGCCGCGCGCATTGCTCGCGGCCAGATTCGCGACTGGAAGGGCGTCACTTCGGACGAGTTGGACGCGATCGTGATGCCCGGCGGGTTTGGGGCCGCTAAGAATCTCAGCGACTTCGCGTCGCGCGGCGGCGATGCGACCGCGCACCCCGAGATTGTTCGGCTGCTTTCTGGCATGCACGCCCAGAAAAAGCCGATCGGTGCTATCTGCATCTCGCCGGCGGTCGTCGCGTGCGTGCTCGGCAAGCAGGCGAAGCCGACGCTGACGATTGGTTCGGACCCGGGAACCGCGCAAGCATTGCAAGCAATGGGAGCGGTGCACCAAGACTCCGTCGTCGATGCCTGTGTCGTCGACGAAGCGAACCGCATCGTCAGCACCGCTGCGTTCATGTGCGACGCGCGACTGAAAGACATCTCTGCCGGCATCCACGCGTTGGTTGCCGCCATTCAGAACCTACTCAACTCCGATAGCGAAGCGAAAGGAATCGATCAATGAGCCGTTCCAGTAGCCATGTTTCTCGTAGCCGTTCTTCTCGTGGCAAGCAGCTGCAGGGTATGTGCTGTGTCGTGACCGGTGGTGGCTCCGGCATTGGCGAAGGTATCGCCCACAGTCTTGGCGAAGCCGGCGCGCGTGTTGCCGTGCTTGGTCGCCGTCGCAAGAACCTCAACAAGGTCGTTAAGGATCTCGAGGCTAAGAACATTACCGCCGTCGCTGTGACCGGTGATATTACCGACGAAGCGGGTATCAGGCGCAGCTTGAAGCGAGCGCATAAGGCGCTCTCTGGTCTCGATGTGCTGGTCAACAACGCCGGTGTCGGTGGCCCCAATGGCTGTGCGTTGCCCGGTCCCGATCGCTGGCACGAGGTGGTTCGCACCAATCTCGATGGTGTCTACCACACGTCGCGCGCGGCGTTGCCATACCTCCCGGAGGGTGGCCGCATCGTCAACATCAGTTCGGTGCTCGGTCGCTTCGGCGTTCCTGGTTACACCGCTTACTGTGCTAGCAAGCACGGGGTCATCGGCTTCACCAAGGCGTTGGCGTTGGAGTTGGCGGCGCAGAAGATCACGGTGAACGCGATCTGTCCGGGTTGGGTCGATACCGACATGGCAACCGAAGGCTTGCAGGCAATGGCCGACGGCATGCAGGTCGAGTTCGAACAGGCGCGACGGCTCGCCATGTCTGCCGTACCGCTCGGTCGTATCCTGCAACCCGAAGAGATTGGCAGCCTAGTGGTGTGGCTCGCATCCGCCGGCGCAGCTGGCATGACGGGTCAAGCTATTAGCCACTGTGGCGGCCAGGTCATGTGGTAGTCGCAGCGCGTGGGTGCGCCGGACCGTCGCCGACCAAGTAGCTAGTAGGTGTAGCCGATGCCGAAGAACACTTGTTGGCGTTGCAACTCGGTGCGGCCAGGATTGCCGAACAGGTCACCTTGCGTCTCACCATAGGTGGTGTGGTGCAGTCGGTAGCTAAGCTCGGCGTGCCAGGCACCATACGTGCCGCGAAGGCCACCACCGATTTCGCCGGCCCAGCGCGGCGTCATGTCTTTATCATCGCCGTTGCGGAACTCTTCTGAGAACCACGCGGCGCCGATGTCGACGCCAATACGGGCAAACAGGTGGAGGCTGCCGGTGTCGCTTTGAAGCAGCATCTGCGTTGGCTCGACGAGGATGCGAGGGCCAAACGACAGCCATTCGCGTTCGACGCGGGCCTGTTGATGGTCCAGTTGCTGCCAGTCAGCGAACAAGCCGATGCGGACGGGCACGTTCCAGTCACCATATTGATACTCGAAACGCGCGTGGGGGAAGAGGTCGACGCCACCTAGTTCGGCATCGGTAACGTTTGGTGCCACGCCATCGCTCATGAACTTGCCGGAAAACAAATTGGCATCGCTGTTCCACCACTCGGCGTGCAGTCCTGCGCCATGTCCGCCATCCAGCATCGCGCGAGCGAACATCGCACCGGTGCGATCGTTGAGTCGGCCGTCGTCGGAGCGAACCATGATGTCGCCGACGCCGTAGTTGAGGGTGACTTTCAGAGGTTGCCAGCGCAGCCGAAATGGACGAAGGCCCTCGACCGCACGTTCTGGCGGGCGTTGGGCTGTGTGGCTGGGGCTCTGCTCACTGTCGGGGCCTTGTACAGGCTTCGGCGGCAGTTTGGTGGCTGGCTCCTGGGCGAGCGCTGGCGCTGGAGCGCGAGTGGTGGCGTGTGCCAAGACTTCGTTCAACGTACGCTGCTCGTGCATACGTCTAAGGCCCGAGCGCTGGTTGTTACGCCAATCACTAGAAGGAGCTGTCGACATACAGCTGGCGAGCGTGACGGATGCCGACAAGATGAGAAAGGCTGCGGGACGCATAGGGGAGGGCCGTAGAAGAGATTCGGTAGGCAATGCTACCTCTTGGCGCAAACTCGCAACTGCCGTTCGCGTGTGGCGCGCGTCTCGTTATGCCCGGGTTCTCCATGGCATCGGCGCATCCTGTTGCCGCCGCGACGGATCTTAATTTGAGCCCTCGGGTCCTGCGATAGCAGTGTGTGGCACAGCGGTCCGTACATGCAAAGCGCCCGCTCTCACTGTTGTGAGCGCGGGCGCTTTGCTTCCAGCAGGTCCGGACTACGGAGTCTGCGTGATCATGTTCACTGCGCGGTTAGACACCACGAAGTTCGTGGCCGCCGCGTCGATGGTCAACACTTGGCTGTAGAAGCGCCAGCCGACAGCGGATGCCGTATTCGGGGCCGGGAACTGCCAGATGGCGATGCCGGTTGCGTTGGTTAGACCGCCGATGACGGAGTAGTTGCCGCCGACGAAGATAATTGGCATTCCGGGCACGATGGTCGGGCCGATGCTGTCGCCGATGATCAGCAAGTATGGACGCGCGTTCGACGGCGTGTCGATGCGAGCCGTCATGGTCGTGCCTTGCACAACTTGCTCCGGGGTGAAGCGCAGTTCGGCTTCACTGGTCGTTACGATCGTCTCGCCGATTTCGATTTCGTCGATGTTCCAGCCGCCGAGGTGCAGGCCTGAATCCGTTAGCAGTCGCCATTCGAACTGCACGCTCGGGTTGTTGTCCGCCCAGGGCACCAGGTATTCGACGGTCTGCCACGCAGTGTCTACGAGGTTGCTGTTTTGCTGGTTCTCCCAAACGAGTTGGCCGTTGCAGTAGAGCGAGGCTTCATCGTAGATGCCTTCCTCAACCGTTAACCAACGGCTGAAGCGAATACGCACGCCGCTGCGGTTGCTGCAGTTGATGACCGGCGAACGCAGCCAGTTGCTGACGTTTGGTTGGTAGCTGCCGTTCCAGTTGGAGAAGCCAATCACGTTGCCGAGGTCGTTGCCGTAGCAGTTGTTGCCGGCGGCTGCGTTTTGAGGGTCAGCCCAGGACACACCACTGCTGGTGCCGGACTTACCGTTCGGGTTGCCGACCTGCCAGTCATCCTGGGTTGCGATCTGCGCATGGGTCCAACCGGGGCCACCCGACTCGAAACCGTCCGCCCAGAAGCCGGCGAAGTTGCCCGAGTCAATCTGGTAGGTGTAGTTGCCCGTTGCCGGCAGGCTGATGGTCGTGCCGGTGCTGTGCAGCGCTTCGATGCGGTAGGTCACCACGCCGGTTTCAAGGCCGGGCAGTAGCGCGACGAACTGGTCGCCGATGCCCGTCGGGTGCATGTTGCGGATCACTGGGGCACCGCCGGCGGTGTAGACGATGCGCATCTGGTTGATCGAGCCGCTGATCGCGGACGCCGAGCAGATCACTTCGCGGGCGGTCAGCTTGGCGCTCGTATTGCCAAGCGGGTTGTGCGTTAGCGAGACGAGTTGCACTTGCGGGTAGGGGATGCCCTTTTGCACCGAAGCTGAGGCTAGCTCGTTGTAGTGCGGCGTGCCGTTGAGCAGGTTGCCATCGTTATCATCTGCAATGAAGACTTCGAGCACTGCCTGCTCACGCGTAGTCGCGTCGGCGACGATCGAGCCGAGCACGAGGTTGTCGGTTAACGAGATGGCTAGTCCCGTGCCGAGTGTGGCGCGCAGGGCTTCGCGGAAGCGCCATGCCCAACCCATCCATACTTGCCCGGCGCCGTGTGGCGAGCTGCTCGAGTAGGGCCATATACGGCTGTTGTTACCGTTGCGGAGTGCCTGACCGGGGCTCTGGAAGCCACTGCCGAGCAGTGGGCTGTCGAGCTGATACATGCCGATAATGTCACCCCAGCCTTCGCTGAGACCTTCGGCGTTCGAGTTCGCGATGCCGCCGTATTGCGAGTCGAGGCCGTGGCCCCACTCGTGCGCGATGACACTCGAGAATGCCGTGTTCGCGCAACCGCCGCCAGCTTGGTAAAAGTTGGTCGAGTTGCCGGTGTAGTAGGCGTTGCAAGTGCTGGTGATGTTGACGGTGACCCCGATGTTGCTGATCGACGCCATCTGCCCCGAGTTGCCGAGGATCGAACGGGCCCACTCGTTAGTGCGGTCGGTCCAGTAGGCAGCCGTAGTATGTGCGGCCGCATTGGTCGAGGCATTGGCCGACAGCAACTGGATCGTTGCGTTGACGCCCGGTGTGACTGTGACGCTGCCGGCTGGCTGGTTCGCGCCGGAGATCGGCGTGAAGTGCGAGCCGTTGAGGCCGTTGATGCTGATCGTGACCGGCGAGGTGATGTCGATATCGAACTCGCCGTTCTGATCGGTCGTGCGCAGGCCAACGCCAGGTACGTTAATCGCGATGCCACGCAGTGGGACGTTCTGCAGCGCACTGCTTGCGTCGTTACCGGTTCGCGTCCACGCCATCAACGTCACCGTCGAGACGATCGGGAGCGCGTTCTTGCCGGTCTCAATCAGCGTCACCGTTGGCATCGCAACCGTTGGCTTACTCGCGACGACTGGAGTGAGTAGCGCAGCCTTCGGCGCGCAGCCAACAACCTTGCAGTCGTGCTTGTCACTTTCGAACTGCAGTACGCGACCATTCTGGGCATCGACGTAGTAGCGGCCGATGATGCCTTCACCGTTGGCGCCGATCGAGTGCACCGACACTTCCCATGCCAGGTAGAACGGCGCGAGCGACTTGCTCGCCATGTCGCCCCAGATTACAAGTCGCGGTGCCGCTGCTTGGCCGGCTGGCTCGCCGCCCATCGCGGACCATGCCGCTCCGGTCGCGACGTTGGCGTTGATCGCGGGCACGGTGTTGAAGTTGGCTGGGATCGGCCAGGCGCGGCTGCCCATCATCGCGACCACACCGGCCATGTTGACGCGCACATCGACGCGACCTTCGATCGCAGGGATGCCGCGGAACGATTGGTCAAACGTGAACGACCATGTGCGACCCATGCGGGCGCCGATGACTTCTTGGAAGTCCGACTGACCCAGGCCAAGCATGTCCGCTTGATCCCTTAGCACTTGCAGCGCATGGCGACGGCCTTCGGCCAGACTGTTCTCACGCCAGTTGGCGATCTTCAGTCCGGTGCCGTAGATCGTGCTGGGCGTGCCGGTTGCTGGATGCCATTTGACGATCCAGTCGCCGCCACGTTCTTGGAACTGCCGCAGGGCAGCCTTCGAAGCGAGCGGCTCGGGTTGTATGGGCTCCTGTGCGAGGAGTAGAGAGGGTATGGCGAGCCATAGGCTCGCAATCGCGAGGTTTCGCATTAGACCAGTGACCAGTGGGGCTGGCGCTGGGATCGAGCTTTCTGGTTGAAAGACGATCTGAGGTGAGGCGATCGCTTTTGGGGGCGATCTGAGAGAGAGGCGGGACGGTAGTGTCGACAGTTATGATACCACGATCAACGATTCCATACCGGTATGGCAGTATTCTCGAATCTGCTCGGTAGCTCAGCAACTCGGGCACTTGGCCGCGATTTTGATCTGATATGCGTCATCCCGCAATCGTCATGCTGATCAGGATCTGGTTACGTGCCGCCTCGGAAAAGGCATTGCCCGCCGGGAACCGCGGTGCTCGCATCCGCGGCCTCAATATTCATCCCGGCGCCATGGCCATCGGCTTTGATCTGCTCGTCTTCGCTCTGTCGGATGCTGCGGTGATGCTGGTTGGCTAATAGGTCACGGGTCCCTTGGCTGTCAGCGAGCAAACTGCCTCGAAATCGATGGCAGCGACCGGCTGTTCGGGTTGCAGTAAGAATACCGGCGTCGCCACGCCTTGGGCGCTGTTAGGTCCGGGTGCGGTAAGGCACTGCTGGTAGCTGCCTGACGTTCATTTGGACCTTGTAGTTGGCGTGTAGTCGCCGCTGGGATGCGAGGAGTCATCGCGAACTCGACTAGTGACGCGTAGAGTCAGCGGCGATGTTCGCCTTGCTCGTTGGTTTGATACTCTTCGTCTCCGGTCTGGCTGCGCAAGTGCCCGACCCGACGCTTGCGCCGCAACAGTCGTTCGAGATGGCTCCGGGGGTCACCTATGACTCGGCGATCCCCACGTTGGCTCAGGTTACTGGCCATGCCTGGGGTACGGAGATCTCGGCACATGCCGACGTCGAGAAATACATCCACGCGCTGCAGCAGGCGGCGCCGGATCGCGTCAAGGTCGTGCCCTTCGGCGAGAGTTGGCAAGGGCGCAAGCTCTACTACGTTGTCGTCGCCAAGCCGGCGACGATGGAGAAACTGCCGGCGGTGCAGTCAGGCATGCAAAGGCTCGCCGATCCTCGCGGCCTAAGTGAAGCGGCAGGCGAACGATTGTTGCGGGACCTGCCGGCGGTGGGGTGGCTCGCAAACTGTGTGCACGGTGATGAGCCGTCGGGCACCGATGCAGCACTCTATGTGCTCTACCACTTGCTCGCGGCGACCAACGATGACGTCGTAACGAAGGTGCTCGACGAATGTGTGGTGCTGATCGATCCGCTGCAGAACCCCGATGGTCGCGATCGTTTCGTGTTTTACACGCGTGGCGCACGCGGTCGCTTTCCGGATCCGACTCCGCAAGCCGCCGAGCACAGCCAGCCGTGGCCGAGTGGCCGCACCAATCACGCGATGTTCGACATGAACCGCGATTGGTTCGGCATGACTCAGCCCGAGACCGCTGCGCGCGTCGCCGCGTTCTTGGAATGGTGGCCGCTGGTCTATGTCGACCTGCACGAAATGGGCGGCAACTCGACTTACTACTTCCCGCCGCCGGCACAGCCGATCAATAGCGAGATCACCGAGGGGCAGCGCGGATGGTTGAAGCGTTACGGCAAGAATAACGCACGCTGGTTCGATCGCTTCGGCTTCGACTACTTCACCCGCGAGGCCTACGACGCGTTCTATCCTGGCTATGGCGATAGCTGGCCGATGGCGCATGGCAGCATCGGAATGACGTTTGAGATGGCGAGCGCGCGCGGTTTGATTTACCGACGTACCGATGAAGGCTTGCTGCGTTACCGCGATGGCGTGCGTCGTCACTTCGTGGCGTCGATGGCGACGCTGGAAACACTGGCGAACGGCAAGGTGGCGGCGCAGCGTACGTTCTTGCAGCATCGCAGGGATGGCATCACGCGCGGGGACCGCAGCGTGGTCACCGAATACGTGTTTCCGCCAGTGGGGGATCGCACCCGGTTGTCGCGGCTTGCCAACCTGTTGATGCGACAAGGCATCGAAGTGCATCAGTCGACCGACGTGTTGCGCGTTGCGGCTGCTGCCGCGATCGCTGCGAAGTCGGGCCCGGCGAAGGCGATGACGTTCCCTAAGGGATCGTTCATTGTGTCGATGTCACAGCCCGCGAGCACGTTGGCCACGATGTTGTTGCAGCCGCATTTCGACATGGAGAAGTCGTTCCTCGATCGGCAACGGGCGCGGCAGAAGCGCGGGGACCGCGGCCAGTTCTATGACCTGACTGCATGGTCGTTGCCGCTTTTGTTCGGCGTCGAGTGCTTCGAGACCCGCACTGCTTCGATGGGGGCGCGCACGTTGTTGCAAGCAGGCGCAGCGAACTCGGGTGCCGCACCACTGCGCACAGCAGCTCCGAAGGTTGCTTACGTGGTTGCGTGGGGTGCGAATGGTGCCGCCGCGCTGCTTGCCGAACTGCTGCGTCTAGGCGTGCAGGCCAAGTGCATCGACGAGCCGTTCACGCTGGATGACCAGAAGTTCCCCGCTGGCAGCTACGTGGTTCGCGTACAGAACCAGCCGGCCAAGTTGCATACGCGCATGGCCGAGTTGGCGCGAGCTCATGGAGTTACGCCGTATTGCGCCGACAGCTCCTGGATTGAAGAAGGTCCGAACTTCGGTACCCGCGAAGGTCACGTGCTGAAGGCACCGCGCATTGCGATGGCGTGGGATCGTCCTGTTAGCACCTACTCGGCTGGCTGGCTGCGCTACTTGCTGGAACAGCGCTATGGCTTGCCAGTGACCGCACTGCGCACGCACGATTTGACGCGCGTCGACCTTGATCGCTTCACCGTGCTCGTGCTGCCCGAAGGCCGCGGCTACGCGAAAACGCTCGGCGACAACGGCGGCAAAGCGATCGCTGGATTCGTTCGTCGCGGTGGCGTCTTGGTGACGCTTGGTTCGGCCACGCAATGGCTTAGCAGCAAGGGCGTCGAGTTGTTGGCGACCGGGTCGGAACCGCGCGGCGAACACCTCGCTGCCGACGAGGAAAATGCCGACAAGGAAAATGCCGACAAGAAGTCGACTGACAAGAAGGGTGATTCGAAGGCGTTCGACTACGAAGCCGCGATCCGCCCCGATAAAGAATCACCGCCGTCGACTCCAGGCGCGATCTTGCAGGTGACCATCGATCCCAAGCATTGGCTCGGCTTTGGCTATGACAAGACCGCGAACGTCGTGCACGACAGTTCGAACATCCTGACGCCGATCAAGCGGAACCGCGGCACCAACGTCGTGCGCTACGCCAAGCGCGAGCAGCTTGTGCGCGCGGGCTTCGTTTGGGACGACAATCTCAAGCAGTTGCCGGAGAAGGCCTACCTCGTGCACCAGCCGCACGGTCGCGGGCACGTGATTGCATTCGCCGAAGATCCGAACGTGCGCGCCTTCGCCGATGGCCTCAACCTACTTCTACTTAACGCCGTGCTGCTGACGGCGGGACGGTAACGGCGTGGCCGCTACCTAGCGGTTGCGGCGCGGCAGGAACAGCGCGTTGGCGCGGCGGTAGTTGCCGAAGCTGTTCATCAGTGCCGATAGGGCGTTTTCATCGTAGTTGATGGTCGCGTAGTCGGCAGACCCTTGGACGTTCACGTTGCCTGTGCAGACGATCGAACCGTTGATTTCGCATGGGTCGCGAATTGTCAGGTTGCCTTCGACATAAAGCAGGCCACTGAAGAGTGAGTTATTGCCAGTCTGCAGTGAGACGTTGCCGCGAATGATGACGATGCCAGATCCCAGCAGCGGGTTGCCTTGGGTGAAGGCTATCGAGGACATGTCACCGACAATGAGTGAGTTGTCGGGCAGCGGGCTCGGGAAGTTCGCTGGTGTAGTGATCACCTGATCGGCCATGGACGACAGTTCGGCGTAGGTCAGGCTGAACACTGCTTTGTAACTGTCGTCGTACGTTGTGCCCGCGGCCAACCCAGGGGTGCCGGTCACTCGTCGCCGCCACCTTGCACCAACGGTTGGTGTGCCCGATCCATAGGGGAAGTAGATGCCCGCGGCGGCGCCGCCGTTGATGCGCCCTTTGGTGTTGATGTGGCACGAGTTGCCATCATTGACGTTGATCGCAGCTTGGCCCGGCAAGTTGATGACTGCGCGCAGCACATCTGTTTCTGCAAACTCGGTCGCCAGCACGAGGTTCGGATCCTCGTTGAATGCGGCATTCTCGTCCATCTTCCGGTAGACGTAGCCAATGCTACGCAAGCGCCAGGCACTGCCGGGAGAACCACCGACCTTGGCCGCGGACACGTCGGCGCAGTCGAACTGCTCTCGCCACGCCAGTCGCTCCGGGTTGGGGTCGGCGGCCCACTCCTTCCAGACTTCGTAGCGGGCCCAAAGGTTGCCCGAGATGCGGAAGTCGCGAACCAGGCCGATGTCAGGATCTTCCGTATCGAGCACGGCGGGCACTGCCACCTCGTCGAGTTGTGGCGCGAACGTCGTCACGGGCTGGGAAGTTTGGCGGCGGAGCCAACTCAAGCCTTCCGTCAAGCCAGAGCGTGCTGCCATGACCGCCTGGTAGTTCGTGATGAACAGCGTGCGGTTATTAGAAATCTGGGACTTTAGCGTCAGTGTGCCCGTCGTCACGATGCCAACGACGACCGTCGTGAACATCAGTGCGAGGATCAGGGCGGTCCCACGTTCGTTGTCTCGATTGATTGCTGTGTTGGGCATGTCCTTCATCACGACTCTCTGTGTTGACCTCACTTATCGACCCTTTTGGGGGCGGATCTTGGCCGGGTTTCAAATCGAGACGCCGCAACGAGTGGGCTGGTGCGTGCAACGACGGGGGTCAGGCGTAATGATGGCGGCCGCGTGAGTCATTCCTCTGATACCACTGGCCGATCCTCCGCCCATGTTGCCGTGGCGCTGTTGTCCTTCGTCGTCGCGATTGGGCTTCTGATCGTGAAGTTCTGGGTGTACTCCCGAACCGAATCGCAGGCGATCTTCAGCGATGCATGTGAGTCGATTGTCAACGTTATGGCGGCGCTGGTTGCGCTGAGTGTCCTAAAATACGCCGGTCGTCCGGCCGATCGCGATCACCCGTATGGCCACGGCAAGGTCGAGTTCTTCTCGGCAGCGTTTGAAGGCGGCCTGATCTTCTGTGCCGCGTTAGTGATCCTGTGGCAGGCGGTCGAAGCGTTCTCTATTGGCGCGATGCCGCGCGAACTCGACTTTGGCTTGCTGATGACATTCGCCGCCGGCGCCGTCAACGGCTTGCTCGGTTGGTTTTTGATCAGCTACGGCAATCGCCACGGTTCCCCGGCGCTGTCCGCGGACGGCCACCATGTGCTGTCGGACTTCTGGACCAGTATCGGTGTCGTGTTCGGTCTGCTCGCCGTGCGCATCACTGGGCTAGCCTGGCTCGATCCGGCGATTGCCGCGGTGATGATGGTTTGGCTGTTGATCACCGGTTGGCGGATCGTCAAACGTGCCATCGGCGGCTTGCTCGATGCCGAGGATCCCGCGCTGCTGCAAGAAGTGGTCGAACAGTTGTCGAAGCGAGTCGGCAACGGCGTGATTCGCTTGCATCACCTGCGCGTGATTCGCTCAGGGAGTTTTCGTCACATCAGCGCCCACTTGGTCGTGCCTGAGTTCTGGAGTGTGCAGCGCGCCCACGATGTGGCGGAAGAACTCGCTGCGGATTTGGAGCGCGAATTGCCGGGGCCGGCGGCTATCGATTTCCACACGGACCCGTGTGAGCGGTCCTGGTGCGCGATGTGCGACTTGGAAGAATGCTCCGTGCGTCAGCAGCCGTTCGTTAAATTGGAACCGTTGACAGTGGACGAAGCGGTCGTGCCAGACGACGACTTGCATACGATCGAGCGGTAGCCCGGCAGGGGTGCTGCCGGCGCGGCCGCGATGCTTGCCCTGGTTTCGCCGACATTTAACGATTCCGCAAGCGCTTGCGGATGCCATCCGTAGCGATGGTTCGGTGGCCGCTTCGGCACTGCCGGAAGACAACGGGATGCGCCTGACGACGCACCGAGGGCCGCAACTCAGCGCGCGTTGTGACGCAGCGCGGTTTCCGGCAGCGGCGCGAATGCCTCGCTGAGCTTGGCCCACTTGAGGTCCAACTCCGTGCCGCCCGTCGCATTGAAGCCGACCAGTTCGAAGCTGTGCAGGCCCTTGCCGAGTGCAATGCTACCGAGTTGCACCTTGGGGCCGTGGAGCCCGTCGTTGTCGACGACCAGTTTGCCATCGATCCACAGCTTGCTGCCGTCATCGCTGGTTAGCTGGAAGCGATACAGATCGTCCTCGCCGATCGATAGGAAGCCGAAATATTGATGCGCCGTGTGTTCGGCCGGCGGCCCTGCAGTGCCGACCGCCGCGACGGTCTTACCTTCGGTTGTGAATATCGCGCGGTCGTCCGGGATCGTCTGCCAGTCACAAGCCGCGGTTGTCAGCATCAAGCCGGGATCGAAGGCCCTCGCCTTGACGGGGCCGAGTGGCCGCACCTGCTCGAAAGCTTGAGTGACAACCGTACTGACGCGGCGATCCCCTTGGAACAGGGCAACTTGCAGCGTGACGCTGGACTCCAGGTGCAACACCTCTGGCATGATTGGCGACTGCGCCGTCGGCGTGGTGTTGTTAGTGGTGTAGCGCAGGTCCGCGAGGTCGGACTCCTTCGCGACGGTCACCCCTAGTGACGTGACGAATTGCGTCGCCTCGGCTTCGATGCGCGGCGTGCGGAAGACCGTGGCCTGGCCGTGGACTTCTACGACGACGACCGATGCAGTCGCATCCGGTGCTTCGGCCGGCAGACTTACGGTTGCGCCCGGGCTATTGCCGTTGTCGCCAACCATCAGGGGCTTGCTCGGATCACTGAGCAGGTAGGCGCGGTCGACGGTGTTCGCAAGTCCCGGCAACACCAGTTTGCCGTTGCTCGGCCAGTCGAATATGTGCAGGTATAGCTTGGTCCTGTCGCCAGCCGTTTTGACGGTGCAACGGCCAAACGGCAGTGATTCGAAGATGCTCGCGGTCGTGCCACCAATGGCTTCGCCGTTGACCGCCATCCACTGGCCGATACTCGCCAGGCGTGCGACCGACTGTGGCGGGAACATGCCGTCGGCGCGCGGGCCGACATTGAGCAGGTAGTTGCCGCCCTTGCTGGCGATGTCGATCAGGTTGTGGATCAGTTCGCGGTCCGACTTCCAGCGCGTGTCGGTTGCGTTCCAACCCCAGTGGCCGTTCATCGTCATGCATGATTCCCAATCGACGCCAGGCAAACCCGTCGCTGGAATCTCTTGCTCTGGGGTGTCGAAATCGCCGACCGCCTCGGTGCTGGCCGAGAACCCTTGCATGCCTTGGCGATGCACGTCGACGCGGTTGTTGACGATCATCTCTGGCGCGAGTTTGCGGCACAGTTCGAACAGGCGCACACCGCGTTCATGGGTCCACGTCTTCTCCCACTCGCCATCAAACCACATCACTGCGGGCCGGTAGCGCTGGATCACTTCGGTGACCTGTGCGTGCAGGTAGCGTTCGAAGCGATCAAAGTCGGCGCCTTCGGTAGTTCGATCCTTCTCCCACCCGCGGCGCGGCAGGTAGTCGGGATGGTGCCAATCCATGATCGAGTGGTAGGTGCAGAACTTGAGATCATGGCGTCGGCACGCGTCGCTCAGTTCTTGCATGATGTCGCGGCCGTGCGGCGTGTTGCCAACATCCCAGTTGGAGACGGCGCTGTCGAACAGGCAGAAGCCATCGTGATGCTTGGAAGTGATCACGATGTATTTCATGCCGGCGTCCTTGGCCATGCGGGCCCACTCGTCGGCATCGAAGTCGACGGGGTTCCACTGTGGTTGGAACTTCGCATAGGTTTCGCGCGGGATCTCTGCCGTGGTGCGAATCCACTCCCCGTGGTTGTCGCGATCGTTCCACTTGCCGGCGGGGATCGCGTACAGGCCCCAGTGCAAGAACATGCCGAAGCGTGCGTCGCGCCACCAATCCATGCGCTCGTCATGATTGGCGGGGGGCGCGGGTGGCGTTCGACCACTGCCGCTGTATCCGCACGAAGGCAGTGTCAGAAGCAACGATGCGGCGCTGAGAGAAAGAACGATGGCTTGGGGGAATCGCATGGCGTCTATCCGGGGCATGTGCCGCAGTGAAGGCGTTTTCGCACGACATCTGTCGACGCATGCTGCTCTTTGAGTTCACTGCGACAGCTGTAGCACGAGGAAAACCTTACTGTTCAGTTTGCTAAGTTGCGCCCTCACGCAACCAACTCTCGCCCAGGCGCTGGGTATTCGGCTGACAATAGCCAGCGGCGTATTGACGGTTACCTGCGCCCCACAGGTTGTCGCCAGGTCCAGATCGCCGGTTCGACCGCCGCGGTAGGCGCTGCGATGTCAGTTGTGCGTCGGCAACGGTAACGAACCAGTACTTCCCGCGTTCAACCGTCGTTCCTGACACACAGGTTGTTGGCAGTGCCGCGCCTGTCGCCCAAACTACTGGCATGGTTACGCGTCGTACCGTGCTGTTCTTCACGCTGTTGGCATGCTTGCCGGCACAGCGCCTATTTGCCCAAGATCGGATGATTGCCGGCGACCCACCTGGTCCTGTGCCGGCGGTGTTATTCGACACGCTCGATTGGCGCTTGGTCGGGCCGTTCCGCGGTGGTCGTTGCGCCGCCGTGTGTGGCGTGATCGGCGACACCGATACGTACTACATGGGGTCGGCTGGTGGTGGCGTCTTCAAGACGACCGATGCCGGCAAGAACTGGAAGAACATCACTGATGGATCGTTTGGTGGTTCGATCGGGGCCGTCGCGGTTGCGCCAAGCAACAAGGACATCATCTACGTCGGTGGTGGCGAGAAGACGTGGCGCGGCAACGTGTCGAGCGGCAGCGGCATGTGGAAGTCGACCGACGCCGGTAAGACGTGGACCTTCTCGGGGCTTGCGGATTCGCGTCACATTAGTCGCATCCGCATCGATCCAGGTAACCCCGACATTGCGTTCGCCGCAGTGATGGGGCATCTGTCAGGGCCGAATGAGGAGCGGGGCGTCTACCGCACCAAGGATGGTGGCAAGACGTGGCAGCGCGTGCTGTTCGTCAACTCGCATGCTGGCGCGGTCGACCTGTGCTTGTCGCCGGACAATGCGGACACGATCTACGCCACGACCTGGCGTGCTATTCGCACGCCGTGGTCACTTGAGTCCGGTGGTGAAGGTTCGGGTGTTTGGAAGTCGACCGACGGCGGTGAGACGTGGGACGCGTTGCACGAAAACGATGGCATGCCCGAGGGGCCGCTGGGCATCGCGGGCATTGCCGCTTCGCCGGCCGACCCAAAGCGCCTCTACGCCCAGGTCGAGGCGAAGGAAGGCGGTTTGTTCCGCAGTGATGATGCCGGTCAGACTTGGGAACGTATCAACGACGAGCGCAAACTGCGGCAGCGTGCGTGGTATTACACGCGCGTCTTCGTCGATCCGAAAGCGAAGGACACGGTCTACGTGTTGAATGTCGGCGCGCACAAGTCGACGGATGGCGGCAAGACGTTCACATCGATTCGCACGCCACATGGCGATAACCATGACCTGTGGATCGATCCGGAGAATCCGCAGCGCATGATCGAGAGCAACGACGGCGGCGCCAACATCTCCAACGATGGTGGTGAAACGTGGTCGACGCAGGCAAACCAGCCGACGGCGCAGTTTTATCGAATCACTGTGGACGACGCGCGGCCGTACCGCATCTACGGAGCTCAGCAGGACAACAGCACGGTCCGCATTCGCAGTCGCGCCGCTGGTGGCATTGGCGAAGATGATTGGGAGTCGACGGCGGGCGGCGAAAGTGGCTGGATCGCGCCGAAGCCCGGTGACCCGGAAATCGTCTTTGGTGGCAGCTACGGCGGCCATCTGACTCGCCGCGATCACCGCCGAGGAATCTCGCGCACGGTCAATGTATGGCCGGATAATCCCATGGGGGCAGGTGTCGAAGCGATGCGCTACCGCTTCCAGTGGAACTTCCCGATCCTGTGGTCCAAGCACTTCGAAGGCGTGCTCTACACCGGCGCGCAAGTTCTGTTCAAGAGCGAAGACGAAGGCGCGAGCTGGCAGCCGATCAGTCCGGACCTGACTCGCAATGATCCGAGTAAGATGAAGTCGAGTGGTGGCCCGATCACCCAAGACAACACTGGCGTCGAATACTACTGCACGATCTTCACCGTCGACGAAGGCAGCAAACCAGGCACGATTTGGAGCGGCAGCGACGATGGCTTGGTGCATGTCACTCGCGACAGCGGCAAGACTTGGGCCAACGTGACGCCACCAACCATGCCGGAGTGGATGCAGATCAACTGCATCGCGGCCGACCCGCATCGCGAAGGCGGCGCCTACGTTGCCGGCACGCGCTACAAACTCGACGACTTCCGTCCGTATCTCTACCGCACGGTGGACTACGGCAAGACCTGGACGCAGATCACTGGTGGTCTAGATCCGGCATGGTTTACGCGTTGCATCCGGCCCGATCCGAAGGTCGATGGGTTGCTGTACTGCGGCACCGAGCGAACCGTTTGGTTTAGCTACAACCATGGCCGTCGCTGGCAACGTCTGGCGAACGATTTGCCGTTGGTGGCGATTACCGATCTGGTGGTTGCCGGCAACGAATTGGTAGCAGCGACGCAGGGGCGCGCATTCTGGTCCTTTGATGGCCTGCCACATCTGCGCCAGCTGCATGCTGGTTTGGCGCAGAAGGACCTGCACGTGTTCACGCCGGTGCCGGTCGCCCAGTTCTCAGGCCGTGGTCGGGCGAGCAAGAACGAGGGCGTCAATCCGGCGACCAATATGCACGTGCGCTTCTATGTCGGCGGTGACGATGAGGCCAAGATTGAGCAGCTCGTTACCATCGAGGTCAAGGACGTCGACGGTAAGGTCGTTTACTCGCGCAGTAGCGCTCCGGAGTCCGCGAAACCGATTTCGAAAGCTGAGAAGTTGGCTGCCAAGGAGGCTCGCGACGAGAGCAAGGATGCAGAGGGCAAGTCAGATGACAAGCCGAAGGAGAAGCCGCTGAAGGTCTCCCGTGGCATGAACATCATCGAGATCACCTGGAAGGAAGAGCCAGTCAAGATTCTTGAAGGCATGATCCTGTGGAGTGGCCGTGGCGGTCCGGCGCGACCGGCACCGGGTGATTACACCGTGACGGTCACCGTTGGTGAGCAATCGCATGCCGTCGTTGGCCGTATCAACCCGGATCCGCGTACCGACGCGACGATTGTCGAGCTTCAGGAACGCTACCGGTTGGTGCGCGACGGCAATGCACTCGTTACCGAGGCGCATGAAGCGATCGAGCTGATTCGCTCGTTGCGCGCGCAGATGGCGACGACCGTGGCCCGCATGGATGAAGGTCAGAATCTCGACAAGCTCAAGGCCGTCGAGACTGCCGCAAGCGAAGAGTTCACGTCAATCGAAGAGACTCTCTATCAGACCAAGTCGAAGAGTCGTCAGGACCCGCTCAACTACCCGATCAAGTTGACCGACAAGTTGCTTGGCGTGTTGTCGGCCACTAACCGCGCGGAGTTTGGCCCTACTAATGGCCAGCGTGATGTGGCGGCGCAGTTGTCGGCGGCGATCAAGGTTGAACTCAGGCGTTTCGAGGCTGCTCGGGCACTGCACGTTGCCAAGTTTAACAAGCTGGCCCGTGAGTTGGCGGCGCCGCACATCAAGTAGCGCTGCGCTTTGTCCGGCTACTTCCGCCGGCTGGCCACCGGCGACAGGCCCGGGGAGTTACGCCTCATATTCGTTCTGCTTGGCCGCGGGCCGGCCTTGCCACAACGAGATGACCGCCTCAACCGTGATCCACACCGCCAGTGCGAGTAGCACTGCGCCCATCGTGACCAACAAGGTGTTGGCGCCATGAATGATCTGGAAGATCAGTGCCGTGATCGTCACGCCCATCATGAACAGCATTGGCAGTCCAACCATGGCGCGGATCGCGAGGCCGCGTTTGCTCTTCGCCAGCCATAACGACAGGCCAACCAAGGTCAGTGCTGCCAACAGTTGGTTGATCGATCCGAACAGCGGCCACACGACCTTGTAGGCGGGCACTAGGTTGCCGCTCTTGTCGGTGATGCGTTCTGCGACGAACCATGCGGGCACGATTAGTGAGATCACGGTGCCGACGACTCCGGCGGTCTTCGTGCGCCAACCGGTGAACTCGACAAACAGGTAGCGTGCGAGTCGCGTGCAAACGTCGAGCGTGTCGTAGACGAACGTCGCAAACGCGAGCATGCCGAATGTGACCGCGAATTGTAGCGGGATGCCTAACTCATGGAGGAAGGAGCCGACGCCGACGCCAAACACCTTGTCCGGGGTAGCCTTCGCCAGTTCTGAGTCGGTCGACAAATGCATTACGCACGCCAGAGCGAGCAATGCGACGACACCTTCGAGCAACATGCCGCCGTAGCCAACGAGGTGTGCGTCAGGTTCGCGGTCGATCTGTTTCGAGGTCGTTCCCGAACACACCAAGCCGTGGAAACCACTGCACGCACCGCACGCGATCGTGATGAACAAGAACGGCACCATTGGTAAGCCGTTGTCCGCCGTGAACGAGGTGAACTCCGGCCATTGGATCTCGGGGTTTGCCCACAAGAGGCCAATGAAGCCGCCGCCGAGTGTCAGGTAGAGGAAGAACCCGCCGAGGTAGCCGCGTGGTTGCAGCAGTAACCACATAGGCAGCATCGATGCGATGCCGCAATACGCGAGGATGCCCCAAGCCCAATACAGGTTGGGGATGTCGCCTGGCGCGATCATCGTCAGTGGCAGGTGAGGGCCGGCCCAGATCGCAACGCCGACAGCCGGCACGAAGATGATCGTGACCAGCCACAGTGGTGGGTTCCAAAGCTTGACGACGATGCCCATCAGCAAGCTGAGGCCGAGATACATCATCGAACTCGAAGCGACGCCGCCGCCTTCAATCTGCACGCGCGGCGCGGCGGTGCCTGGCGTCGCATTCGGCATCGCAATATCGAGCGCAGTGACGAATGCGTTCGCGGTGATGTCGGTGAATGCGACCACAACCAGAATCAGCGCCAGCCAGATGAACAGCGTGAACGCCATGTAACTGCGCGGGTTGAGGTAGCTCCTCAGGATCTGTGCGATCGAGCAAGCACCATGGCGCACCGAACCGACCAGCGATGCGAAGTCGTGCATCGCGCCGATGAAGATGCAACCGAGCACGATCCACCAAAACGCTGGGGCCCAACCGAACCACATCGCGGCGATGATCGGTCCCGCAATCGGACCCGCCGCCGAGATCGCGGAGAAGTGCTGCGACAACAAGTAGAACTTGTTGGTCGGCACATAGTCCTTGCCGTCTGCGTGTTCGTGCGCCGGCGTAACCTTCGCCGAGTCCAGTCCAAGCAGTTTCGCAAGCAACCGGCCATAGAACCGGTGCGCGAGATAGAAGACGGCCAGGCTGATGACGAGCAGGACAGCTAGCGACGGCATGCGCGCAGGCTACTCGAACGCAACTCTCAAGGTAACGCTGCCCAGATGTTTGCTGGGGCCTAGCCCTTGATTCGCTCTTTGAAGTCGCCAGTCTCGGTGTCGACCTTGACCTTGTCGCCGACGTCGCACAACTGACTGACCTTCATGGTCATGCCATTGGCGAGCTTGGCTTCTTT
The DNA here is from genome assembly GCA_937906475.1 of uncultured bacterium. GTDB lineage: Bacteria > Planctomycetota > UBA1135 > UBA1135 > UBA2386. The sequence goes on from CALCZA010000114.1 coordinate 28,579, forward strand.
GGTGCCGGAGCCGACGCCCCTGATTGGCGGAGTCGTCTCGGTGATCTCGACGATCGCAAACAGTGGTGGCTTGACGGTGACCAGTTCGTCGTCGACGAATACCGCCTTGTAGCTGTCGGCCGGCCACTTCAGCGCGTCCTCGGCGGCGACCTTCGGGCAGCGGAACTCATCGCCATCCAGCGTGAAGAACACTTCGGCTTCACCGTCGGTGTAGGAGTGCGACATCTCCTTCTCTTCCTTCTCGAGCGTTTCGAACTTAGAGTCCGACTGCTCCTTCAACTCTTGGATGCGACCCGACTGCAGGTCCTTGATACGCATCTGGATGAATTGGCGACGATCGTTGCGAAGGATATTCCACCAGACGACGGTGCACATCCTGCCTTCGTAGCGAATGAGAGAGCCAACCCGCAGTTCAAGAGCTTGCATTGGGCTAAGACGATAGCGAGCGAGCGTCGGCTTCGCTAGGTGTCAGCCGGCGGTTCGCTAGCTGGGCGCACCTGCGGCTAGGGAAGCCAGCGTTACTGCCCGGCATGCAGTAGCGTTGCCGGCATGCCGCGTTCTCTAGCTGTTGCTGTTCGCAGGATTTGGTTGACGTTGCTGCTGTTGTGTTCATGTCAGTCAACCCCACAACTGCGAACGTCATTGGTGGTCGCGTCTGATCTCGACAATATGCCGTTCGCTGGCGTTGCTGTAGACGGCACCCCGATTGGCCGCGATGTCGAGATGATGCAGCAGTTGTGTGAGCGAGCAGGATTCGAGGTGTCGTGGAGTCGCATGCCGTTCGATCAGTTGCTGCCCAAGGTGGAGGCGGGCCGTGTCGATGTTGTCTGTGCGACGCTCGGCATTACCGAAGAACGGGCGCGGCGAGTTCTGTTTGTCGGCCCATACTTCGACACTGAGATCGCTGTTGTTGTGCGTGTCGGTGATCGCGAACCGCAGTCATTGGAAGACCTTGATAAGCTGCGTGTTTCGGGTGGCGCAGGTACGACCTCGCAGCGCGCCATCATCCGCCATCTGCCGGGTGCACACGGTGTGTTCGAAAACAAGACCGGCGGTTCGGGTCTGTTCCGCTTGGTATCGCGCGAGATTGATGCCGCGGTCATGGATGGGCCCGCGGCCGATGAGTTGGTCGTGCAGTCGAAGGGCAGGCTGCGGCGCCTGCAGAAGCCGCTGGACCATGAACGCTATGCCCTGGCCTTGCCGAAGAGTCACGCTGGTGTCGCGGCACGATTGCGTCAGGCGCTCGGCGAAATGCAGGCCAGCGGCGAACTCCGGGAACTCGACCGCCGCCACGGTCTGGCCGGCAACTAGTCCGGCTCTAGAGCCGTCCACCGTAGTACGTGGCGCCCCTTTTGATCAGGGTCTTGCACTCGACCCGTTCTGCGGCGATGCTTCGCCACCCCACACGGGAGTGCATTCGAGCTGGTGTTCGGCCTGGTCTTCAAAACCTGTGGGGTCCTTCCTAGAGAAGGGCTCGGTGGGTTCGATTCCCATGCATTCCCGCCATTCCGCCGGCTGCCCAGATGTGCGCCGCGCGGCTTCGGCATAAGAGCGTGCGGCTTTGGCCGCTTGGCCCAGTCGGCCGCGATCTCGATGCGCGGGGTAGGCGCTGACCCAGAACAACCTGTCGATTCCGATCGTCAATGGCCGGTTTGCTTAGGGCACATGGCAGGGCATCTATCTGTAGGAACACCGCCGCCGTGGCAGCAACCGTCGAGTCCTGGTCCACATCCAGTAGTCACGCGGTATCCTGTTGGACATGCTCGCGATTGTTCTCGTTGGTGTGTTGTTCTGCCAGGCCCCGGTACCGAAGGTTGGCCAGGGTTCTGATGTGAAGTCGAGTCAGAGTTCTTCGAGCAAGAAGCTCGAGACGTGGCCGGACAAGTTGGCGCGCCAAAAGGTCAAGGCGTTCCAGAAGATCCTGAAGCCGAAGAAGGTCAGCATGCTCGTTCGCAAGAATGCGCTCGACACGCTCAGCGGTGGCATTAGCCAGCAGTTGATCAAGCCGCTACAGCAGTTCATCGAGAAGGACTCGTCGATCGTGCTGAAGAAGCAGGCCGTGACGATGTTGGTTGATCAGAAGAATGATCGTGTTAAGCCAGTGATTCTCAAGCTGCTGAAGAACTTGCGCTTGACGGCGAATCCGCAAGTCGAGGCGAGCTTGATCAACGCGTTGAACCGCACCGGCTATGACGCGGGCGATTGGAAGCTGATTAAGGACATGCTTGAGTCGGACTACGACAACGAGCGCATTCCGGTTCACGAAGCCGTGCTCGATCTCGTCAAGGAGCACAAGGAAGTGCAGGCGATCTCGATGCTGTTGCGCAACCTCGAAGAACCGATCCCAGAAAACGTGGACGTCGGCGAGAATCCACCCACTGAGTATTGGAAGGCGCGTTGGCACGCGTGGGCGGTCTGGAAGGGCAAGGTCAAGGAAGCCTTGCTTGCGATCACGGGTCAGAAGTTCAGTACGGCTAAGGAAGCCAAGGCCTGGCTACGGAAGAACCCGATCAACAAGAGCAAGAAGAGCAAGAAGAAGAAGAGGCGCTAGCTATTCGATCTGCCGGCGACCCAGTTTGCTCGCTACTCGATGTGAATGTGGCGGCCGCCGTTCTCTTCTGCCATCGGACCAAGGAAGCTCGTGTCGTTCTTCTCGCCGAACGTGATGCAGTGGATCGCGATCTTGCGTAGCTGGTTGGCTTCGCGAACACGCTTGCGAATCTCGAGCTTGTCGGTGACTGGCCCCGCGGTTGGCGCGCCATCGGTGATCACGTAGAGCGTGTCAAAGCCGGCGCCGTAGTATTTGTCGTAGAGACCACGGCCACCAAACCCGAGCGCAGTTTGCAGCGCGTCGTAGAGGTTGGTGGGGCCGTTGGGGCGTAGGCCATCGAGGAAGTTGCCCAGCAGGTCGTCGCGCGATTCGTCATCGAGCTTGATCAGCGCCGGCCGGTTGCCTTCCGAGCGCCAAATACGCACGTCGCTGCTAAACACAACGAAGTTGCATAGCGCGCCATCGGGTAGCGACATGACCAGCTTCTTCAGTTCCTTGATGACGAGTTCGGCTTTGGTGGTCTGGGTGCCGGCTGCTCCGCCAGCGGTCGTGCCTGTGGCCTTTAACTCCATGGGCTCGGCCATCGAACCGCTGAAGTCGAGCACGAATAGCACGCGGTCCGACTCGATTGTCAGGTCGAAGAACTTCTTGTAGCGATCGTCTTTCTGCTTCTCTTGGCCGGGCAGCGGCTTGGGGCGCACCGTGAATGACGCGCCTTCGCTCTTCCAAAACATTTTCCACGGCGCGATGCCACCGCGCGCGACGCTCTGGCCGGTCAAGCCTTCGAGGACCTTGTGCAATCGCACGTCCATTGCCCACGGGTCCTTCGTGCGCTTCAACTCGGCGTCGAGGCCTTTGATCAACGCCGGAATTACCGCCTTGCAGCGCATCGTGGCCAGCGAAAACGCAGCGGCACTGCGCACCTGCCAGATCTTGTCGCTGATCACCAGCCGTTGCAGGTGCTTGATCGCGAGGTTGCGCTTCTTGAGTAGCTCGCCGGTCGGGTTCTTGCCCAGGGTCTCGTCAACGTGCGGTTGCATTGCCGTGCCGATGGCGTTGGCTGCTGCGATGCGGATGTTTGCCTCGCGATCGCGCAGCAAGCCAATCAGTGTCGGCACCAGTTCGAGTTCGGCGTCGCGCGCCATCGAGTTGACTGCGTGCACGCGCAGCTTGTTAGGCATCGAACCGCACGCCTTCATCAGTTCGAGTTTGGCTTCGAGGCTGGGGTGGCCGGCGAGAATGCGTAGCACGGCAATTGCATGCACCTGATCGTCGTTTTCGACGTTGGCACGAATGCCCTTCGCACTCAGTTTCTTGAGCAGCCACGGCAGCACGCTCACTTGGTTCATTGTGCGTAGATGACGTTGCGCCATTGCTCGCACGCGCCACGGTTGCATCTCACGCTGGAAATCGATTGTCTCCATCGACGATGTGGCACCGGCGGCTTGCGGTTGCACGACCGCCGCTTCAAACAGTAGTTGTGCGTCGGAGAACGTGTTGCGCTTCGCGACCGCCGTCATGTGTTGTTCGAGCAACGCGACGGCGTCGGGGTCGGTGCGGCCTTCCTTCTGGAAACGGATCGCGCCGTCTTTGTAATCGTTCAGCCAGGCGCGTAACTCGACCCCGGGATCCGGCTGGCTATCTTCTGGCTCCTGCGCGTTGGCGCGAGGAAGTGCTAGGGACAGGGCCAGCAAACTGAGGGTCAAGTGCCGCAACATGGCCTCCGCTTTACGCGACCCGCGTTCCTTTGGGAAGTGCTGAGCAACCGTTGGCAGTTGGATCCCCGGGCCAACGCATTTTGATCGGCTGCAATTACGACACCCTGGTTGCTTCGTGGTCGAGGCAGGCTGGGCCAGCGTGCCTCAGGCACGAAGCACTCTCCGGGTTGTCGGTTGGCTAGGCGCTGCGCCAATGATGGCGCCGCCAGGGGCCGCGTCGCGGAAGCGAAATGGCAACGCAGTGGCGACTATGCGTCGGCAGCGACGACGTTGTTCGTCAATATGCCGAGGCCTTCGATCTCGACTTCGGCGATGTCGCCGTGAGCCATGTAGATCGGTGGCTTGCGCGCGAAGCCAACGCCTGGTGGCGTGCCGGTTGCGATCACGTCGCCCGGTTCGAGGGCTATGTAGGTGCTCAGGTATTCGACGAGGGTTGGCACGTCGAACAGCAGTTGGTTGGTGTTCGAGTCTTGCATCGTCTTGCCGTTGAGGCGGAGTTGGATGCGAAGCGTGTGCGGGTTGGGGATGTCGTCGGTGGTGGCGATATACTCGCCAAACGGCGCGAATGTGTCGCAAGCCTTGCCGCGCGTCCATTGGCCATCGGCGAACTGGAAGTCGCGTGCCGAGACGTCGTGGAAGTTGCAGTAGCCGAGCACGTAGTCCATTGCGTCGGCCTTGTTGACGCGCGATGCGTGCTTGCCGATGACGACGCCGAGTTCGGCTTCGAAGTCGGTTTCGGTGCTGCCCGGTGGAATCACGATCGTGCCGCCGGGGGCGAGCACGCAGTTTGAGAACTTGTTGAAGACCAACGGTGCCGTCGGAAGCTCGGCGCCCTGTTCTTCTGCGTGGTCGCGATAGTTGAGGCCGATGCAGATGATCTTGCCCGGGCGCGGTACTGGTGCGTGCAACGACACTTCGTCGCGCGCGAGCAGGGCGCCGGCTTGTTGCAAGCGTGAGCGTTCGGCCGCGTTCGCAGCTTTGGCGACGAGTTCGCGTGCCGCTGCCAAGAACGGGTGGGCGAGGTCGCAGGCGTCGAGATCGTTCGCAAGCGACGGCAGGCCGGCTGCATCGTGCGTGAAGTCGAGCACCGTCTGCTCATCGAGCAGGGCACCGGGACGAGGGGAGGCGGACGAGGATGTTGAGAAGGCGACTAGTTTCAAGCTGGATGCTCCGATTGGGGCGACCAGAGAAACCGGTTCCGGGCGGTCAGGCAACTACGAATAGTTCGATCCGGCCGTCGGCGCGTGGCGCGGGGGAAGGTTTACGCGTCTGCGACGATCACTACGTGCAAGGCCTTCGGTCCGTGCACGCCGACAATCAGTTCGAGTTCGATGTCTGCGGTGCGCGAAGGACCGGTAATGAAGGTGATCGTGGGGGCGTCGGGTGCGCCGTTTGGACCGATACGAACGAAGGCGTCGCCCAGAGTCGCGAGCATTCGCGATGCTGGGACCAGCGCGATGTGCAGGTCCGGTAGGAGTGTCGATAGGCGGTGGCGCTCGTGGCGTGAAACCAGCGCTAGGGTGCCGGTCTCCGCGATGGCCCATTGCGCCGTGCTTAAGCCTGCGTGGCTGCGCAGCAACGATTCGCGCGGCGCGTCGTGCGGGATGCGTTCGATGGTGGCCGGCAGTGTTTGGGCGATGGCTAGCACTTCGTCGGCATCGCTGAGTGCTAACGAACTCGCGTTGTGCTGCGCGAGCACTTCTGTGATGCGGGTTGCGGCGGCCGTCATGTCGGGGGCGACATCTACCGGCGCGCCCAGTTTGTTGAGGATCGCGGTGAAGGCTGCGATGCGTTCGGCTATTGGTGTGGCGTCGCTGCTGGCCGAGGTCATCACGTCGGGCAGTGGCGGAACCTTGAGGCCCGGTTGGCTGCGCAAGGTGCCAAGGATTTGTTCGCGGGCGCTGCTCATTTGCTCGGTCCCTTGTAGGTGTTGCGGAAGGAGCGCTTCGCGAGGCGCGGTAGTTCGCGCGTCGAATGCCAGGCGGCCATCGGTGGCACTAGGCGATGCACGAGTGGCATGCTTTGGCCTAGTCGTGCCATGGCAGAGGCGAAGCGGAAGCGCTTGGGGCCGCGCATAAACCACGACCACATGCGCCACGACATGCTCTCGAAGAACGAGCGCTTGGTCGCAGGTTCGTGGTCCGTGCCTTCGACTGCGCGTTGCCGCAGTTCGAGTAGTAGACTCGGAATGTCGATCTTGACCGGGCAGACGTCTTTGCACGCGCCGCACAAACTCGATGCAAACGGCAGCGGTTTCGCTTCGTGCATGCCGGCCAACTGCGGTGTCAGGATAGCGCCGATCGGACCGGGATAGACCGTGCCGTAGGCGTGGCCGCCGACCGTTTGGTAGACCGGGCACGCGTTTAGGCATGCACCGCAGCGGATGCATGCGAGCGTCTCGCGCATCTTCTCGTCGACGGCGATCTTCGAACGGCCGTTGTCGAGCAGCACGATGTGCACTTGTTCCGGGCCTTGGCCGTTCGCTGAGTCCTGGGCGGAATCAGTACCGGTCAGGATGCTCTGGTAGGTCGTTAGGTGTTGGCCGGTACCGGAGCGTGGCAGCAAGCGCAGGAATACTTCGAGGTCTTTGAAGCGCGGGATCACTCGTTCGATACCCATGACGGCGACATGCACCTTTGGCATCGTCGTGGTCATGCGCACGTTGCCCTCGTTTTCGAGGATCAGGATCGAGCCGGTCTCGGCGACGCCGAAGTTGACGCCGCTGATGCCTAGGTCGGCTTGGGCGAAGTGACTGCGCAGTCGTTCCCGAGCGTGCGCGCACAGAGTTTTAGGATCGTTACTCGGTGGGATGCCGAGTTTGTCGACAAACAGTTCCCCAACCTGGTCGCGCGTCATGTGGATCGCGGGAACGATGATGTGCGATGGCGTCTCACCTGCGAGTTGGATGATCCATTCCCCGAGGTCAGTTTCGACCGGTTCCAGGGCTCGCTCGGCCAGCGCCTTGTTTAGGTGGATCTCCTCGGTCGCCATGCTCTTTGACTTGACCAGGCGCGTCGCGCCATTGTCTTCGGCGATCTTCTGCACGATGGCGCAGGCTTCCTTGCCGTCGCGCGCCCAGTGCACCGTGGCGCCTGCCTGCTCGGCGTTGTCGGCGAACTGCTCGATGTAGTGGTCGAGTCGTGCGACGGTTGCGTCTTTGACCAGGCGCGCCTGTTCGCGCAGTGCTTCCCAGTCGGGCACTGCGGCGATCGCTGCGCTGCGTCGTTCGGCGAACGTATCCGTCGCGCTGCGTAGCGCTTGCTTCAGCGTCGCGTCGTTGAGTGCGTTCTTAGCTTGCGCGTGGAACGCGTTCGCTTTGCGGTTGCTTGGCGACGTGTTCATCGCGAGGCCAGGATCTCCGCTAGGTGCATGGTGCGAACGGGGGAGCCGCGTCGCTCCAATCGGCCGCGAATCTGCATTAAGCACGAACTGTCGACGGCCGCGAGCACGTCGATCGGCGTCATCTGTAGTTCGTCGAGTTTGTGGTCGAGCATGGCCGTTGAAACTTCGGGCATCTTGACCGAGAACGTGCCGCCAAAGCCACAGCACGATTCACACGTCTTGAGTTCGACCAACTCGAGGCCTTGCACCTGGGCCAGCAGTTGTCGTGGTTCTTGCTTGATGCGCAGTTCGCGCAGACCGTGGCAGGCGTCGTGCCAGCCGACGCGTGCGTCAAGACGGGCTCCGAGGTTGGTTACGCCAAGCTCGCGTACCAAAAAACTCGACAGTTCAAACGTCTTGTGCGCCATCGCTTCGGCGCGCGGCAGCAACTCCGCATCGTCGCGGAATAAGTCGACGAAGCGGTGCACCATGGCTGTGCACGATCCGGATGGCGCGACGATGACCTCGGCGTCTTTAAACACGTCGAGGAAGTGACGGGCCACCTCGCGTGCTTCTTGCCAGAAGCCGGAGTTGAACGCCGGCTGGCCGCAGCACGTTTGGCGCGGGTCGAAGGTCACTTGGCACCCTGCGCGTTCGAGCACGGTGACGGTCGCGTGCACGGCGTCTGGGCTCAGTTGGTCGCCGAGGCAGGTCGCAAACAGCGACACATTGCGGCTGGTAGTGGGGGTGTCGGTCATGACAGTACCGCAATGCCCTTGATGTAGTCGCTGTCTTGATGGGCGCCGGTGAATGCGTCGGGAATGCGGGTTAGGCCGGGATACTGATGGGTCAGTAAGTCGTCGACTTGGATCTCGCCGCGTTCGAGCATGCGCAGTGCGTCGCGGTAGATCGTTGGTCGGCCATCGTCGTCAAACCCGCCGCTTGCTCCGACCGACGTCACTAGCACGGCCTCGCGCCATTGCAGAGGGTTGAGCAATTCGAGCGACGCGCCGCCGTGGCCGACGCCGTAGAGCAGCACGGTTGCCTGCTTGCGGATTAGGTTGGGGATTGCCGCGAACACTGGGCCACTGCCAGTCGCTTCAATCAGCAACTCGGCGCGGCGTCCGTTCGTCTGAGCCATGACGGTGGCTTCAAGTTGTGCTGGCGCGACGGCGATCGCGCCGAGCGACTTGGCGAGCGCGCGCTTCTTGGCGCTCGGGTCGCTGACGATGATCGGGCCGTCGAATGCGTAGCGGGTGCGCAGCACTTGCACGAACAGCAGGCCGGCGGGGCCAGCGCCAAGCACGACCGCGGTTCGCACCCGCTCGCTGTCGCTGGCCTTTGGGTCCAATCGATATCGGCCACTGGCTCGCACGCCAAAGTCGGTGCAGTGCAGCACGCAGGCGATCGGTTCCGTCATCACCGCTTTTGCAAACGATGCATCGGACTCGATCGCGATGACATTGAGAGCCGGGGTCACCAGTTCTTCTGCGAAGCCACCGGCGAGGCCGGTGATACCGTGCTCTTCGAAAAACTCGCATTGGTGCGAGTGGCCGGTCGCGCAATACTCGCACGCTGGCTCGCGACGTTCGCTGCGGCAGTTGCGGCCCTGGTCGATGATGACCCGCGCGCCGATGTGGAGGTCGTGGACAGCGCGCCCGCGTTCGATGACGGTGCCGGTGATCTCGTGGCCGAGGATCTGGGGCGCTTGCTCTAGTGGGATGGCGCGGCCGTTCTCGTCATAGTGGAAGTTGGACTCTCCGCTGTAGATGTGAAAGTCGGTGCCGCAGACGCCGACGGCTGCCGGTTGGATCCGGACATCGTGTGGACCGAGTTCTGGCGACGGAACGTCGAGCACTTCGAACTGGCCAGGGGCCGTGATTGCACAGGCGCGCATCATGGCGCGGCAGTCTAGCCCGAACGAATCACGATGTGGGCATGCCGAATCTGGTCTGGCCGGCGGCTTCTGCCATCTTTGCCGTCGCTCAGGACCTCGCTGAAGCGGGTGCCTCGTTTGGCCAGGTGTTTGACTAACACCTGGCAGCGGCTGCGCGACTCCTGCTCCCTACTCCTTGGGCAAGTCGCGCGTGTCTAGTTTGCCGGCTTCGTGCAGTTCACCGAAGCGCTTCAGCGTGTAGCCGATGCCCTCCTGCAGCGACGTGTCCGGCAGGCCCGGGAAGTCGCGATGGATGGCGCTGCCGTCGAGTTGCGGCGGGATTGGTAGCTCAGGCCCGCTCTGCTGCAACGTGCTTTTGGCGCTCGGGTGCTGCTCTTCAATTGTCGTGATGATGTCGGAGACCGCGACGGTCGCGCCGTGCAGGTTGTAGACGTGCGCACCCTTGCCACTGACCGGGTCGTGGTCGGCGCAGGCAATGAACATCGCCGCCGTGTCACCGACGTAGTTGAAGTCGGTCGAGCCGGTGAAGCCGATCGTGTGTGGCTTGCCGAGCACCGCGGCTTTCATCGCGGTGGTTGGGCCGGATGTCAGGCCCTGGTCGCGGCCGATGCCGTAGACCGTTAGCGGCCGCAGGCCGACACTGGGCATTTGGTTGTCTTGCCAGTAGATCCGCGCGGTGCCCTCGTTGGCACGCTTGTAGACGCCGTAGTGCGTGGTCGGTTCGCAGGCGGAGTTCTCGTCGGGAGCGGCCGCACCATCCTGGCCGGGGCCAAAGACGGCGGCGCTACTTGCGTAGACGACACGTTCGACGTTGGCCGCGATCGCCGCTTCGAAGACGTGGATTGTGCCGAGCACATTGACGCTGGCGCCGAGGGCCGGGTTCGCCTTGCAGAACGGCACCTGTAGGCCGGCGAGGTGGATGATGGCTTTTGGGGCCGCATCCGCGACGCACTTTTTGGTCGCTTCGAGGTCGGTGATGTCGCCAGTGACGAACTGCACGCGGGCGAAGGTGTCTTCGTCGAGTATGTCCTTGATGCGGCGGGCGTCGCCACCGATGTCAAAGACGACCGGCGTGTCGCCGCGTTCTGCGAGGTGCTTGACGACCCAGGCGCCGATGCAGCCCATCGCGCCAGTAACCAGATACGTGTTGCTCATGCTTAGTTGGTGATTCCGTAAATGCGGGCCGCGTTGTCGCCGAACAGTTTCTGCTGCTCGCTGTCACTCAATGCCTTCGCCCAATCGGCGACCAGTTGGTAGACGTCTTGGTAGTCGTTCGCTGCGAGCAGGCACACTGGCCAGTCTGAACCGAACATCAAGCGATCCGGGCCGAACGCTTCGAGCGCGGAATCGAGGTAGTGGCGGAAGTCACTCGGTTGCCATTCGTTCCATTTGGCTTCGGTGACCATGCCGGACACCTTGCAGCTAACTTGTTCGAACTGAGCCATGCCGTCGAAGCCGAGTTGCCAGGCGTCTTGGTCCTGGTTCTTGATGTTGGGCTTGCCCAGGTGGTCGAGCACGAACGGTTGGTCGGGCAGCGCCGCGACGAACGACACCGCAGCGTCCAGTTGTCGCGGGTAGATAAGCACGTCGTAGACCAAGTTGCGGTCGGCGAGTTTGCGCACGCCGTCTTGGAAGTCGTTGCGCAGCAAGAACTGATCGTCCGGTTCGTCTTGCACGATGTGCCGCAACCCGCGTAGTTCCTGGTCCTGGCAAAGTTCGTCGAGCACATCGTCGAGGTTGTCGGCGCAGAGGTCGGCCCAGCCGACCACGCCCTTGACGCAGTCGTGTTTGTGCGCGAGTTCGACCAGGAACTTGGTTTCTTCGAGGTTTGAGCGCGCTTGAACGGCAATTGCGCCGTCAAACTTGCATCCGGCGAGATGCGGTTGCAGGTCGTTCGGCAGGAAGTCGCGGGCAAGGCGCTGCATGCGCGAATCAATCCACGAGTAGGATGCGGGGTCATACCGCCAGAAGTGCTGATGGGCATCGATGCGCACGCGGGGATTGTTGGGCCCGAGCCGCTGATGGGCAAGGATTGCCCGGCCATCTGTGCGACATCCTGGCACACTGCTTCGGTGGCGGGGGGGGGTGCGCACGGCAAGGCGTGGCTGTGCTGTAGCCGCGGGATTGGGCTAGAATGCGGGGATGCGCCGCGCGTGCGCCTGAATTGTTGGCCGCAGTTGGTCGTGTTGACGCTCTCGGGCAGCTAACGGGTCGCCATACTATCCGGCAAGCAGTTCGCTCCGGACGCCTGTGCCGCTAGCATCGCGCTCCATGTCTTTGGCGCGCTACGTCCTGTTGCTCTCGTCGTTCCTCTTGGTGACTGCCTGCGGTGATGCTGGCGCGGATTCGAGCACCGGGAAGGCGCGCATCGTCGTGATCCCCAAGGGCACGACCCACGTGTTCTGGCAAGCCGTGCAATCCGGTGCTGAAGATGCGGCCGCGAAGACCGACTTGGACATGTTGTTTAAGGGGCCGCTGTCGGAGAACGACCGCTCTGCACAGAAGCAGTTGGTACAGCAGTTCATAGGCGAAGGTGTTGCCGGCATCGCGCTGGCACCGCTGGACGCGAAAGCGTTGGTCCCCGAGGTCAAGCGAGCCAAGGCCAAGGGCATCCCGGTCGTCATCTTTGACTCGGCATTGGCAGGCACAGTGGGCGAGGACTTCGCAAGTTTCATCGCCACCGACAACGGCGCGAGCGGCGAACTGGCCGGTGCGGAAATGGCGCGCTTGCTTGGTAACAAGGGCAAGGTCGTGGTGCTGCGCTACCAGGTTGGTTCGGCCTCGACGACGGAACGCGAAGAGGGCTTCTTGCGGGCTGTGCGCGCCGCTGGCTTAGAAATCCTGGTCGACAACCGACACGCCGGCGCTTCGACCGGCGATGCCAAGACCGCCGCACTCAACATGGCCGACGACCTGAAGAAGGCGGACGGCGTCTTTTGCCCGTGTGAACCAGTCACCAATGGCATGATGCTCGCGCTCGACCAGTTGGGCATGACCGGCAAGCTGAAGTTCGTCGGCTTCGACGTGACCAAGCCGCTCAAGGCTGGCCTGAGCAAAGGTAAAATCCACGCGCTCGTGGTGCAGAACCCGCGCCGCATGGGCCAGCTTGCGGTTGAGCATCTCAATAAACTGATCGCCGGCGAGGCCGTCGATAAGGAAGTCGATACCGGCTGCATCTTGGCGACCAAGGCCAACATGGATCAGCCCGAGATCGCGGCGCTGCTCAAATGACCGTCGCTGCATCGCGCCTGTGCGTGCGGGCGTTGCGCAAGCGGTTTGGCCCAACCGTGGCCCTCGCTGGCGTCAACCTCGACGTCAAGAGAGGTGAGGTGCACGCGTTGGTCGGCGAAAACGGCGCGGGCAAGTCGACGCTGTTGAAGGCGCTTGCGGGCGTGCATTTGGCCGACTCCGGTTCGATGGAAATCGACGGAATGATGCATTTGCCAGCCGATCCGTCCGAAGCGGGCGAGGCTGGGCTGGCGATCATCCACCAAGAATTGGCGTTGGCGCCGCACCTGACAATTGCCGAGAACCTGTTCCTCGGTCGCGAACCGCGGCGGGGTTGGTTTGTGGATCGCACAGCGCTGCGCGAGCAATCGCTGCAGGCGTTGGCGCGCGTCGGTCGCGAGCACCTCGACCCCGATCGTCTGGTGGCAACGCTACCGCCGGCCGATAAGCAATTGGTCGAGATCGCGCGCGCCCTGACCCAAGAGGTGCGGGTGCTAGTGCTCGACGAGCCGACGTCGAGTTTGACGCAAGCCGACGTCGGACCGTTGCTGAAGCGCCTGCGTGAGTTGGCGAGCACTGGTGTCGCGGTCGTCTACGTTTCGCACGTGTTCGAAGAGTTGTTCGCGGTCGCTGATCGCTACACCGTGCTGCGCGATGGCGAGACGGTGGCCACGGGTGCGATGCAGGACATCGATCACGACGGCCTCGTTGCCGCGATGGTTGGGCGCAACGTCGAACAGCTTTACCATCGCACGCCGTGCGAACCAGGCGAAGTGGCCTTGGAGTTGCAGAACTTGACTGGGCGAGAATTGCCGGTCGCAGCATCGCTGACGCTGCGGCGCGGCGAGGTGCTTGGCATCGCCGGTCTGGTTGGCGCTGGCCGCACCGAGTTGCTGCGCTGCATCTTTGGCCTCGACGATGTCGTGTCAGGCAAGGTGTCAGTGCTTGGCTACGACGGTTGGTGTTCGCCGCGCGATCGGTGGCAGCAGGGCGTCGGCTTGCTCAGCGAAGACCGCAAGCATGAGGGCTTGTCATTGACGCAGTCGCTGGCCGACAACTTGTGGCTGCCGTGTCTGTCGCGGCGGGCCAACCGCGGGTTGCTATCCGGATCGGGGCTCGAGCAAGATGCTGGCGCCTGGCTAGAGCGCGTTGGCGTCAAGTTCCGCGACGCTGGCCAAGCCATCCAAGAATTGTCCGGCGGCAACCAGCAGAAGGTCGCGTTGGCTCGTTTGCTGGCTGCCGACTCTGACGTGCTGTTGCTCGATGAACCGACGCGCGGTGTCGACGTCGGCGCGAAGGCCGAGATCTACAAAGTGATTGACGAATTGGCGCATCAACAGAAGAAGGCGGTACTGGTTGTCTCCAGCTACCTGCCCGAATTGCTTGGGCTCGCCGATCGCATCGCGGTCGTCGCTGGTGGCGATGTGCAACCGGCGCGGTCGGTTGCCGAACTAGACGAACACACACTGCTTTGCCAAATGACGGTGGCACGGCTTGCCGAAGGAGTTGCATGAAGCTCGCTGCGCGATTGAGCAAGACAGGAGTGCGCGGGGCTGGCCCGCTGCTCGGGTTGCTCGTGACCTGGGGACTGTTCGCCATTCTGGCTGGCGGCAACTTCACGAGTTGGTCCAACCAAGAACTGATGCTGCTGCAGACCGCGGTAGTCGGAACCGCTGCGGTGGGTGCTACGTGGATCATCGTCAGTGGCGGTATCGACTTATCGGTCGGCGCCAATATCGCGCTGTCGGCGATGGTCGGTTCGATGGTGATGCAAGAGGGCCATGGCTTCTGGCTGGCGGCACTCGCGACGGTGCTGAGCGGTTGCCTCGTCGGTTGGCTGATTGGCGCGCTGGTGATCGGTGCGTTGCTGCGCGTCTTGCTCACTGCAGCCGCGGGTGGGCTTGTTGTCTGGGGCACTGTGGGCATGGGGTCGCTGTGGTCCTTGTTGCTCGGCACCGGAGTCGGTGCGGCTGTCTGGCTGGCGACGGCTCGCATCCGTCAGGCCTTGCCACTGTCGCCGTTCATTGTGACGCTTGGCCTGTGGGGGGCACTGCGCGGGATCGCGAAGGGACTCGGCGATAACCAGCCGATCTACTTTGAATCGGACGAAACGCTCAATGCGTTAATGGAACCAGAAGGCCTGCTGCCGCCCGGCGTCTGGGTCTTATTGATCGTCGCGATCGTTGCGTCCTTGTTGTTGCGGCGGTCGGTGTTTGGTCGCCATGTCGTCGCGCTAGGTTCGAGTCGCGAAACCGCGCGCTTGTGCGGCATCAACCTGCCTAAGACCGAACTGCGCGTCTATGTGCTCGGCTGCGCCTGTGCCGGCATCGCTGCGGTCATGCAGATGTCGTATCTGCAGATGGGCGACCCGACGACTGGTCAGGGCTTCGAACTCAAGGCGATCGCCGCTGCCGTCATTGGCGGCGCCTCGCTGGCCGGCGGCGAAGGCGCGATTGTTGGCACGCTGCTCGGTGCTTTGATCATGACCGTGGTCGACAACGGTTGCACCAAGGTCGGCCTCGAGAACTGGGTGCAGGAAGTCGTGACCGGTGTGATCATCGTTGCCGCCGTCGCGCTCGATCGCTGGCGGCAGTCGAAGTAGCGGGCGTTGCTGGGGTCGCGCGAACGCGATGGTCGAAGCGAAGGTGCCTCGCCGTTACGCTCGATGCTGTGCGCGCACTCCCTCTCCTGGTGTTCGGCCTTGCTGCAGTAACGTGCAGCGGGCCTCCCGTGTCATCCTCGTCATCGCGCATCATGCGCTTGCCGAACATCGTCATCCTGTATGCCGATGACCTCGGTTATGGCGATGTCGGTTGCTACAACGAGCATTCGAAGATCCCGACGCCGCATCTCGACCAACTGGCGCGTCAGGGTATGCGATTTACAGATGGGCACTCTTCGTCCGGAATCTGCACGCCGTCGCGCTACGCGCTTCTGACCGGTCGGCATCACTGGCGCAAGTTCCATGGCATCGTGCAGGCGTTTGGGCCTTCGGTCTTCGACGATGCACGTCTGACGATGCCGGAGATGTTGCAGCGACGTGGCTACCGCACGGCATGCATTGGCAAGTGGCATCTTGGCTGGGATTGGAGCGGCGCGAAGAAGCAAGGTGCCAAGCAGCAGCAGGGCAAGGGCTTCGCGGCGGACCAGTTCGATTGGAGTCAACCCGTTCCGGATGGGCCGCTGGCGCACGGTTTCGACTACTACTTCGGCGACGACGTCCCGAACTTCCCGCCATACACGTGGATCGAGAACGATCATGTGGTGACGGCACCGACCGTGCCCTACGTGGCAAGTCCGAAGCCGCCGGAAGGCAGTCACGAAGGCCGGCCCGGTCCGATGGCCGAAGGTTGGCAGTTGGACGCGGTGATGCCGGAGTTGACGCGGCGCGCGGTTTCGTATGTGCACGGGCAGAAGGATGCGGACCAACCGTTCTTCCTCTACGTGCCGTTCACGTCACCGCACGCGCCGATCGTTCCTGCGCCGTCGCATGTTGGTAGCAGCGAGGCGGGGCCGTATGGCGACTTCGTGGCGCAGACCGATGCAACGGTTGGTGCGGTGCTGCAGGCGCTCGAGGACGCGGGCTTGGCCGACGATACGTTGGTTGTGTTCACGTCGGACAACGGCCCGGAGCACTACGCCTACGAGCGCATGCGCAAGTTCGATCACAATAGCTCCGGCGGGTTGCGTGGCTTGAAGCGCGATGTTTGGGAGGGCGGCCATCGGGTGCCGATGATCGTGCGCTGGCCGGATGTTGTCGAGGCGAACCAGACTAGTGATGCGCTAGTGGGGCAGGTCGACTTGATGGCGACGATGGCGAGCCTGGTTGGGTTCGAACTGCCGCAGGATCAGGCCGAAGACAGTTTCAACCTGATGCCGCTGTGGTTGGACGAAGTTGACCGTGTGCGCGACTTCCTGGTGCACAACACGTCCGCCAAAAAGTGGGGGATTCGCCGCGGTAAATGGCTGCTGATCGATCACCAGGATGGCACTCATACTCGCGTGCCGAAGTGGTTGCGCGAGCGCTACCCAGCCAACGATCAGGGCGTGATGCTGTGTGACTTGGAGAAAGATCTCGAACAGAAGGTCAACCTCGCCGGACAGCACCCCGACGTGGTCGTCGAGTTGCGAGTATTGCTTACGGATGTGCGCGAACGGGGCCACAGTGCGCCGCGGTTGGCGCCGGAGACGAACTAATGATGATGCGATTGCTGTGCTTGTTGGCTGGTTCGTTGTTGGTGGCCAGCGCTACGTCGCAAGACGCCGCGGCCCAAAAACCTAAGCAACTGAACATCCTGTTCTTTTTCGCCGACGACTTGCGTGCCGACACCATCGGCGCCTTTGGCGGCAAGCACGTGCATACGCCGAACATCGATGCGCTCGCGGCACGCGGCACCAAGTTCACGCAGATCTACTGCATGGGTTCACGGCATGGTGCTGTCTGTGCGCCGTCGCGTGCGATGTTGATGTCGGGTCGCATGTTGACCCATGCGCCGGACAACCTGAAGGGCATCAAGACGATGCCGCAGTATTTGCGCGACGTCGGCTATGAGACCTTTACTACCGGCAAGTGGCACAACGGCGACGAATCGTTGACACGATCGTTTCCGAATGCGCGCAGTGTTTTCCGTGGCGGCATGTGCGATCACTTCCAGGTGCCGCTGTGCGACGTGGTCGACGGCAAGATCGTCAACAAGCGCAAGCCCGCGGGCCACTCGACGGAGCACTTCGCCGATGCCGTGGTCGACTTCCTGAAGCGCCACAAGTCCTCCGGCACCGACAAGCCGTTCTTCGCTTATGTGCCGTTCACGTCGCCGCACGATCCGCGTGATCCGCCGCAGCAGTGGCTCGATAAGTTGAAGGACTTGCCGCGCCCCGAGCTACCGAAGAACTTCCGCGGCCAGCATGGCCTCAACCTCGGCAAGATGACGATGACCGTGCGCGACGAGAACCTGCTCGGGTGGCCGCGCGATGAACAACTGCTGCGCGACCAGTTGGTCGAATACCGCGCGTTGGTGTCCCATCTCGATGCGCAGGTCGGGCGTGTAATCGAAACTCTGGCGAACGCTGGGCTGGAGGAGGACACCTTGATCGTGTTCACCGCCGATCACGGTCTGGCGCTTGGCAGCCATGGTTTGCTCGGCAAGCAGAGCCTTTACGAACACTCGATGCGTTCGCCGTGCGTGATCTCGGGCCCGGGGATCCCTGTCGGTGAGTCGCGCAATCAACTCGCCTACCTGTTCGACCTGACCGCGACGTGTTTGCAGTCGGCAGGCGTTGACGCCGGGGCCGATGTGCACGGCCAGAGTCTGTGGCCGGTGCTGCGCGGTAAGGGCACGGGGCGCGACGAGTTGCTGTTCTTGTATGCAAAGACGCAGCGCGCACTACGCGTTGGCGACCACAAGCTGATGCGGTTGCCGAAGATTGATCGCACGCTGCTGTTCAACGTGAAGGCCGATCCCGATGAGCTTCACGATCTGTCGAATCTGCCCGAGATGAAGCAACTGCATGACCAACTCTGCGAGCGCATGCGCAGCCTTCAAGAGGAGTGCGACGACCCATTGGCGTGGACAGCCAAAGAGCAACTGCCAGTTGAGATTGACCTGACCGGCAAGCGTTGGCCCGCCGACCGTTGGCAACCGCAGTGGATCCAAAAAAAATACTGGTAGTCGCGAATGTCTAGTCGACGCAGATCTGCCACGTGGCGCGTCTACTCGACAATGCGGACCACGGCGAATAACGGCAGGTGGTCGCTGCCCACGTGAGGGCCTAGTTGCACTTCGCCAACGGTCAGTTTGCCTGCCACCAGCACGTGGTCGATCGGTATCCGCAAGAACGACGGCAAGTTCGCCGGCCAGGTCGGCAGCCAGGTGGTCGTCGTGCCGGCTGACAGTCCCGTCTTGGTGCGCAGTTGTTGGAACGGAGCATTCCATGGGGTTGCGTTGAAGTCGCCGCAGACGATTCGGCGCTCAGGCAAGTTTTCCAGCGCGAGCGGAATGGCGGCCAAGCCACGATTGCGTTCTTCCGTGCGCGAGAAACTGAATCCCGGCGGGGGTGTGTGCACACCGAGGAATCCGATGGGACCGGATAGTGTTTGCACGACCGCCCGGCATGCCGGTGTCCATGAATGGCCTAGTTCGATCATCTCGGCGAGCGGCAGGGGGTGCCTGGAGAACAGTGCTGCGCCAAAAGAACCGAATGCCGGCTGCTGGCATCGGTAGGGGAAGTCCGGCAACTTGCCCGAAAGGAACTTCTGCCAGAGCGGCGTATACTCGGCCATCCAGATCAGGTCAGGAGTTAACTCTCGAACAACTTTCAAGACCTCTTCATGTCCTTTAACGTTTCTGTGCAAAAGGTTAAGGCTGAGAACTCTAAATTCTGGGGAGCTCTCCACGGAGTCTTGGAAGTTGTTCTCGACCCGCCATCCGGGCGCAATTGCCGAGGCGGCTAGCACGGCGAACGCAGCGAGCGTGGCTGCTGACCACCAGTTACGTGCAACCGTAAGTGTGGCGGCGCCGGCAGTGAGCACGCCGAACGACTGGACCGGAAAGCACGCTAGCAGGTCGATGGTCCAATGCCATCCGGCGCAATGAGGCGCGATGGCGCTGGGCACGGCCAGTGCCGCGAGCGCGGCGACGATGTTGGTCCAGCGAAGCTTCACCGGCACAGGATGCCGTTGTTACGCCGGAGAAGGAAGGCTGAGGTGGCGAGGCGCGGGGTCGCCCGGCATCATGTTCGCCCCTATTCGCCCTGCCAATGCCCGAAAGCCCCGCTCCCGAGCCCAAGAACATCCTCCCTGAGATCCGCTCCTTCGTCGCCAACTGGTTTCGCGACGGCAAAGAGGAGGGACTCGAAGACGACACGCCGCTGGTGACGTCCGGCATGGTCGATTCCGCCGGTGTTATCGAGGTAGTGGAGTTTCTTGAGAAGCAGTTCCGGGTGTCGGTCAGCGCCAGCGACGTTTCGCTGTCGAACTGCAATACGTTGCGCAGTTTGACCCAGTTGGTGAAGAGCCGCTTGTCGTCCTAGAGTAGGACATGAAATGCGATTCGCGGATGTTCGAGGTGCCGCCAGCCGTGCCCGTTACGCGTCGCCCGGGTGCTGTTCGGTCAAAACGCGGTGATAGAACCCAGAGCAGCCACTCGAATCCGTCGGGTCAGTCGCTATCTTGTTTGCCCAAAGTCCCAGCCAAAACGTGTCCATCCTCCTACCCATCCTGGTCATCACTGTGCCTGTCCTCGCGATCGCTCTGCTCGCCATGGGTGGACACATCTTGTCCGGGTCATGTGGTGGGCGAAACCCGGACGGGTCCTGCGGCAAGTGCGGCAGGGCGGCTGGCGAACCCGAACCCGAGGGTGCGTGCCCGCAGTGATGCGAGTCATGCGACCTCAACCAGTTCTGACTTCGGCAGAGCTGTTCTCCCATTTCGACAGATAGCTTCCTTCGGCATTGATTGGCCTGCCTCTTGGCTCGCGTAGCGAGTCGGTTGATTGGTCAGCCAGAGACTCCCTAATCCAGGTCTCAGTCACGGATGACGACCCACAAGATCAAGAAAGGCCTCGACCTCCCGCTAGCCGGGCGCGCCGAGTTTGTCCTCGCGGACGCAACGGAACCGACGGAAGTCGGTCTCGAGACCGCGGAGTTCGTTGGCATCAAACCCAAGGTGCTAGTGAAGGAGGGTGACTCGGTGCAGACCGGTCAGCCCATCTTCCTAAACAAACTCGACCGAGACATCGTCTGGTCCTCGCCGGTAACCGGCAAGGTCAAGAGCGTTGAGTTTGGCGAGCGTCGCTACCTGCGTCGTGTAGTCATTGAGAACGATGCCGCGAGGAGTGGGGGAACCGACAGCTTTGTCGATCTGCCCGTTGCTGCTGGTGATCGCGAAGGTGGTGATCGCGAAGGTGGTGATCGCGAAGGTGGTGATCGCGAAGGTGTTGTCAAGGCGATCAAGGGCGCCGGCCTGTGGCCGCTGTTCCGCCAGCGTCCACTCGGCAAGATGCCGATGGGTGACACCGTGCCGGTTGCGATCTTTGTCAATGGCATGGACACGGCGCCGCTCGCGGCAGATCCTGCGTTCGCAACGCAAGGCCGCAAGGAAGACCTACAAGCTGGCGTTGGCCTGCTGCAGCAGTTGACCTCGGGCCCGGTCTACTTGTCGCTGCGCGCGGCGGGGGATAACCAGTCGGACCTTCGCGGCCTCAGTGGCGTCGAAGTGCACGACTTCTCGGGGCCGCATCCGTCGGGTTTGGTAGGCACGCACATCAGCGAGATCCAACCGCTCAAGAGTGGTGAGATCGCGTACGTGCTTTCGCTCGTCGATGTCGCGCGCCTCGGTCAATGGCAGCGCACCGGTAAATACCCGGCGCACACGGTTGTCGCCGCTAGCGGCAGCGATGCGCCGGATCGCAAGTACTTCCGCGTTCGTCAGAACGCCACCGTGTCGACCTTGACCGGCGGCAATGCGCTGGCCGGTGACCATCGCATCATCAACGGCAACGTGCTCAACGGCTATGTCGTCGCGCCAACCGGTTACCTCGGCCTCTGCAACAAGACGCTAACGATCATTCCCGAGGGAACCGACAAGCGTGACCTGTTTGGTTGGGCCGTGCCGCAGTTCGGCAAGATGACCAACCACGCGAGCGTTAACTTCGGCCTCAAGAAGAAGGAATACGTCGTCGACGCGCGCCTCAACGGCGGCCACCGCCCGATCGTCAACATCGGTTCGTGGGAGAAGGTGCTGCCGCTCGACATCCTGCCGACCTACTTGGTTCGCGCGATTCAAGCCAACGACATCGAGGAGGCGCTCAAACTCGGCCTGCTCGAATTGACCGAAGAAGACGTGGCACTTTGCACGTTCGTGGATCCCTGCAAGATCGATGTTGGCGAGATCATTCGCCAAGGTCTCGACATGTATGAGAAGGAGGCCTAAGCCGTGCAGTTCCTACGCAATCTAGTCGACAAGCAGCGCAAGCTGTATCACCAGAAGGACAGCAAGTTCCACAAGGTGTGGCCGCTGTTCGACGCGATGGAGACGTTCCTGTTCGCGCCGGACTTCCGCGCCGGCAAGAAGGGTGTTCACGTTCGTGACTACGTCGACCTGAAGCGGGTCATGAACAGCGTCATCCTCGCGATGGTGCCGTGTCTGCTTTGGGCCTTCTGGAACACGGGTGTCCAGCACTTCGCTGCGGTCGCGCAATTGATGGGCGACGGCAAGATGGCCGCTGGCGACTACGTCACCGGTTGGCTGCAAGGCTTGCTCGGTGCGCCGGACCTCACTGTTGAGGGAGTCAGTTCCTTCGACACCATCGTCTTCGGTCTCCAGCGCATGCTGCCGATCGTGATCGTCAGCTATGGCGTCGGTCTCGCGATCGAAGGTTTGTTCTGCATCATCCGCAAGGAGGAAGTCTCAGAAGGCTACCTCGTCTCCGGCATGCTGATCGCGCTGATCGTGCCCGCTTCGACGCCGCTCTGGCAGTTGGCGATCGGCGTCGCGTTCGCCGTCGTGCTCGGCAAGGAAGTGTTCGGCGGAACCGGCATGAACATCTTCAACCCGGCCATGATGGTGCGGGCGTTCTTGTTCTTCGCGTTCCCCGCGCAGATGTCGGGCGACACCGTTTGGGTCGCCGGCAACACGTCGCCGACCGGTGTCCCCGGCAACTTGATCGATGGTTACTCGGAGCCAACTGCGCTGGCGCTGGTCAAGACCGCTGGTGAGAACGCCAGTGAGCTGTTGGCGACCCATGCGGACGGCATGTATAGCCACGCCAACCTGTTCTTCGGCAACATCCCCGGCAGTGCCGGGGAGATGAGCAAGCTGATGGTGCTGCTTGGCGCCGCAGTGCTGTTGATCACTGGTGTCGGTAGCTGGCGCGTCATGGTTGCCGGTGTCATCGGCATGCTCGGCGCCGCGTTCGTGGTTCCGATCCTGGCGGATTGGTCGCACCTGCCGATGAGCGGTGGCATGTATCTCCAGCCATGGGAGCACCTGCTCTGCGGTGGCTTCCTGTTCGGCATCGTCTTCATGGCGACCGACCCGGTTTCGAGTCCTGAGACGAACATCGGCAAGTGGGTCTACGGCCTGTTGATCGGTGTCTTCACGATCCTCGTCCGCATGATCAACCCGGCGTATCCGGAAGGAACCATGCTGGCGATCCTGCTCCTGAATGCGTTCGCCCCGACCATCGACCACTTCGTCGTATCCGCCAACATGAAGCGGAGGCTCAAGCGATCATGAACACCAACAGCAACTCCTATGTGATGGCGTTCACCATTGGCCTCTGTGTCACGGTGAGTTCCATCCTTGCGGTCCTGGCGACCGAGCTCAAGCCGACGCAACTTGCGGCGGCCGAATTCGACCGCCAAAAGAACGTCATGATGGCGGCGGGCATGATCGAGAACGGGGATCCCCGGACTCGTGAAGTGCTCGAAGCGCTCTACGAGAAGCAGGTCAAGCGCGTCGTGATTGATACGCGTGATGGCACCGTGGCGGAAGGCAAGACGGTCGACGATATCGACAAGCTCAACGCCGATGCACTCGAAGCGGATCCAAAGGACCGGATGGCCTTCCGCATGATCGAGACCGCGTTCACCGCGGACGGCAAGCTCGACGCGATCATCCTGCCGGTGTCAGGCAAGGGACTGTGGAGCACGCTCTACGGTTACCTCGCCCTCGACGCCGACAAGAACCACGTCAAGGGCATCCAGTTCTACAAGCACGGCGAGACGCCGGGGCTCGGTGGTGAAATCGAGAACCCGAAGTGGACTGCCATGTGGAAGGGCAAGGAGATCCTGAATGACAAGGGCGAGCTGGTCTCGATCACGGTCAAGAAGGGCAAGGTCAACGAGAGCATCGAGAGCGAGAAACGGCACGCCGTCGATGGCCTCGCCGGCGCGACCATTACCAGTAACGGCGTCGGCAAGTTCGTCCGTAGGGACTTGCAGGCGTTTGGCACCTACCTGCAGAAGAAATAGGAGGCGCAACAATGACATCTACAGCCGCTCCCACAGTCGCTCCCGCACCTAAGGCACCGCTCTTTGGTGACGAAGAGAAGCGCATCATCCTTGATCCGTTGTTGGATCAGAACCCGATCACGTTGCAGGTGCTTGGCATCTGTTCCGCGCTTGCCGTGACGACACGTCTCGACGTGTCGATCGTCATGGGCATTTCCGTGATTGCCGTGATGGCGATGGCCAACGTCGCCATCTCGCTGTTGCGCAACCTGATCCCTTCCAAGATCCGCATCATCGTGCAGTTGGTCGTCGTGTCCGGCGCGGTGATCATTGTCGACCAGGTGCTGCGCGCTTACGCGTTCGACCTGGCCAAACAGCTTGGCGTCTTCATCAGTCTGATCATCACGAACTGCATCGTGATGGGTCGACTCGAGGCATTCGCGATGCAGAACCCGCCATGGCGCAGCTTGCTCGATGGCATCGGTAACGGTCTTGGCTACGCCTGGATCATCTGTGTCGTCGGCGCTGTCCGTGAGATCTTTGGCTCGGGCAACTTGTTCGGCATCCAGATCATCCCGCAAGCGATGTACGACGCTGGTTACGTAAACAACGGCTTGATGGTGCTCGCACCCGGCGCGTTCATCCTGCTAGGGGTGATCGTCTGGGTTCTGCGTTGGCTCCGTGGCTACGTCGAGAATTAGGAGCTAACTGATGATCTCTGAAACAATCCTGACCTCCTTCGACTGTGCGTCTTTGAACTGGGCGTTGTCCGCGGTTCCGCAAGATGGCAGCCCTGAAGAGGGTGTTAGCCTGCTCGGCATCGCACTGCGCGCGATCTTCGTCGAGAACATCCTGCTGGCGTTCTTCCTCGGCATGTGCAGCTACCTCGCGATTTGCAAACGCGTTGATAGTTCGGTCGGCCTCGGTATCGCCGTCATCTTCGTGCTCGGCCTGACAGTGCCGCTCAACTGGGTCATCCAGACCTACATCCTGGCTCCGGGCGCATTGTCCTGGGCCGGCATGCCGAACTCGGACCTGAGCTATCTGCAGTTCTTGACGTTCATCGCGAGCATCGCCGCGGCAGTGCAGGTCGTCGAGATGGCCGTCGACAAGTTTAGCCCGAAGCTCTACGCGGCCCTCGGCATCTTCCTGCCACTGATCGCAGTGAACTGCGCCATCCTCGGCAGTTCGATGTTCATGGTCGAACGCGACTACACGTTCACGCAGTCGGTCGTCTACGGCCTCAGCTCCGGAACAGGTTGGTTGCTCGCCATCGTCAGCATGGCCGCCATTCGTTGGAAGCTGCGCACGGCGCACATCCCGGGTCCGCTCAAGGGCCTTGGCATTACGTTCATCACTACGGGCCTCATTGCGATGGCCTTCATGACCTTCAGCGGAATCTAAGGAGACACATCAGATGGAAATCCTCGTAGGTGTGATCGCCTTGACCGGAGTCCTCGCGGCTTTGGTGTTGTTGCTGATGTTCTGTGAAAGCAAGCTGGTCGAGAAGGGGCAGGTCAAGCTGCTGATCAACGGCGACGATTCGAAGTCGCCCGAAGTAGCGATTGGTTCCAATCTGCTGACTGCACTTAGTGATCAAGGCCTGTTCTTGCCGTCCGCCTGTGGTGGCAAGGGCACCTGCGCGATGTGTAAGTGCAAGGTCTCCGAAGGTGGTGGTGACATCCTGCCATCCGAACTGACCCACGTGTCTCGCAGTGAAGCCAAAGAGGGCGTGCGCCTGGCCTGCCAGGTCAAGGTGCGCAGCGCGATGAAGGTGCAGGTTCCGGATGAAGTGTTCGGCATCAAGAAGTGGGAGTGCACCGTGCGCTCGAACCAAAACGTCGCGACCTTCATCAAGGAACTCGCAGTCGACTTGCCGGACGGCGAGGCGATCAACTTCGAGTCCGGCGGCTACATCCAGATCGACGTGCCGAAGTACGAGAACATGAAGTTCTCCGACTTCGAGATTGAGAAGGACTTCCGCGGCGACTGGGACAAGTTCAAGTTGTGGGACTTTGTCGCCAACAACCCAACGCCGGTGTTCCGCGCCTACTCGATGGCGAATCACCCGGCCGAAGGCAACATGGTGATGCTCAACATTCGCATCGCCTCGCCACCGCCGCGTCAGCCAGAACTGCCACCGGGCTTGTGCTCGAGTTACGTGTTCTCGCTGAAGCCGGGCGACAAGATCACGATCTCCGGGCCATATGGTGACTTCTTCATCAAGGACACCGAGCGCGAGATGTTCTACATCGGAGGTGGTGCCGGCATGGCGCCGCTACGCAGCCACATCTTCCACCTGTTCCACACGTTGAAGACCGGCCGCAAGGTCAGTTACTGGTATGGCGCTCGTTCGAAGCGAGAGATGTTCTACACGGACCAATTCGAAGCGATCGAGAAGGAGTTCCCGAACTTCACATACCACGTCGCCTTGTCCGAGCCGCAACCGGAAGACAACTGGGAAGGCTACACCGGCTTCATTCACCAGGTTGCTTTGGACAATTACCTGAATGAGCACGACAACGTCGACGACATCGAGTTCTACATGTGTGGTCCACCGATGATGAACAGTTCGGTCCAGAAGATGCTCGACGACCTGGGTGTTGAGCAGGACATGATCGCCTTCGACGACTTCGGTGGCTGATAGATCAGGCGTGACGCGCCTGATCTAACTAGCTCCGAACTACGACTTCGCCCGGGTTTGCTATAGCAGCGGCGGGCGAGGGTCGGCGCAACTGGGCCGCTGCGCTGGAGGGCACGACTCAGAGGTCGAAGTCGGCGGGCAGCGGCGCGGTGACCGTGAGTCGGTCGGTGCTGTTTGGCAATGGCAACACCAGTTCGCTCGCATGCAGAAGGTGACGGCCAGCAGGGATGCCTGCGACTTCTTCGACCGGTTGCCCTTGTAGCCATCGAATGAAGCGCCGTTCGTCGCCGCCGTAGAGCAGGTCGCCGAGGATTGCGTGGCCGGCGTGCGCGAGGTGCACGCGAATCTGGTGGCGGCGACCAGTTCGCGGTTTGGCGCGCACTAGGGTGTTGCTGTCACGGCGTTCGATCACTTCGAAGTGGGTCTCGGCATGGGCACCATCGTCGGCAATGCGAACCTTGTGCGGTAGCCGGCTATCCGGATCGAGACCGATGGGGGCGTTGATCGTGAACGTATCCTGCTCCACCGATCCAGAAACGACGGCGAGGTATTGCTTGTCGATGCGACGCTCGCGGAAGGCGGCTTCGAAGTGTCGCGCCGCATCGGCGTTGTGCACGAGCAGTAGGCAGCCACTGGTGCCGAGGTCGAGTCGGTGGGCGGGTGCCTTGTTGAGCAGTGTCGCGATGTCGGCGCCGGGGCGGCGTGAACTCGGTGTGGTCGCGATGCCGGCAGGCTTATTGATGACGGACCAGTCAGCAACTTCATGCAGCACCTCGATGGCGACGTCGGGCACCTCGGTGACGATGCGCTGTGCGAGGTAGACGGTGTCGCCGATCGCTGGACGGCGGTTGGCCTTCGGCTCGGTGCCGGACTCGAGCCGAACGCGACTCTCGATCGCTTCTTGGATCGCGTTGCGCGACATGCGCGGCACCATCGCTTGCAGGAAGCGGTCGAGGCGCATGCCGCGATAGGCTTCGGTCACCGGGAAGGACTGTTCGCTCGCGGCCATGCTGATGACGCCTACCCTACTGCATTGGCCGTGCGGTAGAATGGTGGCATACGTGGATCGATATGCTGTCGCAAGTGTTGTCTTGCGCGTCGCTCTCGTGGGCAGATGGTCGCGGATCGGCGCGAACGGAAGCTCGCGGTGGCTACCTCGTAGGTTCAGCCGCTAGCATTCCGCGTAATGCAGAAGCTGCGAACGTTCTGGCTGCTCGGGGTCGCGATGATGGCGTTGGCGTCGTGCTTTAATCCTGTGACGGTGCAGGGTTTCACCGGCCAGACGATGGGGTCGACGTATGAGGTCAAGGTCGCAACCAAACTGCCGCTCGCTGATATCCAGGCGATCGTCGGCAGAGAACTGACGGCGTTCGATGTGACGTTTAGCAACTGGCGCAAGAACTCAGAAATCCAGCGAGTCAATGCCCACCGCAGCACCGAGCCGTTCGAGGTCAGCGAGCTCTTCGCCAATGTGCTGCAACAAGCGTTGGCGATCGCGAAGGTCACGGATGGAGCATTCGATCCGACCTTGAAGCCGTTGATCGATCTATACCGACGCGCCAAGAAGAATCCTGGCCTTGGCCTCGAGGATGACGAGTTACTGAGGGCCAAGGAGCGCGTTGGCTACCAGTTCGTCTCTGTCGAGAACGGCAGGCTAACGAAGCAGCGCGAAGACGTGCAACTCGATGTCGACGGCATCGTGGCCGGTGCCGCAGCCGATGCGATTGCCGCGAAGTTGCTCGCGATTGGCGTCGACTCGTTCTATCTACAGATCACGGGCGAAGTGTTGTGTTACGGCCTGAAGCCCGATGGCGTTACGTGGCGCATCGGCGTCGTCGACCCATCGAGTGATGTTGCCGGCGGGCAGCAGGCCATTGTAACGGTGCCGTTGCGCGACCGCGCGCTGTGTAGCAGTGGCGACTACCGCAATGCCGTCATCGTTGACAGTCGCGTCGTGCACAATCTGTTTGATCCGCGCACCGGTCGCAATCCAGAACATGCCGTAGTCAGCGCTTCGGTTATCGCGAAAAGCTGTGCGGTTGCCGATGCGTTGGGCACCGCGTTGATGGTGCTCGGCGACGAGGCGGGCAAGGCTGCGTGGCCGGCAATGCAGGGTATTGGCGCCGAGAGCGCATTGTTCCTGAAGCCGGGAGTCGTTACCCAATGGCAAGAAGTGAGGATCGAATGGCCAGTAGAAGATTCGTAGTCGTAGTTTCGTTGTGGCTCTTGGCTTCGTGCCAAGTGGCGTTGCCGAGCGGTGCCGAGGGTTGGTCGTTGTCGGGGCGAGCCCTCTACGCGCCGGAGTTACCCACCGAAGTTCGCGCGCAGCGTGAGGCGAACCTCGCCGTCGCGCGTGACGTGCTTGCACAACAGCCTGAAGATCGCGAGGCGGCGATCTGGGTGGGGCGGCGACTCGGTTATCTCGCTCGTTACCGTGAGGCTATCGACGTTTACAGCGAAGCGCTGACTCGCATGCCCGGCGATGCGTTCTTGCTCCGTCATCGTGGCCATCGCTATTTGAGCGTGCGTCAGTTTGACAAGGCTCGCGCCGACTTTATCGCCGCGGTAATCGCGTGCCGCACGACGCCCGATGAGACTGAGCCAGATGGTCTGCCAGTGCCGGGGCGTCCGCCGCACAGCACGCTGCACTTCAACGTGCACTATCACCGAGCGCTGGTTGCGTTCGTGATGGGGGACTTCGATGCCGCGGTGCGCGGCTGGCTTGATTGCCTCGCGGTGTGTCACAACGATGAGTCGCGCGTCGCGGTCACACACTGGCTGTGGTGTGCGCGCATCCGGTCCGGTGACGAGGCCGGCGCCGCTGCTGCCGTCTCAGGCATCACGGCCGAGATGGATATCGTCGAGAACAAGAGTTACCACCAGCTCTGCCTGCTCTACGCCGGCCGCTTGCATCGCGAGAAGATGTTCGTCGGCGAGGGCAGCTCGGGTGCCGCGTTGCGGTTTGGCCTAGCGCACTACGATCTAGTCTCGAAGGGCATGGTGATGGCGCGCCCGCAGTTCGAGCAGTTGGCCGCTGATCCCGGTTGGGCGTCGTTCGGCGTCATCGCTGCCGAAGCGGAACTGGCTCGCTAGGGCCGGTTCAGATCGGCGCAGGGCAAAAAAAAACGGTCCTCGGTAAGGCACCACACCTCGCCGAGGACCATCCCTGCCTCTGGATCCATGCCCAGTCTTCTTGTTCCACTGTTGCCCTAATGCACGCACCGTGCCGAACCGCTGTGCAATTGCGAGTTATCCCGATTCATTTTTTAAGTCGCTTCGAAAGAGCTCCTTAGAACAATGTCGTGGCGGCGGTTTGGAACCCGTCAGGGCGGCCGTCGGGATGCTGACGAGAATCCGACACGGGTAGCCGACGCTGCTGGCGGATGTGCGACAGCTAGGCGTCACTCGGCGGCCGCCTGTCACCAGTGGTTACGGTGACATGCCTACAACCCGTCGCGCTTGGCCTGGTCCCAGGCCTCCTCCAGGTCGGCTAGTGGCTTGCCCTGGAGGTCGTAGTCGAAGGTCTGCTCGACCCGCGCGAAGCGGCGTTGGAACTTGTCGTTGGTCGACGCCAGAGCTACTTCCGGGTTGACGCCGAGGTGCCGGGCCAGATTGCAGACGCTGAATAGCACATCGCCAAGTTCGTCGGCGATCGCAGCCTGGTCTCCCGACTGCACGGCTTCGTCGAGTTCGGTGACCTCCTCGTTCAGTTTCGCTCTCGGACCGTCGCGATCCGGCCAGTCGAAGCCAACCTTGGCGGCCTTCTCGCCGACGCGGTAAGCCCGCAGCAGCGCCGGCATTGCTTTGGGCACGCCCGACAGCACGCTGCGATCCTCGCCGGCAGCTTCCTTCTCGCGCTGCTTCTCGGTCTCCCAGGTTTTGAATGCGATCTCGGCACTGTCCGCCTGCTGGTCGCCAAACACGTGCGGGTGACGCCGTATCAGCTTTTCTGATGCGGTCTGCGCGACGTCGTCCGCCGTGAACTGCCCCGCTTCGCTGGCGATCTGGCTGATCATCGTGACGTTGACGAGCACGTCACCTAGCTCGGCTCGGGACTCGTCTACCGCGCCACGGCGCAGGGCGTCGGCGGCTTCGAAGGCTTCCTCAACTAGGTGCGGAGCCATGCTTTCGGTGGTTTGTTTGCGGTCCCAAGGGCAACCATCCGGTGCCCGTAAGCGTGCAATCGTGCGAAGGAGATGAGTGAACCCAGGCAGTTCGGCCATGTCTTCAGGTTAGGGCCTGAATGGGGGATGGCACGAAACGGTTTTGGGGATGGGGGCGCATGGCCTATCCTTTGCCGTCTGAACGTGATCTCGACTGCACAGCTGTGTCGTCGGGCCGTTCATCCATTCTTACTAACGACTCCACAGCAATAGACCCCAACCATGGCCCTCGAACTTCCGGCTCTGCCGTACTCCAACGACGCGCTCGCGCCGCACATCAACTCGCAGACGCTCGACATCCACCACGGCAAGCACCACAACGCTTACGTCGTCAATGGTAACAAGCTGATCGCTGGTACCGAATACGCTGAGATGGCGCACGAGGACATCATCAAGGCGACGGCGGGCAAGGCCGACAAGGCTGGTATCTTTAACAATGCCGCCCAGGTCTGGAACCACACGTTCTACTGGAACTCGATGAAGCCAGGTGGCGGCGGCCAGCCGACTGGTGCGATCGCGGCCAAGATCGACAGCGACCTCGGTGGCTACGACAAGTTCGTGGAACTCTTCAGCACCGCCGGTGCGACCCAGTTCGGCAGTGGCTGGGCCTGGCTCGTTATCGAGAACGGCAAGCTCGCCGTCAAGAAGACGCCGAACGCCGAGACTCCGGTCACTCAAGAAGGCGTCACCCCGCTCGTGACGATGGATGTGTGGGAGCACGCCTACTACCTCGACTTCCAAAACCGTCGCCCGGATTACATCAAGACGTTCCTGGCGAGCTTGATCAATTGGGACTTCGCCAACGCGAACCTGGCCAACGCCTAGTCGCGGTGTCGCTGTCTACCAGGGCCGCTGTCTAACTGACTCACTTCACGCATCGTGCCATCCAACCGTCGCCGCAAGCAGAAGGCCCAGTCCCTGGGTCTTAACGAAGCCGAACTGCACCTGACCGAGTTGCTCGGTCAGGTCTTGGAATTGCTGCGTTGGAATCAGGTGCTCGGTTACAGCAACCAATACCTGTTGCACGAGCGGCTTGGCTTGTCGCCGCAAGAGCGTCAAGACGTGATGAAGGCTGCGGCCGGCGCCGTCGAGCAAGACGGTCGCATGCAAGACTGGGGCAAGCGGTTGCTTGAGATCCAGGAATCGCTGCAGAGTATTCATGAGCGCATGACCGGCGAGGCTGCTCTCGGCGATGACGGTGGCAAGCCGAACGATGACGAGTCCGGCGATGACCTCTCGGAGGCGGCCGGTGCCTGAGAGCGGGCGCGCGCTAATTAGCGGTTGCGTGATCAGCTATCAGGAATCCGACCGCATTGCCGACTGCGTGCGTTCACTGTCGTTCTGCGACGAGGTCATTGTTGTCGACAGCGGCAGCACCGATGGCACGCAAGCGATCGCCCGCAAACTCGGGGCGCGCGTGATCGAGAACCTCCCGTTCCCAGGTCATCGGCAGCAGAAGCAGTTCGCGATCGAGCAGGCACAGCACGACTTGGTGTTCTGTCTCGATGCCGACGAGCGCTGCACCGGGCCATTGCAGGCCGCGGTGCGGGAACTGCTACAGAACGGACTCGCCGCCGATGGCTACCAGATGCCGAGGCTCAATCACTACCTTGGCCGCATTCTGAAACATGGCCTGCACGTTCCCGATCGCAAACTACGTCTGTTTGATCGGCGCAAAGGCAAGTGGGGCGGGCGCAATCCGCACGACCACGTCGAGATGGCGGATGGCGCCAGCGTCGAACGTCTTGCGGCCGGAATTGAGCACCTGAGCTACCGCGACTTCGCCCATCATCGACGCACGATCGACTCGTTCTCACGTATCGCTGCCGATGCAATGTCGGCGGAAGGTCGGCGCGCAAATCCGTTCGATTTGTTGGTGCGACCGCCAGCGGTATTCGTGAAGAGCCTGCTGTTGAAGCTTGGCTTTCTCGATGGTTGGCGTGGCTTCCTGGTGGCGACGATGGCCGCATACACCGACTGGAAGAAGTATTGGCGCCTGATGCGCACCAAACGTTCACCAGCGGAGCAGGGTCGATGAGTGCGCCGCGCGTACTACACCTGTTCGCTAACTATAAGTGGACGGGGCCAGCGGATCCGGCCATTCGGTCGGCTGCGCGGTTGCGCGCATTGGGCCTCGATGTGCGGTTTGCGCAAGGCAGTTTCATGCACCGGGGTGGTGAGCACCGGATTGCCGACGAGTTGTGGCGATGGCGGTTGCCGGTCGTGACGGGCATGGAGTTGCGCAAACACTTCCATGTGCCGTCGTTGTTGCGCGACATCCGCAGCTTGCGGCTACTACTGGCTAGGGATCGCTTTGATGTGTTGCACTGCCATCAAGGTGCCGATCACCTGATCGCGACGACGGCTTGCCGGCGACTTGCGAACAAGCCAGTCGTCGTGCGCAGCCTCTACGAACCCGGTGCCCCAAAGAGAGGTTGGCGCGAACGCGCGATGTTCTGTCGCACGCAGGCAGTGTTGGCTCCGACGGTGCAGGCTCAAGAAGGTGTTCGCCGCCGCTTCTCGGTTCGTGAAGATCGCGTGCTGTTGCAAGCACCGGTGACCGAACCGCGTGTGCTCGAAGGGCCTGATGCACGCAGTCGTTGGGGGCTCAGCGCAGACCACTTGGTCGTAGGCATTACCGCCCGCATCCAGCCGCATCGCCGTTTCGATCTGTTGTGGCAGACGGTGCGCTATGTGCGCGACCAGTTGCCCAACGTGCGGTTTGTATTGCTCGGCCGCGGCAACGAGCAAGACACCGAGGCGCTGGTGCAAAAGCCGATCGCCGAGTTGGGGATCGCCGACAACGTGGTGCTGCCGGGTTACCAAAAGGGGCCTGCATACGATGAGGCGCTGCGGGCACTCGATGCATTCCTGTTCTTGGTGCCAGGCAGCGATGGCACTTGCCGCGCAGTTTGTGATGCGATGGCGTTCGGCAAACCCGTTGTCTCGACAGAGCGAGGGATCCTGCCGGAGTTGTTGGCCGGGCGGCGTCACACCGAAGTGCCAGGCTTTGCCGTCGAAGAGTCAGGCCGTGCACTCGGCGATGCGTTGCTTCGTTTGCTGCGCGATCCGTCTGAGCGTGCCAGTTGCGGCGCGGCAGCGTTGCGTCGCACGCAGCTCGACATGAACCCAAGCATCGCTGCCGAGCGTACCAGCGAGCTCTACTCTCAACTGCTGGCCGAACGAAATGGCTGAGTGCCTCGCAACGGATCAGCAGGTGCTTGACCACTGGTGGCAGACGTTCGTCGCGACCGGCGAATTGCCAGCAGGATTGCAGCGCGTGCAGGGACGGTTGATTCGCGCGGTACATCGCGGTGAGTTGCCATCGGGCCCGGTGCACATCAAGACGATGACCTTCCCACGCAAGAAGGATCGTTTGCGTTATGCGTTCCGGGCGTTGCCCGCGGTGCACGAGGCGAACATGCTCGCCTTGACATTTGCTGCCTCGATCCCATGCCCCGAAGTAGTCGATGTGCGCGTGCAGCGCCGCGCGTTGTTGCCGCATCGTTCGATGCTGGTGTTACGTTCGCTGCCGCTCAGTGAAATTGCAGAGGACCCGCTCAAGCGGCTCGATGATGAAATCGAACTCGCCAGTCGTTTGGTGGCTGCCGGTATCCACCACCGGGATTTGCACACCGACAACTTTGTGAGGATGGCATCCGGTGAGTTAGCTGTGTTGGATATGCAGTCCGCGTCGCGAATCCGTTCTGATCAAGCTTCATCGTCAGCCGTGCGACTCGCCGTTGCCTCACGTCTGCTCCGCGATCGTGACCAACAGCTGCAAGCATCCGCATTGATTCGAATGCGGGGCATCGGGTTGCTCAGGAGTGACTCCGAATGCGAGTCAGTGAAGTCACGGATTGAGCAGCTACAGTTGCGCTATCATGACTCGCGCATTCGACGCTGCTTGCTGAACAGCACCGAGTTTGTGCGCCGGACGCATGTGTCGGGAGTCGAATACCGGATGCGTGGTGAGCTGCCGGCGGGGCGTTGGTGGCAAGGTGGTCGGGCGCTGCGAACTGCTTGGATTGGGCAACGCGTCCGTGACCTAGATGCTGGCACTCCGCCGGTCTTCGCAGCATTCTTCCAGAAGTGGTGGTGGCTCGGTGGTGGTGCCGCCCTGTATGTTCCTGCCCAGTGCGAAGACGAGCGGATCGAAGCCGAGGTGCAGTCAGCCTCCTCGGCGGCAATTCGGTCGGTGCGGTAGAGTGGGCAAACCCGATGCTGTTGCAATGGTTACGGGATTGGCAGGGTTACCTTCGCGCGGTTCGGTTTTAGCTGTAACGTTGTAGCTGTCACGTTGTAGCTGTAACGGCACAGAGAATATTGACTAACGACGAACATGACGTGTCGCGCGCGCCGCAATCCGGTGGCGGACTGAGTGAGCC
Source organism: uncultured bacterium (assembly GCA_937906475.1). Taxonomy (GTDB): domain Bacteria; phylum Planctomycetota; class UBA1135; order UBA1135; family UBA2386. The sequence goes on from CALCZA010000114.1 coordinate 63,439, forward strand.
TCGGCGGGAGTTCTCGGGCGAGCGGGGCCCCAACGCATCAGCCGTGCCCGCTGGAAACTCGGGAGGTCGGCTCGATGGCTTGTCCCGACTTGGGCCAGTGCGTCGTGTGTTGTTCCTCGGCAAGAGTATGTCGCGCACGCGCTGCACCGGTGCGCTCGTTGACGCCTTGCGTCGCCATGGCGTCGAGGTGCGGTGGCGCAATCGCGTTAAGTGGCGTCGTTGGTTTGGCACCCAGATTGCCAACAGACTCTTGGCGTCCGACTTCAAGAACTACAAGCCCGACACGATCTTCGTGTTCTTCCGCGATTTGCCGCAGGTGTTGGCGTCCGAGTTCCGCCACGACGCGCGCATTGTCGTTTGGTGCGAGGAGGCGCTGGAGCAGTTGGATACTTCGGTCATCGACTACTTCCGTCTGGCCGACCTGGTTTGCATGAGCAACCCAGCGCGCTTCCCGTGGTTGCGCGAGCACGGTCTCGACAACATGGCGTTCTTGATGAGCGGCTTTGCGCCGCGGTTCCACCGGCCGGTGGAGCCGCAACGACCGTTGCGTGATGTCGCGTTCATTGGTGGGCCGGGACGTCGCGGCCAACGCGCATCGTTCTTGGCTGAGATTGCGCGTCACTTCGACACCGAAGTATTCGGTCGTCACTGGGATCGCTGGAAGCCGCGGCATCCCCATTTGCGCGTCAACGGACTGATCAATAACCGCGCCTACGCCAAGGTGTGTGCCACGTCACGCATTGTAATCGGCGTCAATGAGGTCAACGACGACGCTTACTACTGCAGTAACCGCACGTTCTTGACGATGGCCTGCGGTGCGTTCCACTTGACGCATTATGTGCCGCAACTGGAGAAGGTCTTCCAAGAAGGCAAGCACCTGTTGTGGTACCACGACGAAGATGAAGCGCTCGCGAAGATCGCTGAGTGGTTGCCCAAGGTCGACGAGCGTGCGCGAGTTGCTGCCGATGGCCACGCCGAGGTCATGCAGCACCATCAGTATTACCACCGCGTGTCCCGCATCCTGCACTGGTTGGAGCACGGCTTGCCGCGCGAGGATCAGCAGTTGCTGCCGTCGCAGGCGTTGTCGATGGCCAAGCCCGGCACCGCTGCGAAGTAGCTAATCGGACGCGCCGTCCGAAGGGCAACCCTACGAGCGCCCAATCCTGAGCGCACGGTGGCTGATAATGCGGCGATTTGCCGTGCAGCGTGACTTGGCTGCGCCCGTTCTGACCTTTGGGAACCAGGATCAATCCGGCATGGGGTCGCGAAGTTGCCGCAGGTGTATATGATTCTGGCCATGAAGACCCTGACGACTCTCGTTTGTGCGCCGCTGTTTGCGGCACTCGCCGTTCTGCCCGCTCAAGACAAGAAGCAGGCGCCGAAGATCCAAGGCCAGATCACCGACTCGAATGCGACGAAGGCCGATGCAGCGATCAAGGCGATCGACACGTTCATCGCTGAGAAGAAGGTCGACACCAAGAAGAAGGGCTGGCGTCAGTCGTTGACCAAGCCGCCGAAGTTGACGTTGTCCAAGGACGCCAAGTACTTCTGGCACGTGGAGACGGCCGTTGGCTCGATGAAGATTCAATACTTCGCCGACACCGCGCCGATGCACGTTTCGAGTGGCATCTACCTTTCGCGCCTCGGCTTCTACGATGGCCTCAACTTTCACCGCATCATCCCGGGCTTCATGGCGCAGGGTGGTTGCCCAGCGGGAAGTGGTCGCGGCAACCCCGGCTATTTCATGGCTGGCGAGTTCAAGGGCGGTCGCAAGCACGACAAGGCCGGCATCCTCAGCACCGCGAACACCGGTCGTCCGAATAGTGAAGGCTCGCAGTTCTTCCTGACGTTCGGCCCGACTGGCCAACTCGATGGCAAATACACCGTCTGGGGCGAAGTCGTCGAAGGTCAGGCCACGCTGAAGGCGCTCGCGAAGTTGGGTTCGTCCGCGAATAACGGCATGTTGTCCAACGGCCCGAAGATCATTCGCAGCTGGATTGAAGTCGTGGCGAAGCCGAAGAAGGCTGAAAGCAAAAAGCCTGCGGGCAAAGCCAAGAAGGTCAAGATCCGCGAACTGAGCGAAGGCAAGGGCTAAGGCCCTGCGCCCGCGCTATGGCTAAGGCGCGCTGCGTTCCATTCGGACGCGCCGCCTTGGGATAACACCCGGCGCATTGCGCCCAACATGCGACTCGGCGCTCAGTCCAAGATACGACCGGCGAGCGCGTCGACTTCGGCGCGGTCCTGACCGACGACGGTCGCATGACCGAGCTTGCGGTTTGGTCGCGGCGACTTGCCGTAGTCGTGTACATGCACGCCCGGCAGCGAGAGCAACTGGTCGCTCTCAGGCATCTCGCCGATCAAGTTGATCATCGTGGCGACGCTACCCTGCACCATCTCGGTGCTGCCGAGCGGCAAGCCGTGAACGGCACGCAGGTGGTTTTCGAACTGCGAGCAGACCGAGCCTTCGATGGTCCAGTGGCCCGAGTTGTGCACGCGTGGCGCCATCTCGTTGGCGAGTAGTGTGCCGCCAACATCGAACAGTTCGATCGCGAGTACGCCGACGTAGTCGAGTTCGTTGAGCAGAGTCGCGGCGATCTGTGCTGCCTTCGCTTGTACTTCAGGCGATAGGTTCGGCGCGGGCGCGCGGCTGCGTCGCAGGATGCCGCCCTCGTGCTCGTTCTCGACCAGTGGGTAGCAGGCGATCTCGCCTGAGCGGCTGCGCACGGCGAGCACCGATAGTTCGCGATCGAACGGCACCATGCCCTCGACGACCAGACCGCCGTGGTAGTTATCGGTAAGCGAAGCGTAGGCCGCGTCGATCGTTTGCGCGAGATCGTCGCCGGGCTGCAGTCGCACTTGACCGCGGCCGTCGTAGCCGAGACGGCGCGTCTTGACGATGCATGGCGCGCCGACCGTAGCGACTGCTTGGCGCAGTTCTTCGAGGGTGTCCGCAGCTTCGAACCTGGCGACGCCGATGCCAAGTCGCTGGAAGAGTTGCTTTTCTTGCACGCGGTCCTGGCCGATGCCAAGCGCGCGCGGATGAGGATGCACGGTCGCGTGTTCGGTCAGCCATTCGGTGGCCGCTACCGGAACGTTCTCAAACTCGAACGTGCACACTGCGGCGCCGTCAGCCAAGCGGCCAAGCGCTGCGACATCATCGTAGTCGGCAACGAGCAACTCGCAGACGTGACCGGCGACGGCATCGGCAGATGGATCGAGGCAGCGCGTGCGCAGACCGAGTGGCGCGCCAGCAAGTGCGAGCATGCGGGCCAGTTGGCCTCCTCCGAGCACCGCGGTGATCATGCGTTCTTGGTGGGCGGCGCGAGTTCACGCGGGTCAAGGTCTGCGAGAACCTTGTCGGTCATCGCTTGACGGCGTTTACGCAAGGCTTCGCGCAGTTCGGGGTGCGCCTCGCCAAGCATTGATGTTGCGAGTAGTGCGGCGTTGATGGCGCCCGGTTTGCCGACCGCGAGGGTTCCGACTGGCACGCCGCCTGGCATCTGCACAATCGACAGCAGTGCGTCCATGCCCTTCATGCAGGTCGCGTCCATCGGCACGCCGAGCACCGGTAATACGGTCTTGCTCGCGGCCATGCCCGGCAAGTGTGCTGCGCCGCCGGCGGCCGCTATCAATACCTGCAAGCCGCGCGATTCTGCGCTACCCGCGTATTCCATTAGCCAGTCTGGCGTGCGATGGGCGGACACGATGCGCACTTCGTGAGGCACGCCCAATTCCTTGAGCGTGTCGGCGCAGTGCTGCATGGTCGCCCAGTCACTGCGCGAACCCATGATGACGCCCACCAACGGATCCGCGGTGACTGTTTCGGAGAGGGTGTTGCGGGGATCGGTCATGATCAGAAGTCGTTTTCGAGGGCGAGCGCAATCTTGCGAGCGAGGTCTTCGGCAAGTTCGGCGCGTGCGGATGTCAGGTTCTCACCGATAGCCGCACGAAACTCGGTGCGGTCGAGCAGGTGGCGCTCCAGTTGCACGGTGCCGTCACTGCCGATTAATCGCAGCACGATGGCGCCTTCGAGTGCACCTTCTCGAACACGCGCGTAGTCGTAGACAGGCGCTTCGCCAGGAGATCGAGTTGTTGGGCGACCGGTCACGACCGTGCGTTCGCGGACATCGGAGAGCACGACTTGCAGCACCGCGTCGGCGGTGCTGCGGTCGGCCAGCGTGAGGTCGGTGGTGACCGGTAGTTCGCGCGCTAGGAAGCGACTGATCTCGACTTCGAGTCGTTGGCGGTAGCTCTGGTTGCCGACAACTTGGAACGCCACGGTACGGATTCCGTAGTCGGACAGTCCGGTGCCGAAGGTGTAGCCACAGCTACTCAGCGAGGCTGCCGCGAGCAGGGCCACGCACAATAAGCCGCCGTGCGTTCGAACCATCATGGTCGGCCTCCCGGCGGTGTTGCGGGGTTGGTTATCGCTGCCTTCGTCGGGTTGGCCGCTTCGAACATCTTGCGCCGCTCGATGGCTTGTTCGTAGCCCGGCACCTGGTCGAACGCGGGGCGCGTTGCCAGTTGCAAGTGGTATCGCTGGCCCTCGGTGCTCTTCAGCGTTTGGTAGAAGTCGGCGATGTCCAAGTGCCGTTGCACCTGCCACTGCTTGATCATGGTCAACGCCTCGGTGGCAGCCTCGACCATCTGCGGGCCTTCGGGCGTGCTGTTGAGGAACTCGCGCAGGTGTCCGACCGTGAGTTCCATGCGGCTGAGGTCGTAGTCGGGGCCGCGCAGGCTGGCGACGAGGCTCATCGCCAAACGGAACTGCGCGTAGAACCGCCAGTCGCTGTCGGGGCGGCTGTAGATGATGTCGCGATAGCGTTCTTGGGCGAGTTCGTAGTTGGCGCTGTCGAATGCCATGTCGCCGAGGATGCGCAAGGCATCGCCGAGGCGCTGGGTGTCGGGGTGGCGTGTGACCAAATGCTCGAGCACGGTGCGACCAGAGAGCTCGTCGGACCAGAAGAACAGGAAGCCACCGTCGCTTTCGACGAGCATCTTGCCGGCATTCCAGATGATGTCGACGGCGCGACTGCGCAGATCGCTGTGGGGGTAGAGCACCGAGAACTCTTCGAGTTCTTTGAACGCTTCCCACGGTTGGCCTAATCCTAACAAGGCCTGGGCCGTGATCAGGTCGCGCCGGTCGCGCAGGCGCTTTGGGCACTGCAAGTCGACGATTGGGTCAAGTGTCGCGAGGACCAGGTCGAACTGCTGTGCTTCGAGTTGCTGCTCGGCCGCAGCGATCAATTGCGGAGGACTCTGCAGCGGGAGACTCGTCGTCGTGCAGGCCGTCCCCGCGAGCGTGATGCCCAGGCTAAGACTGGCAAATCGGCGACCGTTCATTGACGACGATGTTGGGGCACGAACGCGTTGGCGGCAACCTTGTCTCCGGAGTTTGCGGGCGCTTCCGCAGTGGCCGGAGCTTCTGGCGCCGAGCGGCAGGACTTCTGTTGGCAGTTAGCTCAGTTCGCCGCGAAGATCAGGTGCCGGAAGGGGGCCCTCTGCTCGACCGCGGCGGCCAGCCACAAGGCGGTCAGCGTGGCCGCGGATCTGGTTTCAGAGCCAACTTCGAGGCTTGGCCAGTCGCGACCGCTGGTGGCCCGCAAGGTGCGCAGTAAGTGCATGGCGGAGCCTGGCACCGGGAATCGCGGCAGGCCAGCGTGCTGCCGGCAGACGAGTCCCATGGTGTCTTCCTGGCGGAACGCCTGGTCGTCTAGCGCGACGCCGCATTCGGCGCAGGAGTCGAATGCGGGCAAGGCGCCGACGGCCTGCAGGTGGCGTAGTTCCAGGCCGAGCACGACTTGCGGAATAGTTGCCAGCGGGCACCGTTCGAGCAGGTTGAGGCCGCCGAGCAGCAGGTCGAACAGTTCTGGGTCGGCGCGACCTTCCATGCTAGCGACGTCGACGAGCCAGGCGATGTGGCCGGCGGCAAGGAAACGCTTGGGCGTGCGCAGTGCGCGGCGCTCTCGGGTCAGCTTGGCGCGCACCAGAATGCGCAGGCCGCCGCGGTCCTCGGAGAACGATGCGGTCAGTTCATTGAGGAAGTCGATGCGACCGAGCAGCGGCGAGTCCGGACGATGCGCACCCTTGGCGAGGCCGGTGATCTTGCCATGCTCACGGGTGATGCAGGTGACGATGCGGCTGGATTCGCGAAAGTCGCGACGCCGCAGCACGATCGCCTGAGCGGTCGTCTGCCGGCCGGCGCGCTGCTTGGGCGCGCGGCCGGTGGCGGTCACCGCGAGCCCTCCGTGGGCTGCGGGGTGATGGCCGTCACGCGCATGCGTTGCACTCGACGTTCATCCCCGTCCAGCACTTCGAACTCGACGTCATCGACAATGATCGATTCGCCGATGGCCGGAATGCGATTGCACGAATCGATGACGAGCCCGGCGACGGTGTCCCAATCGCCATCGTCAGAAAGTTGCGAGCCCAGCAGTCGGTTGATGTCGGTGACTGATGTGCGGGCGGGGATCTCCAACACGCGACCTGTTTCGACGACGCGGATCTGATCGCCGTTCTGCTCGTCGGGTTGCGGATCGTATTCGTCCTCGATCTCGCCGACGATTTCTTCGACGAGGTCTTCGACGGTCGCGAGACCAATCGTGGTGCCGTACTCATCAAGCACGATCGCCATGTGTTGATTGCCCGCTTGCACGCGGTTGAGCAGTTGCGCAACGCTAGTTGTTTCGGGCACGAACATCGGGTCGCGCAGGAGCGAACTGATGGGGGTGTCGTCGAGCTTCTCTGGATTCTGCTGCATCATGCGCAGAGCGTCTTTGACGTAGAAGATGCCGATGACTTCATCGAGTCGCTCGCGATACACCGGGTAGCGCGAGAACTCGTGTTCGAGCGCCTGGTCGACGGCTTCGCGCAGCGTCATGTTTTCGCTTAGCGCGGTGATATCTGGGCGTGGCGTCATCACGGTCGATACTTGGTGATCTTTCAGCGCGAGGATGTTGCCAATCCACGTGCGTTCCGAATCGACCAGTTCGTCTTCGTCGACATTGTCGGCGACCGCGGCCATGACCTGCTTTTGCAACTCGGCAGGGTCGTCGGTTTCGATGCGTTGCAAGCGCAGTGCACGCATCGCCAACTTGGTCGTGCCATAGAGCGGCTTGACCACTGGCCAACGCAGCACATGCCAACCGGTCCGTAGTAGTGGCAGCAACGACAGGATCGTGGCCTCGGAACGAGCGGCGGCGAGAGCACCTGGCAAGCTGCCGGTGCCGAATAACATCATCGCGGCCCATAATCCGAGGGCCCATGGATAGGCCGGTGGATCGAAAGCCTCGCCCAGCGCGAGCATGCCGAAGACCCAGCCGGCACCGGCGAGGATGATCGCCACGACGAAGTACTCATGGTCGCGTGCGGCCAGTTCTTGGCGCAACTTGTCGGCGTCCTTGTGGTTGCGGTCGCCTAGCAGTTGGCCAAGCAGAGTCGGCGAGTAGCCGATCATGCTGGCTGCGGCGATGGCGCCATAGCTGCCGAGCACGCCCGCGGCCACCGCGAGGATCACGTATGGCAGAGTGGTCGAATCCATTCCTGAGTTGCTGACCAGGATGTCTTGCAGGACCGAGTCCGCGCCTGGCATCACCACGCCCGAAATCTCAGCAGCTGGAATACCAGCGGGTACAGCCATTGGCGCAAGCGGTAGCAGAGCTAGCGCGGCGACATGTCCTTTTCCTTTGGGCTCGCGAGCTGGCCTAGGGCGGCTCGCTCGCGGCGACGGAGGTTCGGGTTCCTCGGCGCATCCGTCGGCGGCGGGTGCCGCTGCGGGGCCGAGATCTGAAGTTGTGCTTGGCACTGGTTCCAACATCATACGTTCGGTAGGCGTCATGTGGTCGCCTTTCCTCTCGGGCCGGAAGCTCTACGAATCCTTCGATACGATGGGGGATTGAGGGTTAGCAGGGCCGGACTGACGGGGTAACTGCTGGCCCAGTTCGTCGTCGCTCTGGTCATTGCCGGCGGGCGTATCTCCCGTGGGGGACGCTGCCTCGGCGGATTCAGGGGCGGTTTCGGTCGTTGCTTGCGGAGCACCCGCACGGGCAGGATTTTCGGCGGGAATCTGCTTGGTAGTGAGCAGCACGGCCGCCGTGTCTTGGTCTTCGCTGGGGGCCATGTCGCCATCATCAACGTCGACGTCGGCCGAGAAGCGGTTGCGCCCGTAACCCTTGCTTGCGTAGAGCGCGTGGTCGGCGCGGATTAGTATCGACTCCATGGTATCGCCTTTGCGGTGGCTGGTCAGGCCGATCGAGATGGTGATCGGCAGATTGAGTTCTTCCCCACGCGTATGCACGGCGGTGAACATCCGGGCCGCAAGCACTGTGGCCTCGTCCGGTGTCGTGTCCGGCAGAACGATCAGGAACTCTTCGCCGCCATAGCGACAGACTGTGTCGGTCTTGCGCACCGAGTGGCGTAGCACATCGGCGGTTGCGCGCAGTGCTGAGTCGCCACAGACGTGGCCGTAGGCGTCGTTGAGGCGCTTGAAGTGGTCTAGGTCGCACATCAAGATCGTTAGTGGGCGGTCGTTACGCCCGGTGCGCGCGACGGCTTGTCCCAGGGCGTGCATACCCATGCGCCGGTTGAACAACCGCGTCAGCGGGTCGGTCAGGGCAAACTTCTGGGCGCGTTGGCCGCGGCGACGAAGCAGCAGGTTCTGAATCAGCAACGAACCGGTCATGCCGAGCATGGTCGCCATGGTCATGTCGGACGATGCGGTGATCGGCCTCAGCGAGACGGAGCGATCGAGCAGCAAGAACGCCGGCGTTTCAAACTCGCAGTTGAGCGGGATCACGAGCAGCTCGTCGGTCGACAGTAGGCCGAGCAAGCCATTGGTGCTGCTTGCTCCCGTCGCGAGGTGTCTGGGGCTTCGCGTCTGCTGCGCGCTGCGCAGGATTTCGGCCTCCTTGTTGGCTACTTGCAAGCGCGTGCGCACCATGCGCCGAGCTGACGAGTCCGCCTTGGAACGCAGCGTCAAAGTAGCGCTTTCGTCGTGCCACTTGGCGTAGAACGCGCGGTCGTAGTTGCCGTAACGCACCGAGGCCGCGGTCAGGAGAGTGATGATACCGCGGTAGCTTTCTGGTCGCGTGCATCCGAGGATGCTGGCACAAACCTGGTCGATGTTGCTGGGCGTGTAGTCGGAGGTCGTGCCTTCGTCAGTGGTGACTAGCTCGTTCTTACGCACTATTTGATCAAAGCCGAAGGCTTGCAGGGACTCGGTCACCTTGCGACCGAGTTCTGCTGCGACGACCAGTTCTGATTGATCGATGGCCAGCGCGTCTTGTAGCGACAGGCCTGAATCGGATTCGGCGTGGTTGTAGCCGGCGAGTTTTGCGAGTTTCTCCGCAGCGAGGATTAGTCCTGCTGGATCGCCCGGGTTCTCGGTCGACGTCGGCTTGTCGCGCATGCCGATGGCCAGCATCAGCGACACGAACGGTGCCGGTAGTTGCCAGTTGAGGATCCAGTCGTTCGGTTGGAAAGCGGTGGTCGCGGGCCCCGGGTCGATGCGATTGAGGCGACGCAGCCATTCGGGCAGGTCGTGCAGAAGGCCGACGAGGTAGGCGACCTCAGGCTCGAGCAACCCGGTGCGAGCCGCCAGTTCTTCTGCTGCGTGGGCAGTGGCGATGGCGTGGTGCCACAGTTGCTTTAGTTGGTCGCATTGCGCGGCCTCCATGGAGGGCTGCAGGAACAACTTCTTACTGAGCGTCGGGCCAAGGTTGCGAACGATACCGCGTACGGTTGGCAGTGCGTTGGTCTGGCGGAACACGGCCGTGCTCGCGGCGCGTAGGCCCCGCACAACTGTCAGCGGGTCGATCTTCAGAAGCGCCACGAGTTCGTCTTCGCCGATCACCTGCTCGCGCATCACGCGCCCGAGGTGTTGCTGTAAGCCCGGCATCGCTAACACCGAAGGGAGTTGGCGTAGCGGGTTGTGTGCGCGATTGAACGAAGTAGTGCTGGTCACGTCTGGCCTACGTCCTTGTTCGGCACCGCACGTGACTCCGCTCAAGTTCGATCCGGCGAAACCGTATCCCGTGCCGGGTAGGGTCTTTGGGAAACAGAACAAGTTGGTGAGCGACACATGCTTAAGGGAGATACGCGAGGCTTCTGGGACGTTTTTGCGACGCCTTGGCCCGCCCTTCGCAAGGGGACAGTCGCCATGACCTGCAACCCCTCGCATATGGCTAGTTGCTCAGTAGCGTTCTCTGAGCGTGAGCGAAACCGCTCACAACTGATCTCTCTCCTTGAGAAGCTCGGTTGTGACGGCCCGCTCGATAGTGCCGACTCAGCTACCGCTGATGCCGCACTGGCGACAGCCTTAATGGATTCGTTCCGAAAGACCCGCGACCCCGAGGCCTACGACGGTCTCGTTCGTTGGACTGGCCCACAACTGCGTGCTCGCGTTCGCTCTCGGCTGCGATCACTCGGCACGAGGCTGGACCCCAATGAGGTATGGCAGGACACGATCGTCAATATCTACCGATATCCCGATCGCTTCCTAGCTTCGCGACCTGGTGCCTTTGCCGCGTGGTCGTCGACCATCGTCGACAACGCGATCCGCAGGCTCCTCCGGCGTAGCAAACTCGACCTCGCCATGATTCTGCGCGATCCCGAAACGCTGCAGGAGCAAGCCGACACGTCGATGCGCGAGCCGAGTATGGAAGCACAGAATAACGAAGAGTGCCTGGCGACTGCTGCGGCGTTCGGAGTTGTGCTGCAAGCCTACTTGATCGCATATGAGCGTCTGAGCGAGCGCGAACGCTTCGTGCTGCAGATGGTTGAGGTGCGCCGCATGCGTTACGCAGAGCTTGCGCAAGTCCTCGTCATCCGGCCAGAGGCGCTGAAGATGGTTGTGTTCCGTGCTCGCAAGCGCATCCACGAACAACTTGGCCTCCTGTTGTCCGGCGCATCGACCACGGTCGCTCGCAAGCCGATTCACGGCGGTGCTCGGTCGCGAGTGCAGAGCATTGCTTCGGCGTCGGCCGTTGCCTGATGCGTCGCTAGCACCCGAGTAAGTGGGTTGGTTGGTTTAGTGCTCAGTTGTGTGCGTGGGAATTTTCGAAGGGCATACCGGTAACGGTTTCGAAGCTTGCAACCCTGCGGCAGCGGTAGATCCTTCAATGCATGCAAGAGACTGTCGACCGTCTGTTCGTGCATTGCCGAGAACTCGTGACGCTCACCGATGGCGAGGCGACAGGTCCGCGTCGCGGCGATGCGATGCGCAAGTTGGGTGTGATCGAGGACGGCGCCGTCGCGGTTAGGGATGGTCGCATTGTGGCGGTCGGCACCACTGCCGACATCCTGCGTGCCTACCGTGCCCCGGAAGAACTCGATCTCGATGGTTTCGTAGTGATGCCTGGTTTCGTTGATTGTCATACGCATCCGGTCTTCGCCAAGACGCGTGAGCGTGAGTTTCACATGCGCTGCGCGGGCGCGGACTACATGGAGATCGCTAAGGCCGGTGGCGGCATCTTGAGTTCGATGCAGGCAGTGCGTGAGGCGACGCTTGAGCATCTTGTTGAGACAACCGAGCGGCACCTTTGGCAGTTCCTTGAGCATGGCACGACGACAATTGAAGCGAAGGGTGGCTATGGCCTGTCGCTGGAGGCCGAACAGAAGAGCATGGAGGCGTTGACGCAAGCGGCTGCGGTTGTTCCGCTCGGTTTGAAGCGCACGTTCCTAGGTGCGCATGAGTTCCCGCCGGAATACCGCGACAACCGCGACGAGTATGTGCGCATCGTTTGCGAGGAGATGATTCCGGCAGTTGCGCCGATGTCGGACTACTGCGATGTCTTTGCGGAACCAGGAGTGTTCACCCGCGAGCAGAGTGAACGGGTGCTGAAGGCGGCGCTGGCGGCTGGCATGCGACTGCGTGTGCATGCCGACGAGATCAATCCAATGGGGGGCACCGAGATGGCCGTCGCGCTAGGAGCCGATTCAGTGGATCACCTCGGTCAGATCTCGGATGAAGGCATTGCCGCGTTGGCCAACAGTGACACGGTCGGCGTGTTGTTGCCGGGTACGATCTTCTTCCTAGGCAAGCCCGGCTACGCGCCAGCGCGCAAGATGATCGAAGCTGGTTGCGCGGTTGCCCTCGCCACGGACTTCAATCCGGGTTCTTCCCATACCCAGTCGATGACCTTGATCCACACGATCGCGTGCACGCAGATGAAGATGAGTCCGGAAGAGTGCATCACGGCGACGACGATCAATCCGGCTTTTTCGCTGCAGTTGGACCACGAGGTTGGCACGTTGCATCCGGGCAAACGCGCGGACCTATGCGTGCTGGACATCCCCAGTTGGCAGGGACTTGGCTACTCGTTTGGCGGCAACCCGGTTGCCATGACGATCAAAGACGGTCGTCCGGTGCTCGCCAACGCTGCCGACCGGCAACCGGATTGGTTCGCCGATGGGGTGGTACTGGATGGCGACGCTGAAAGCGGCGAGTAGGCGTTCGTCAGATGTTGGCCCGGTGATCTGCGCTAGACCGTGAAGAGGTCCTGTGCCTGCTACGTAGCCGCTGCGGCAGTCAGAGGAGGCCGGGGCCTTCTATTGGCGCTGCGCGACGACGATCAAGCGCTCGCTGTCACAGCGGAACACTTCGCCGTCGGGGCCGAACGCTTGCACGTTCGCGAAGCCGGCGTCATGTAGCCAGCTTTTCAGTTCCGTTAGCGGGAACAAGCGCAGTTGCCACGGGATCATGCGTGTTGGTTGGCCACTACGGGTGATGAAGCGGCGCGCGTGGATGCGTCCGTCGTGTGGGTCGTAGTAGGAACGATCGATCAGGAAGTGCGTGCCTTCTGCGGTGACGAGTTCCTTCGTGTGAGAGGTCTCGTGCGACTGTAGGTCCTGCTGGTGCAGGTTAATCGTTTCTAGCAGCAGGCGGCCGCCTGGCACTAGCGCGCGGTGCATGCGCGTGAGTAGCGTGCGAAGTGCTTGGTCGCCTTCGTAGCCAAACGACGTGAACCAGTTGAGCACGACATCGAACTCGCCGTCAATCGAGAGCGTGCGCATGTCGCCGCTTTGGTAGTCGACTTCTACGCCATGCTGAGCGGCGTCGCTTCGCGCCGTTTTAAGGAACAGTTCGCTACGGTCGATGCCGGTGACTGTCGCGCCCATGGCTGCCAGCCGGCGAGCGATGCGGCCGTGCCCACAGGGCAGGTCGAGGATGCGGGTGCCGGACTGCAGTTGCAGTAGCTCGGCGATCGTGTGCGCTTCGTTGTCGTTGGTTTCGTCGTTGAGTTCGGCGGCGTTGAACTCGAGATAGTCACGATCAAAGAACTCGTCGAAGGCAAAGCCATCCGTATTGCCATTGTCGTTCGACATGTTCTGCGTGTCCGGGCTACTCGCCGTAGACCGTGACGAACACCTGGGTCCATACCCCGGCGATGCTCAATATCGTGCGGTCGGCGTAGTAGATCTTGCTCAGGCCAGCCTTGCGCGCGATGTCGCCGATGCCGTTCGAATCCCATTGCACGTCAACGTAGTAGCGGAACTCTTTGGTGCTGCCCTTGGACGCAGGGGGATGCACCGGCGTGTTGTTGAAGTTGATGTCGAGCGGCAACGTCACGTGATGGTAGATCGCGCCCGTTGTGCAACCACTGATTGTGAGTGCGCCGCTGGCGGCGGTCGCCAGCGCGCAGGTTCGGGCGAGCGTGCGCATCGAATCAGTTCCCGTAGGCGACTGTGGTCTGGCGGTAATAGATGCCCCAGAGCACCGAGAAGATCTTCTGGTCAGCGTGCTTCAGCGTCGTGATGCCGCCGTCCGTGGCCGCTGCCTGCGTGCCCGCATTGCCCCACGAGACGAGTCCGAGCACGCTCTGGAATGACGATTCTCCGGTCTTGTCACCGAGATCGGTGCCCTGGAGGTCTGTATCGAGAGGTATCTGAATGCTCGTGAGGACGCAGCCTTGCAGGCTCAGGCAAGCGAGGCCGGACAAGCAGAGAAGAACCTTCTTCATGCCCTGGATCGTAGCCCGCTAGGCCCAGCCAACAATACTGGAAGGTCGCGCTTTGCAGCCACAACTGGACACGGTGGGCTTGGCGCGATACCTCAACACGCGTGAAACCGCTTCTTGAGTTCGTTCCCAACTTCTCCAACGGCAAAGATCAAGCCGTTATCGACAGCATCGTGGCCGCAATGACGGCCGTCCCGGGCGTGACCTGCCTCGGTTCCGAACTCGATGGTAGCCACAATCGTGCCGTGGTCACGTTGGCTGGCCCGGCTGACGCAGTCGCGGAAGCCGCCTTTGTTGGCGCTGGCGCGGCGATGGATACGATCGATTTGCGCAACCATGTTGGCGAGCACAAGCGCATGGGGGCCATGGATGTCTGCCCGTTCGTGCCGCTCGGCAATGCGACGATGCAGGATGCTGTCGATACCGCACGCGCCGTCGCGAAGCGCATTGGCGACGAACTGAGTTTGCCGGTGTTCCTCTATGCAGAGGCGTGCCAGCGCGAAGATCGCCGCAAGCTTGGCAACTTCCGGAACAAGCAGTTCGAAGGCCTGCAAGAGCTAGTTGGAGTCGATGCTGACTACGCGCCGGACTTCGGCCCCGCTAAGATGCACAGCACGGCAGGCGCATTGGCGGTTGGTGCTCGCACCTTCTTGATCGCCTACAATATTAATCTGGCAACCGAAGACGTGCAGATCGCTAAGGACATCGCCAAGGCGGTGCGTGAGAAGGACGGCGGCTTTGCCAAGGTGCAAGGCATGGGTTTCTCGCTTGAAGACAAGCAGCAGTCGCAGGTCAGCATGAACTTGCTCGACTACAACGTGACGTCGATTCGCACTGTGTTCGACAAGGTCGCCGAACTCGCGGCTGCGAAGGGTGTCGAAGTTGTTGCGAGTGAGTTGATCGGGTTGGCCCCGGCGGCGGCGATCGATGCCGAACTCGCCGCCCACATCAAGCTGCCGAGCTTTGATGCGAACGAACAGATTGTCGAAGTCAAGTTGGGCTAGGTTGGACTCGTGCGCGCTCTAACTCGATAGCGCGTGGCGAAGTGCTGCGTCTGAGTGGCTTCATTGATCTGCACATGTCCACCTCGGTCGCTAGCAAGCGCCTGCTACATGCCGGCGTCGATTGGTTCGTCTTGCGTGCGCATCTCGATGTCGAGCGTCACGGTGCGCGGATTGTCCGGCAAGCCACGAATAGCTGTGACTCGCACTACGTCGCCAGAATTGCGGCTCGACAAGGCGAGCGGTAGTTCGCTGTAAGAACGTACCCGCTGGCCATCGATGGCCACGATGACGTCGCCGTACTCTTCGATACGTCGGTCGGCACCGACCTTGAACGGCCGCAGTCCGGCAGCGCGCGCACCGTAACCATCGACGACCTCGGTGACGATCGCGCCCGATCGATAGCCAAGACTCTGGTCGAGGTTGAGGCGTTCGAAGTCGGTTCTCACGCCGAGCAATGCGGTTGTTGGTTTGTTGGCGATTAGACGCGGTACGACAATGTTGACGACATCGACGGGAACGGCAAAGCCTAGGCCTGCGTTGGCACCACTTGGGGAGTAGATTGCGGTCGTCACGCCGATCAGTCGACCGGCACTGTCTAGTAGGGGGCCGCCGGAGTTGCCGGGGTTGATTGCGGCGTCGACCTGGACCAGGCCGCGCATCATGTTGCCTTCCTTCGATTTCAGCGTGCGGTTCAATGCGCTGACGATGCCTGTCGTCATCGTCTGGTCGAAGCCAAACGGGTTGCCGATGGCGATTGTTGTCTGGCCGACCCGCAGGTCCTTGGAGGATCCCAGTGCGATCGGCTTGAGGTCGACGTCGCGAGCGCGCAGTTTCAAGATGGCGAGATCGTGAGTCGGCGACGAGCGCAGCACATCGGCGAGGTAGTTGTTACCGGCGACGGTCACCATCACTTCGCGTGCGCCGGCGACGACGTGGTGGTTGGTGACGATGGTGCCGGTGTTGTCCCACACAAAGCCGCTGCCCGAACCCTGTTGCTCGGTAATCCCCGAGTAGGTGCGCACGAGCGATGTGGTGCTGATGTGGGCGACCGAAGGCGACGCGTTTTGGAACAGTTCGACTAGACTGTCCTCGTGTGGGGCTAACTCACCGCGGGGAGTGATGGCGCGCGGCACACTGCTCGCCACCGGATCAAATACGCCAGTGCGGTCGAGCACTAGATAAGCCGCGAGCGCGAATGCAGCCCCCGCCAACAGCAGGGGTAGCGGGCTTTGGCGTTGGGGCGGGAACGGCGTGTAGTTGCTGCTCATCGACGTTCTGGTTGGTGCGGGGGTTGGTCCATCTGGTGGCGTTCCGCTCATCGGTGTCGCCGTAACTACAGTAGGCAGGAGTTTACTCCCTGAAAAACTAGCGTGCCAGATCGTGGCAGGCATTGGCTGCCTGGCACTCGGCCAGGGGGAGCTGTCCTTAACACTAGATCGGCTACTGCGCCAAGTCGCTTCGAATGCGCAGGACTCAGCGGCTACGTTGACCCTGGCGTAGTCGTAGTGGCCGGAGCACACACTTTGCTTTCGGTGCAAATAAGTGTCCTGCCCCAAGTGCCTGCTTACTCGGGCCACTCTCGCTAACGTTGGTTGGTGCCCCGGATCAGGACCGGAAGAAGGCGGCCAGTTGGCGCAAGCCTATGGCAGTCGCGCCAGAACTGCGTGTCCCGGCGACGCCTCTACCGAATTAGGCGCGAGTAGCGGTAGTAGGCTTCGAGCGACAGGATCGACATTGCGGTCGAGTAGACGCGTCCACCTTGCTCCCCCCAGACACCAGCCGGATCCCACGAGCCGGCTTGGTTACCTTCGTCTTGTTGCGTTGGCAGCAAGGCAGTCTTCAGGTGGGCACTCCAATTCTTCCAGCCGTGACCACCGGCTTGGAACATCGCGTAGGTACCGTAGTACCAGTAGTAGTGGTCAATCGTACCGGCCGTGGTGTCCCAGCGCGGCGGCTTCTTTGTCAGTAGGTTGGCGGCGGCTTTCATCACTGGCTTGCTGTCAGGGTCCTGGCCCATGAAGTAGCGGCAGAACAGGCCGGCGGCGGTCAGCGTTTCGCACTTATCGATCGGGAACCGCGTCGAGTGGTCACCTGGCATGCGCGAACTGCGTTCGCCCTGCTTCGTATAGCCGTGGCGGCCATCCGGCGTGCTGACCTGGTCAAGATAGACTTCGGTGAGCTTGATGGCGTTCTTGTTAACCTCAAGCTTGAAGAGCTCGGCGGACGCATACGCCATCAAGCACCAGGACGTCACCGACAGGTCGTTGTCGCCGTCGCGCGGCTGATAGCGCCACACCGCGAACGGGTTGCGGTGGCTCTCGATGTAGTTGATGCCCTTCTGTGCGGAATGCTTGATCAGCTTGTAGTTCGACAAGCCGTAGGCCTCGCACATCGCGTAGGTCGCAATTGCGTGGTCGTAGATGAAGTCGTGCGACGCGTTGCTGCCAAAGCGGCCATTCGGGCTTTGTTGGCCCTGGAGCCACTTGGCAGCGAGCTTCAGTTGGCTCTTGTAGGGACCGCTGCGCAGTGTGCTGCCATCGCCGAGCATCGCCAACATCGCGAGGCCGGTAACGCCGACATCGTGAACGGCGCTGCCGGCGCCATCACTGGCCGTGCCCAACGTGTCGTGCTTCATGAACCCGTCGGCATCCCACCGACCGTTCTCATCTTGGTGCTCGGCGAGCCACTTCAGGCCTTGACCGATGGCTGTCGCGGTCGGCTTATCACCGCCCTTGCCGTTGCGACCACCGGCACCGTTCGTAGGCGACTTCTCTTTGAGGACCTCGGCGCGCGCCGGCTTGCGGCGGTCGGGCAGTCGTGTCGAGGGTCGAACCGATGCTCCAGTCGGGATCCCTGCGCGGCCCATCAGCAGCAGCGTGTCGACGTTGTATTGGTAGACCCAGTCGCCTCGTATGATGAATAGGTACTGCGAGGTCGCCAGCATGACTGGTGGCTCCTGGCAGGTGAGGTCCGCTGAGAGCACGGCCGGGGCTACGGTCAGTCCCGCTGAGATAAGGGCGCGAAGGATCATGGGTAGGATTCTAGGGTGAATCCCGCCGCGCCGTGGGGTTTCGGGCACCTGTGCAGTGAAAATTGGCTTGGTGCGGCCCGTGCTACGAGTTGCCGCTGCGAGCGGCAACTCGTTGGCTCGCTAGACGGCTTATTGCGGCTTCGGCCACAGGTCGCGCCAGTCGCCACCGGCCGTGCCACTTTGTTGACGTAGCACCGACATGGCTTCGGGATGCAGTTCGACCTGCTCCATCGCTGTCTCGCTGAGGATCTGGCCGCACGCGTCGACGATGCCCTCGGCGTGCATGCCGTGGTATTCGAAGATGTGCTTGATGGTGCCGGACTTGCTGAACTTGGTGACCGCCTTGGCCAACTGTGGCACGCCGAGCAGCGAACCGATGTTGTCAAGTAAGCCGATCTCGCCGTCGTGCACTGATACGACTGGGACCCGGCTGCCAGCCAGGTTGACGACGTCGGTGGCGCCGAGTGTCTGGCCGCTCGCACCGCCGGCGGGGCGCAGGTGTAGGCGACCGTCGACTTGCAGCGTTTGCTTGAGGTGGGCGAAGCCGTTCTTGCGCGCCAGTTCGCCGATTAGCAGGTCCGGCGATGAGACCACGGTGACGTTGGCGTAGATGCCGCGGTCGAGCAGTTGTTGCGCGGCGTCGAGCGCTTCCGGAACCAGAGCGCCCATGACGAACAGTTCGACGACGTTCTCACCGGGCTGGTAGCCGCGGTAGCCGCGCCAATCGATCAGGCGATAACCGCCGGCCAGTGCGTGCTGCTTGACGGTCGCGAGGATCTCGTCCTCGGTCTTGGTCGTGACTTCGGCTTCGTGCAAGCCGCCGTCTTCTGCCGTCATGCCGAGTTGCGCGTTGGCTGGCATGTTGGTCTTGAACGTCAGCTGCTTCTTCAGCCAGAACATCAGGTCCTTCTGGACCAGGCCACGCGTCACAGCGCGCACCAAGACACCGGTGCGGCCCTTGTTGTCCTGAGTGAAGTGGCGCTTGATCGAATCACACAGGATCCACTCCATCTCGATTGCGTAGGCAGGTTCCCACGTGATCAGGTTGGGGATCTGGATGTCGCTCTTCCAGCTATGCTGCGCGCCTTCCGGTGCGAGTGTGATGCCTGATGGCGTGCCGACGAGTACGAACGAACTGCCCCAGTAGAGGTTGTAGTAGAGCTGGTCGAGTGCGCGTTTGATGAAGAAGTCGTAGACCGTCATCATCGGCAAGAACGGGATGCCGGCGCAGTCGCCCATCTTGCCGAAGCTGCCGACCGCGGTCATGCAGTTGGCTTCGGCGATTTCGAAGCGGATGTGGCGCGTCCAGGCTTCGTCGGTCGGCGCGAGTTGGGGGCGTAGGCGCTCGTGTAGGTCGAGCTTCGACTCCCAGTTCTCGTCGTGCTTCGGGCCGAAGATCTTCTCGTCCATCGCCGGATTGATGTTGGTCGAAGTGCCAACGTCGGGCGCCATCGTCATCATCAAGTCGGCGAGCGGGTTCCACTTTGTCTCGTCGGCGGTCAGTTCCTTGCCGGCCTTCTTCTCGTGGCCGCCCTTACGCAGTTCGTCATAGACGCCGATGCGTACCAGTTTGGAGGCGAGCTGACCCCACATCCATTGTGTGTGCGTGATGGGCGAGAGCTTCAGATTGATGTTGAGTGCATCCGGCAGGCCGCCGTGTTCTTCAATCTGGTCTACGATGCGCTGGCGGTTGGCGTCGGCTTGCGCCTCAAGCGCTTCGATGCCGAGGCGGAGTCCCGCACCGCGTTGCATCGCAAACTTGGCCTCTTCGCTGTTTGCGTCCAGACGCTCGAATGGGCGATCCAGCGACAATCCATGCTCTTCGAGGATCGCGACGACCTCCTTCTCGCTCGGCATCGCGGAGTGGTTGCCGTTGGCGGCGACGCACTCGAGGCCACGGCCCTTGATCGTGTGTGCGACGATCAGCGTCGGACGCAGCTTGTTGACCTTCGAAGCTTCGAACGCCTCGACGATCGCCTCGTAGTCGTGACCTCCGGTGTCGAAGTAGAGCTTGATGACGTCGTCATCGCCCAACGAATCGAGCAGCTTCTTGGTCGACTTGTCCTTGGCGATAATCGCTTCGCGCATCAAGTTCGCATCGCGCTTCCAAAGCAGGGCCTGGTAGTGGTAATCCGTCAGGCCGTCTTCGATCACCTTGCGCAGCGCATCGCCGCCCTTCTTCGCGAACACCGATTCGCGGAACTTGCCGTGACGAAGCTGAATGACTTCCCAACCGTTGGCGATCGCGGTGCCTTCGATGCGGTCAGCATCGGTGCCTTGCAAACCGCGGTTGTTCGGGATGCGGGTGCCGTCGAGGTTCTGACGGTTGTAGTCAACGATCCACGTGACGTTGCCCAGTTCGCGTTCGGCGACTTCGGGCAGCACTTCGAGTAGCGAGCCTTCGCGGAACTCGCTATCGCCCATCATGCACCAGAAGTGCGGCTCGTCGATGTCCCAGCCGTGCTGTTGCGCGTAGCGGTAGGCGAGTGCCTGGTAGACCGCGACGACCGGCGGAATACCAACCGATCCCGACGGCAAGAAGTGCCAGCTGTCCGGGTCGGCCTCGGCGTGGTAGCTCTGGAAGACCGGCTTGCCGTCGTGCGAGAAGCTGCGCAGTCGATGCATGACCGCTTCGGCTTCCTCTTCTTTAAACCACTTGCCGTCGGGATGGCGGAACATGCCCATCGCGTGGTGCAGCGAGTGGTCGATCGGCGACGAGTGCGGCTTGCAGCAGATGAAGTCACCCGGTTCGCGCACGGCGAGGTGCAGCGCCGACATGAAGTCGAGGCTCGATGCACACGCGGCGGGGTGGCCGCCAACCTTGGGGTCGGTCTTTAACTCGTCGTCGCGATGGTTGGCGACGTGAATCATCGCCACCATGTGGGCGAATGCGCGGCGCGCGACCTTGTTGATCAGGGCGAAATCGGGCTTGGTGGCGGACATCATGGCTGGGCTTCGGTCGGGGCGCTGGGATGGCTCCGCTGGGTCGATCAAAGTAGAACACCGTGGGCGGCGATGCCACAGGCGGGGCCCAGGTCCGGTCGGGTTCCTGGGTGGAAATCGCGCCTTTGGGACGTTCGCGCGGGACACTGGCCGCCACCGGAGCTGAGTAGGCCGGCTCGCAAGCGGGAATCGGTCGCCTTCTTTTGGTGCGGCAGGTAGTGCTTCAGGTCGACAGGCAAAGGCCTTCACGCCCTGGATTCGGGCCCAATTCATCCGCTCAGTAGCGTCACTGGTCGCTTGCCACGGACAGCGTGGTCGCACCGGCGGTCATTTCCAACGCTTACCGCATTCGGGTTGCTGCTTCAGACTGTTGTTGGTGGGCACGTGGCTTGGCGGTGAATAGATGCTTGCGACGGTGCGTCTCGCGAGGCGCGACTAAAGGCAGCGCCGCCAGCACCTTTACGGCCGCTCCGACCGCCTCGGGAGCTCGGCAGATTCGCGGCACGCAGGGTTTCGCATTCCCCGTAATTTTGCGGGAGCTAAATCCTTGAGTTCTTGGCTAGTGTTGGTCTCCGGGATTACTTCGCAACGGTGTGTTCGGGATCTCGCTCTCGGATGTTGAAATCCAGATTTTTAGACTTCCAAGAGTATGAAGTTCACATCACTTGCCATCGTTATTCTCGTGCTGTCCATGACATCTTGCGTGATGCGCAGTCACACCTTCGCCGATCGCAATGGCGCCCCCGACGTGCAAGCGCTCGAGAAGATGCGCCAGGAGCAGCTGGCAAAGAAGGTCACTGGTGGCCTCGGCGACTTCGCCTGGTATCCGTTGCTGTCGATGAGTTTCGAGGGCTACAACGTCAGCAATCCGCCGCTGCCGAGTGGCACGACCTACGCCGAACTGGACGCCTTCGGTCCGCTGCTCATGTTTGCCGACGGGGACGCGTTCCACTACGACGAGAAGCAGGAACTTTACGAACGCAACATCGAGCAGTCTTACCTCTGGGGGCTCTACCGCTATGAGCGTGATGACGTTCGGGTGCCCTACGGTTGGCGCTACAGGGAAGAGACGAGCATCCTGTTCGGGTTGTGGCGGTGGCCGAGCAAGGTCTATATCTCGGACCAGACCGACGGCTAACGCACCTCGCCTTGCGGGCTAATCAGCAGACGCAGCAAACACATGGCGCCGCTCGGTAAAGTGGCGCACGCGCAGGTTGCGCACCTCAATACCTTCTGCCATCAGGTGCGCTGCCTGTCGTTCGGCTGCGCCCGGCAACTGCGATAGCCGGCCGCCAGCAGCCACGACCCGCCACCACGGCACTTCATGACCCTCGGGTAGTGCCGCCATCGCATAGCCGACGTGGCGCGCGACGTTCTTGTTGCCTAGTGCCGCGCCAAGGTCGCCGTAGGTTGTGATCGATCCTTCCGGCACCGTGTGCACGAGTTGGTGCACTTGCTCGTGAAAGCCGGGACCCACGATGCGCTTCGGGCCGTGCTTATGTGGATCGTAGGGCAAGGCGCGAACTACTCCATGCGAGCTACATAGGCTTCGATGCGCTCGAGGAAGTCCTTTGACAGCGTTGGCCCTTCGAGCGTGCCGACTTGTTCGCCGTCTTCGTAGAGTGGCGCGCGCGGCGATTCGCCGGTGCCCGGCAGCGAGATGCCGATATGCGCGGCCTTGCTTTCGCCAGGTCCGTTGACGACGCAGCCCATCACGGCAACCTGCAGGTTGGCCACGTGTGGCTTCTCCTTCTTCCACTCCGGCATACGCGCGATCAAGAACTGTTCGACTTCCTGGCTGAGCACCTGAAAGTAGCTCGACGTCGTGCGGCCGCAACCGGGGCACGCGGTGACCTGCGGCAAGAACGGGCGGATGTCCATCGACTGCAGAATCTGTTGTGCGATGCGGACCTCTTGCGTGCGCGCACCGCCTGGTTCGGGAGTCAGCGAAACGCGAATGGTGTCACCGATACCTTCCTGTAGCAGAATCGAAAGGCCGGCCGTGGAACTGACGATGCCCTTGCTGCCCATGCCTGCTTCGGTCAGCCCGAGGTGCAACGCGTGGTCGGTGCGATCGGCGAGCGCGCGGTAGACGCGTACCAGTTCTTGCACCTTGCTGATCTTGCAACTGAGGATGATCTGCTCGCGCTTCAGTCCAAGTTCTTCCGCCGCATGCGCCGAGCGAACCGCGCTCTGCACCATCGCCTCGAGGAACACCGTCTGGGCATCCTGCTTGATCGAAGACTTTGCGTTGGTCTCCATCAGATCGTTGAGTAGATCCTGATCGAGCGAGCCGGCGTTGACGCCGATGCGCACCGGCTTCTTGTGGTCGACGGCGCACTGCACCATCGTCGCAAAGTTCTTGTCGTGGTTGGCACCCTTGCCGACGTTGCCGGGGTTGATCCGATACTTGGCGAGGATCTCGGCGCACTCCGGGTACTTTTTCAGCAGGACGTGGCCATTGTAGTGGAAGTCCCCGATCATCGGCACGTCGAGGCCGAGGTCGTGCAAACGCCGTTGGATCTCGGGGACGGCTGCCGCCGCTTCCTGGGTGTTGACCGTGATGCGCACGAGTTCGCTACCGGCGTTGTAGAGCTCCGCGACTTGCACAGCGGTACTCTCGGCGTTGGCGGTATCGGTGTTGGTCATCGATTGCACGACGACCTGATGGCAACTGCCAACCTGGACGGGACCGACCGGAACTGAGACGGTCTTGTGGCGCTGGGGCACGAACATGGGGCGAAGACGATAGCAGACGGGGTCAGATCGGTAAGCTGTTGGCTCGCACCATGTGCACTTTCCTCGCTCTGATGATCCCTGGGCCGGGTGACCTCGCGTAATGCGTGATCAACTGCTCAGTAATGGCCGCGGCCGCGTTCTGCTGTTTTGCTGGCTCGGTTGGGTTTTCGACTTCTACGACCTGATCCTGTTCAGCTTTTCGAAGCGCAGCATCGCCGCGGATCTCGGTCTCGACTTGTGGCCCGATTTATCATGGATCGAAGGCTGGTCTTTGCTGGCGACAGCCGTTGGCGGCTTCGTGTTTGGCCGCGTCGCGGATCTCGTGGGTCGTCGTTCGGCGATGATCTGGAGCATCGTTACGTTCTCGATCGGTGCCGCGTTGACCGGCATGGCGGAGGGCTATTGGTCGCTGTTCGTCGCCCGCTTCATCACTGGCCTTGGCGTCGGTGGTGAATGGGGGATCGGGCACGCCGTGGTCTCGGACTACTGGTCTGGCAAGCAGCGGGACAAGGTGCATGGCATCTTGCAGGCTGGCAGTCCGGTTGCGATGGCGCTGGCTGCTGCGGTTGCATGCTTCCTCGCGCCGCTACCCGATGTTGGTTGGCGCGCGGTTTTTTATGGCTCGAGTGTCTTGGGCGTGCTGGCGTTGGCGGGGCGATGGGCGATGCCTGGACCTGATCGCGCCGTGCAGCGAGAGGCGGCCATGCCCGTACGCGCACTGCTCGCGCCGGCCTATCGCCGCACCACGCTTGTGTTGTTGAGCATTCTGTCGCTGCACATGGTTGGCTTCTGGTGTGTTTACGCGGAGTTGCCAAGTGCGTTGATGCAGATGCATCACGTGTCGACGGCCGACGTCGGTTGGTTTCAGATTCAGGTGAACGCCGTTCACGTGGTCGCCGATGTGTTGTTCGGATTCCTGGCGGCGCGACTCGGGCGCATCAAGGTTTTCGTCGCGTTCTGCTTGGTGTTCGCCGGTGGGCAGGCCTTGGTGCTTGGGCAGTTGGATTCGCTGCAGGACAACTTCGCGTCGTTCACGATCGCGATTGCGGCGATGGGACTCGGCGCGGGGACTTGGTCGTGTTTCGGGGCCTTGTTCGGGCAGTATTATCCTGCCGCGTTGCGCGCCACGGCCGCGGCCCTCTGCTACGCGTTGGCGCGCGGCTTTGTTTTGCCGGTGAAGGGTAATATGGGTGAAGTCTTCCAGAAGACCGGGTCGTTTGCGCCGGCCCTGTGGGTCGGCATCGTCTGCGCATTGCTGTCCGCAGTCATGGTGATTTGGTTACCAAGACGACACGCGGAGATTTAGCACAAGCGGTGGGTGTTCGGGGAGACTGTGCGTCTCGCTGATAACTGCAACCTCTCACCACTAGATCTCCGATGAACACACGCTTTGCCACTGGCGCATTAGGTATGGCCATTTTCGCAACGGCGATGACGGCGCAGACGCAGCCATGCATTTCTGCCAACGATGCCAACAACAGCACGACGGGGGCGATCTCCTCTTTCTCGTTTGCCGGTCCCAATGGTCATGGCTGGCAGTTCACGCCAACCCAGACGTTGGTGCTGTTCTCGGCTGAGGTCTTCACCGAGAACCAGTTCTTGACGAACCGCGGCTTCATGACGCTGGAGATCTGGGACACGAACTTCATCTTCCAGCCGGGGCAACGGCTTGGCAGCGGCACGTTTGAAGTCGACCCGTCGCTCGGCCTTGAGTGGCACGGCGCCAACTTCGATGCACCGATCCCGTTGTTGTCGGGCCAGACCTATTGGTTCGTTTGGATTGAGCCGGGTGGCAGCGAATTGCCGATCGAGCCAGGTGGCATTACCGCAACCTACGTGAAGCGTTCGGGCAACAGTTGGTTGACCCAGCCGACGTCTACGGCGCCGAAGTGGCGTGGCTACTGCACGCAACTCGACAGTGCTGCGGTGGTGCCGGTTGGCTTTGGTTGTCCGGCCTCGACCGGTTCGCTGCCGGGCATGATGACGAACTACGAGCCGACGGTCGGCAACAGCGACTTCCAACTCGAAGCCTCAGGGTTCCTGCCGGGGACGATCGGCTTGGTGATCTTGGGCACGAACCCGGGCTTCGTCGGCCTGCCGGTGCCGGGCGCGCCGGGTTGCTCACTGGTCACGGATGCCTTGGCGACGTTTACGGTGGCCACCGGAACGGGCGACGAGGGATCCAACCAGTTTCCAGCCGGACCTGGATTCGCGGGGCACTGCGTCTTCCCGTTTGCCATCCCGGCGAACCCTCTGTTGAGTGGCACGGTCATCGGTTCGCAGTTCGCGATGTTGGATCTGGCGATCGGCACCCCGCTGCCGCTGGTGTTCAGCAACGGCCTACAGTTCACGATCCAGTAGCGGCCAGGCCAATACTGGCATGGGCATAGCAGAAGGGTGCCCGGCTTAGCCCGGCGTTGGCTGCCAACGCCTGGCGCTATTATGGCCGGGCAGTTCCGTGGGCTGTTCGGGTGACGCGATCAAGCAGCCTTGCGCGACTCGCGAAAGGCAACCAGGAACAGCAGCAGGATGGCTGCGGCACCGACACCTGGCCAGAACCAGATTTGGCTCCAGTCCGGGACCGTGTCGACAGTGTTGCTTTCGACGATGCCGGTCACGATCTGGGCGCCGAGGAACATGCCGACGCCTTGCGTCATGATGACCAGGAAGCTCTGCGCCTGACCGCGAATCTCGGGACGCGCTTGCTGGTCGACGTAGATCTGGCCAGTGACGAAGAAGAAGTCGTAGCAGATGCCGTGCAGCAGGATGCCGCCGAGCACCATCCAGGCGATCGAGTCCGGTGCCCCGAAGCTCCAAAGTCCGTAGCGCACGACCCAGGCCGCCATGCCGATCGCGAGCATCTTCTTGACCCCGAGGCGTCGGAAGCAGAGCGGCATGATCAGCATGAAGCCCACCTCGGCCCATTGGCCAAACGACATGTAGAAGCCGGCTTCAGGCCAGACCGTCGCGGCGAATTGGTTGCCGTAGCTGTAGTAGCCGGCGAGCGGGATGCAGATTAGGAACGAGCACAGCATGAATACTGCGAACGCCGGGCGCTTCAGCATTACGAGCGCGCCGAGTCCCAACGTCTCTGCGATGCTTACCTTCTTGCCAGCCAACGGTGGCGGCGTGTGCGGCAGAACCCAACTTAGAAACGCCATCGCGACCGAACTGTAGCCGGCCACCTGGAACATGATTGGCAGGGTGTCTGCCTGCAGTCCCTTGCTGACCAGAGTCACGGCGGCGATCCAACCTAGGGTGCCAAACACGCGCGCGATCGGGAACTGCTTCTCGGGGTTCTCGATGTGCGTGAATGCGATGGTGTTCGATAGCCCGAGCGTGGGCATGTAGCACAGCATGTAGATCAGCACATACCATTCGAACGAGTTCGCGTCCTTGGTCTCGATGGCGCCCGGCACGAGCACCAGCATGACGATGGCGCCGAGTGCGTGCATGACCGCTAGAACTCGCTGGGAGGCGAAGAAGCGGTCCGCGATCAGTCCCAAGAACAGGGGCGTGATCATCGCGGCGATCGGACCGGCGGAGTAGATCCAGCCGGTCGTGCTTTGGTCCCAGCCCATTGGTCCCACGAAGGTGCCGGCTGTTACGTACCAACTTCCCCAGACGAAGAACTGGAGGAACATCATTGCGCACAGCAGAGGGAACTTCGGCATGGGCCCAGGATGATGGCCCCGCCGGTCCGCTGGCGCTAGCTGATTTGGGGCTTAGGCGTAGTACTTGCCGAAGCGGTTGGCGAGGAACTTGTCGTAGTCGACATCTTCCATCTTCAACAAGCCGTTATCGGGCAGTTCGCCGTTGGCCAGCATGTCGACGATCGCCGTGATCCCGGCGGCTGTTGTGATCTGGATGCCACTCCAGTTCTTGCCGTCGATCTCTTCGTGGTAGATCGTCTTGGCGTAGGTGCGCTCGGCGAGGCGGCCGCGGTATTGGCCCGTCGCGCTGACGAAGATCACGATCTGATCTTGGAAGGTTGCCGGCAGCGACTTCTCGAACATGCGACCGAGGCCTTCTTGGTCTTCCTGCATATGTAGGTCCTGCAGCAAGAACTTCATCAGCTCGCAGTGGCCCGGGTAGCGCATCGTCTTGTAGTTGACGTTCTTGACCTTGTCCTTGAGCGTGATCGCGAGCGTGCCGAGGCCGCCCGACGTGTTGAAGGCTTCGTATTCGACGCCGTCGATCGTCATGTGCTCGAGCTGCTCCATTGGCGGAACGGTCGTCAGTTCGCCGTTCTCAACCGACTCGCATGGTTGGCAATACTCATTGATCAGGCCCGCCGTGCTCCACGTCAGGTTGTACTTGAGGCGGTTGGACGGGTAGCGCGGCAGTGCACCGACACGCAGATGCAGATCGGACACTTCGGTCATCGACTGCATCAGGTGGTTGGCCGTGATCGTGATGAAGCCCGGCGCGAGACCGCACTGCGGCGCGAACAGGGTCTTTGCACCCTTGGCGAGTTCCTTGACCTGGTTGGTGACTTCGACGTCTTCGGTCAGGTCAAAGTAGTGCACGCCGAGGGCTTTCGAGCGCTCGGCGATCACCGGGTTGCAGTGGAACGGCGCACAGCTGATGACGGCCCAGGCACCCTTGAGGATTGCCTCGACACTTGCCGCGTCGCTGAAGTCGACGACTTGGCCATCTACATCCGGGAACTCCTTCTTGATGTGGTCGATCGCGCCTTGCGCTGCATCGCCAATACGAACGGAGTAGGTGGGGGCCGATTCGTCCTTTGCGTGGGACATGAAGTGGCAGACCATGCGACCGATCTTGCCGGCGCCGAGGATGACGAGTTCTTTCATTGTGGGCAGGGTGCTAGGTGGCTGGATTCCCATCGGCAAATGAGTCATTGCCGAGCCACGATTTGGGGCGAGCATTGTCGGGGAATGCCCCAAATGCGCAATACCCCGCAGCCACATCCGCGCGGCATACTCGCGCCAACCAGCGGTAGCGCCGGGGTTTGGCGTGCCGAAGAACTCTGCTGCGGCTACTTCTTCCGGCCGACGACCATGCTGATCCAGGCCTCGTCCATGTCGCCGACATCCTTGCGCCGGAAGATGCCGTTGCCGCTCATGGTCTCCTTATCCGTGCCTTCCCACATGACGTGCGCATCGTCAAAGCCTGCCTCGACCATTAATTCGAGCAGTTCGGGCAGCGTCCACATGCGCCAGTCGTAGATGAACGCGTTCTTCTTCATCGTGCCGTCTGGGAACGAGAAGTGGATCGCGCAGACGAAGCGGTGGCTGATCGGGTCGAAACTGCGCTGCTCCCAATGGTAGGTGAAGCCCTTGTGCTTGGTGCGGTCGGTTTTTGCCTGCATCACATCCGGGCCGCCGAGCGCATCAAGGTAGAACACGCCGCCTGGCTTTAGCGACTTGTAGACCTGCTTGAAGTACTTGCCGAGCGTCTGGCGGGTGTTGAAGACCTGGTAGCTGAAGTTCAGCGCCAGCACGCAGTCGACCTTAGGCGCCGTGACTTTGAGCACGTCGCTCTCGATCAGCGTCAGGCGCTTCTTCTGCTCGTCGTCGAGCAACTCGTTGACGTTGTTCTTGATGCCCCAGTCGAGCGTCGGGCGGTGGAAGTCGACGCCAACAGCGGTGTTGTCCTTGTGGTTCAACAGGTGGTGACACGACAGCACCGAGGTGCCGCAGAAGTCTTCGCGCCACGCGCGCAGGTCGCGACCGGTGTATTTCTTGAACCAGCGCGCGTAGGCCCTCGAGTCGGCCGCTGGCGCTTGCACAGACATCTGGTAGAGGATGTGCTTGTCGGCGGTTCGTGCCGTCAGTGCCTTCTTTGCCGCCCGTGCCTTCTTCACCGGTGGGGCCTTCTTGGCAACTGGGCTCTTCTTGGCGACAGGAGCCTTCTTGGCCGCCGGACGTTTCGCTGGGGCCTCATGGGTCACTCGCTCCGAGGTGTCAGTCTTCGTTGGGGAGCGTTCGGTTGCAGTACTCGATGCCATGTGCCCTTGTTACCGCACTTGCGTCGCTATCTCCCGCCATTCCTGTAAGAACCTGCGGCCCGCAACCTTCGAGAGTCACGCCGGCGTTGCGGCCCTGCTTGCCGTTAGGCGCATCAGAATTGCGATCGTCGCGCCGACGACGGCGATCGGCCAGTAGATGCCTGCCTGGTTTGCATCTCCGCGGCTCGTCGCATCGATCGCGAAGCCAAACAGGGGCGCCAATACGATGGTCGCCATGCGCCTGGCCTGGCTTTCGACGGACAGCGTTACTGCTGAGTTCGCATTGTCGGTTGCTAGATCGATGCGGCTGATCAGGATCGGCCGCCACAGGTTCTGTACGACGTGCAGTAAGACAAACGCGGCGATCGAGACGGCGACTATTTGCGTCAGTTCGCCGACCAGCAGGCCAACGAATAACCCTGCGGTCAGGCTCCATAGGAGTCGCGCGGCCCGAGACTCCTCGCCGCCGACTGCCGTGACCAGCCGGTGCGCCCGCCGACTTGCAATTGCCGACAGTAGGTGCAGGCACAGGTAGACCGGCGCGATCAGTAACGTCGTTCGCTGCAGTTCGGACCAGCCACTCGTCACACTTGGCTCTGTGTCCAACTGCACGGCGAACCACGCCGTTGCCGCCGCCGCCAACAGCGGTTGCAGGTAGTCCTTGCTGGCATGGAACACGCCTTCGAAGCTCATCGACTCGGTCATCAACCGGCGCAGTTGTGGTTTTTGCACCGCTTCGACGATGGCTGAGCGGCTGTGTTGCCACACTTTCCGCCAACCGACGGCCGCCACCGGTTCGCCGTCGAGATACTTCGGGTAGCTGCCGAGGTTGATCAGGTTGAGCGCCGTTGGCACCGCGGAGAGCAAGAACACCGCCGCGTAGCTGTCGAGCCAGAACACCAACCCGGCACCGATCACCACCGATGCTGCCGACCCGAACTTGCTCCAGGAGCGTGTGTGTCCGTAGATCTTGGTCTTCTCGTCACTGCGCCCTTCGCGCCGCAACCACTCGAAGATCATCGACTTGTGGGTGCCGGTGCGGAACGCTTCGCCGATCGCGAACAAGAACATCGCCGGCCACAAGAGCCACTGCTCGTCCGCCAACCAGAACACGACGAAGCTACACAGATACGCGCCGAACGACAGCAGCATCGACCGCCGCCGGCCCAGCAGATCCGCGATCGACCCCGACGGGATCTCCAGCACGTTCGTCGCGATCTCTCGGCAGGCGATGAGCGCGCCGATCGCGAAGAACGACATGCCCTTCTCGACGAACGCGAGGATCAGGAACGGCTCAAAGTACCGTTGGTTCTTGAGGAACCCGTAGAGGCTGAAGCGGAACAGCACGGCTGCGACTCGACGTCAGGTGGGCGTGTGAGTCAATGGTGTGTATTGCGGCGTGTGTTATTGCCTGGTTGGCAGCGTGCCACAATCGCTTGCGGAGAGGCGGCCCTGATGCCGTCCATGCACCTGAATGCGTGCCTGCGATGTGCAGTGTGGATCATCCACATGTTGGCGTCAACTTGCGCCGCTGCGAGGGATCCTTCGTTACTTGCGGTCCGAAACGGTGCAGTGGGCGCTGCCGATGCGGCGCGGATGCGAGTGTTGTTTGGATCGATCGATTGTCCACGGACCGAAGTCGCGGTCGCACGGAATCAGCAGCACGGTGTCCTCATCGGGAATGTGCTTGGCCGGTGGAACGAACGAGTCGCCGACGTAGCGGGCGACCTTCGACAGGCGGACCTCGTCGATCAAACCGGCGAAGTGTGACGTTGGTCCACCGTTCTTGTCGGTGTCGGCGCCGAGGAACAACGGTAGTTGGTTGGTGCGGCGGCGGCCCTTGCCTGGTTGCGACGCGACGAGTTTGCCGTCGACGTAGACGCGCACCTGCTTGCCGTCGAAGACGCCGGCGACGTGATGCCACGTGCCGGGGCGAAGCACTGCGCCAGTGGCGGATGCCGATGCGTAGCGGTCGCCGAGCAAGACCGAGAAGTCGATTGTGCCATCGCTGCAGAACAGCCCGTAGTCGCTCATCTCCGTCTTGGTGACAAGGCCCCGGCGGCCGGTGAAGTTGTCGCCGCGCAGCCAGCACTCGAGCGTGATCGGACCGTCTGGCAGTTGGATCTGTTCATCGGTGATCTTCAGGCAACCTTTGCCGTCGAGCACGAGCACGCCGTTGTGTTCTTGATCGGCGCTGCCCAGATTACTTGGCGGCGGTAGCTCGATCGTTACTTGGCGGGATGGAATGGCGACGCGTCGGTCGACGGCCAGGTAGTCGCAGAGGACTTCGAGTGTCGGCAGCGTGAACGGTTCCTGCGTCGCTGTGCGATGCAGTAAGAACGTGGTGAAGCCATCGCTGTTGGGCGCGACGATGACATGCTGGTGGTCCGGCCCGTACGTCCACGGCTCGCCTTCTTGTGGAATCAACTCGAGTTCGATGGCGCGCGAACCCGGATTGTGGCAACTCAAGGTGATGACGGCGTCGACCGTGCCATCGACATCGACGGCGGCATCATTGCCAGCGGGGACGACCATACTAGTCTTGATGCGCAAGCCGCGATGAATTGCCAACACGTCGTCGACGAGCGCGTCGGGGATGCTCTTGGGGTCGATCACCGTGCCAACCGGAACGGCGGCAACCTTGATGCCTTCGGGGCGCACCGTCACGACGTGGTATTGATGCAGGAAGCCAGCTTGGGGCGCATCGAGTCCCAAGTGTGCGCCAACCGATGCGACGGTGTAGTACTCGATGTCGTCGGGGGCGCCGCCATAGCGCATGTGATGGATGTGACCGGCAAACACCGCGCGCACGTTGCCATTGGCGGCGAGCATCTTGTGCACCTTTGGCCAGTCTTCGCCGTAGCGCTTTAGCCAGCGTGGGTGGTGGAGAAACACAAATACATGTGGCGCATCGCTCGCCTGTTTGAGAGTCGCCGATAGCCAATCCAGTTGCTCTTGGCTGATGCGTTGGCACTCGGGTTTGCTGAAGTTCTTCTCGCCGGTTTTGGGATCGCCTTCGTCGGAATACAGCACGATGAACCAACACTGCTTGTGTTGCACGGCGTACCAGAGCGGGCCAAACACCGTCTCGTAGTTGCCCTCGTGTTCGCCGGTTGGCCGGCCCTTGCCGCGCCAGTAGATGTCGTGATTACCCGCGACCGGGAACCACGGCATCCGCAGTTTGCTCATTGAGGCTTTGAACTCTTCTGCCTGCTCCAGCCATTGCTCGGTCGCGTTGTAGCCATTGATAAGGTCGCCAACGGTCATGACCAGATCCGGGTCGAGCAGATTGGTGTCAACCACGGCTTGGTCGAGCACCTTGATGCCTTCGGCAGGTCCGCCGGTGCGGTCGCCGAACACGATGAACTCGAACGAGTGTTCTTCCTTGGGCAGTTTCAGCAGTTGTTTGCCGGCTTCGCGATTGGTCAGCAGTCGCGGACCAACGGATTGCTGGGCAGTTGCCGGAAAGAAGGCGGACGTTGCTAGCGTCAGCAGCACGGCGAGGGTGCGGTAAGCCATGCTGTAAGCTTGGCGGTGTGTTGTTCGCGAAGCTAGCGAGTGGCGCATGAAGAACGTCACACTGTCGCATCGCCGCCCCTTCGAGGAGGTGGCGCCTTCGGTCGCGACATTTTCCAACCAGTGATGTCTTTGTTGTTTGCGTGCGTTTTGGTTGCAGCAATCTCTGACAATTGGCCATTGTCATGCTTGCGATGGCAAGCATCGGGCCAACCGCTACGGGCGGTGCGAGCGTCACGCGGTTCTGCGAAAAATTCTGAGAATTGGTGAGCACGAGTGAGGCAGACAGTGAACTTCGAAAAAACCGCTCCTGCGGTAGGCATCCTAGGTGCCGGTCGGTCGAGGCATGGTCTCGGTCCCTTCCTGGCGCGTTGGTTTGAAAAGTCCGGTGCTCGCATCACCGGAATCGCCGGTCGCGACCACACGCGCACCCGTAATGCGGCTGTGGCGATGTCGAAACAATTGGGGCACGACGTTTCGGCCTACGCCAACCCGGTGGAACTCGCCAAAAGCGTCGAGGCATTGGTGGTCGCCTGCCCGGTCGAAGGTCACCTGTCCGGACTCGATGCTGCCTTGGCTGCCGGGGTCGCTTGCTTGTGTGAGAAGCCGTTCGTGCCAGTCGCCGATGTTGCGCTTGGCTTGCAACGGGTCGAGGCCTTTCGTGAGGCGGGACTGCTGTTGGCTGAGAACTGCCAGTGGCCCTACGTGCTGTCGGGGTTCGACGCGCTGCATCCGGGTCTGCGCGAACAGCCCGTGCGTTCGCTGACCATGCGGCTGTCGCCAGCAGACCCTGGGCGCGTCATGGTTGAGGATTCGCTATCCCATGTGCTCAGTTTGCTACAGGCTCTGGTGCCGTTGCCGGCAGATGCCGAGTTGCGCTCGGTTGTGCAAAGCGATGCTTCACCGACGGCTCGTAAGAACGTCGTCCGGTTCGAAGTCGTCGGTGGCATCGGTAACATCGCTGTGGAATTGCACCTGGAATGTTGTCCCCAACAGCCGCGTCCGGCGTGGTTGGCGGTCAATGGCGTGCGCATTGACCGCCAACTGGGTGAGGACTACGCGATCTCATTCGCCAGTGAGGACGGACGGGTCGTGAAGGTTCAGGATCCGCTGGGCCTGCTCGTGTATGATTTTCTCGCAAACCTAAGAGCTAAGCCAAGTGAACGAATCAACGCCTTCGACGCCATCGCCCTCCGGAT
The DNA here is from genome assembly GCA_937906475.1 of uncultured bacterium. GTDB lineage: Bacteria > Planctomycetota > UBA1135 > UBA1135 > UBA2386. The sequence goes on from CALCZA010000114.1 coordinate 97,800, forward strand.
CCGGTTCTACGCCAGTGTCCTTGCCCAACTGTGAGCAGGATGCCGCTCAGCAGGGAAGTAAGCAGGTCGAGCGTGTCCACGACTTCGCCGGCAAGCTGCAGCAGCCGAGCATGTGGCCGAAGGTTGTCGACTACGTGAAGTGGCAGCGCGCGCTGCGCAAGGCGCAGGCGGAAGGCAAGCAGTTGCCGGAGATGCCGGACCTCGCGCCGCTCTCGATCAACCTCGACCTGACCACGGCGTGCAACTTCGCGTGCGACCACTGCATCGATTGGGACATCCTTAACGGCAAGGAAAAGCACGAGGACGAACAGCTTCGCGTGTCGATCGAACGCATGGCCGAACGTGGTCTGCGCAGCGTGATCTTGATCGGCGGCGGCGAGCCGACGCTCTACCCCGGCTTCGTCAACTTCGTTGCGTTCTTGAAGAAGCTCGACCTGTCGGTGTCGGTCGTCACTAACGGCAGTCGCGGTGACCGCATCTTGCAAGCTGCACCGCACTTCACTAAGGGTGACTGGGTGCGCTATTCGCTCGATTCGGGCAGTGACGACGTGTTCCAGCGCATGCATCACCCGGCGAAGAAGTCGCTGACGCTCGATGAGATTTGCAGTTGGACTCCGAAGATCAAGGCCGCGAACCCCGATCTACAGATGGGCTTCTCGTTCGTTATCACGTGGGTTGGTGGCAGTCGTGGCGAAGTGAAGATTGTCGAGAACATCCACGAGATGGTCTTGGCGAGTAAGCGCGCCTCTGATGCGTTGTTCGACTACATCTCCTTCAAACCGTTCCTCGAACGGCAAGAGGATGGCGCCGAGGTTATGGATCCCAACAAGACGGAGGCCGAACTGCAGGCGGTTGTGTCGCGCATCCAGGCCAACCTCGAAGAAGCGCGAGCATCGGTTCGCGACGACTTCCGCGTCTTGGCGAGCACCAACCTGCGCGTGTTGATGAGTGGCACTTGGCAGGACTACACCAAGCAGCCAAAGGTGTGCCACATGCAGATGCTGCGCCAGGTAGTTACGCCACTGGGCACCTACAACTGCCCAGCGCACCGCGGCGTGCAGAAGGCGATGCTCGGCGACAAGGATGTCTGGGCCGTGCCGCCAGCCGCTCAGCACAAGACCACTCGCTTGCTCGATACGTTTGATGCGAGTGTCGAGTGCGGCGAAGTGACGTGCCTTTACAACAGCACGAACTGGTGGCTGGAAGAACTCGTCAACGCCAGCGCTGACCTGCCAGAGGTTGCGCCGGGTCCTGAACAGCGCGACTGGTTCTTGTAAGCCGGTTTCGTCCTTGCGGCGTTGCCATGCGTGCTCGCGTTGCTTGGCAGTTGCCGCGCCGCGGTCGTGTTTGTTGCGACCTGCAGGCTCCCGTGGCGAAGTTTGACCACGCTGTGGGGCTCCCAATACAGGGAGCGGGCGGCGATGACTTCGCCATTGTGGCTAGGCCATCGCTCTTCGTCGCGACTAAAGCGTGCCGAAGAACAGCTCGACGCCGTTCGCGGTCAGCATGTTGGTACTGTGCTTGGCACAGTACCAACAAACTCGAGTTCCGCCTTAGCGGGGAGCTTGGCGGTCGAGTTGTCTAGACGTCACCGATCGACAACTCGAGACCATTCGAGGTGACTATGTTGGCTGCGTTGATGTTCAGCGCTAAGACAGCCGACTGGTTGAACACCTTCGAGCCGACCAAGGTGACAGTGTTCGGGACCGTGAGCGGCGTGAAGCCAGTGCCACCGATGACTGGAATCGAAGTTGCCACCGTCAATTGTTGGTAGGCACGGCAACCAGGCATGCCGAGGAAGGTCAAGTCGATCCCGCCGATGATTGGGTTAAGCGACAGGATCGACAAGGCCGCGACCGTCCCGGTGGGGACATTGGTCGTGAGCAGGGTGATGGTCGAGCCGAGAACCGGACGCGCTGTTGAGTTGAGCGTGACGTGCGGTGTGCCTGACGCGCCGTTGCAGACCGAAACGCTGCCGTTCAGGTTGGCTGAGATATCCATGCTGCCTGGGTTGGCTGCACCGCTGCCTAGCGAGAAGCCAACGAGATACGCGTTGCCACCCGAGGCCACCGATTGGTAGATGTAGTGGACATCACCGTTGGCCCAGAATTGGGCCTGGAACGTCGCCGTCGAGTTGCTGTTGTAGTACTCAACGCCGTTCCAGGTGATCACCACGCGGCTTGAATTGGCATTAACGTGAACGTCACCACTGCCAGCCTGGTTGGGGCTCAAATCGTGCCACATGGGGCACCAGCGCGTTGCATCAGCGAGCAGGTCGGCAACATCTGGAGTCCATGCAGTTCCGTTGCTTACCGTCGAGATGAACCCGTTGGAGCACACGTGCAGGGTGTTGGCTGTGCCGCCCGGGTATGGTAGCGAGAACGGAATCGACTGTGCGACTTCATCATCATCACCAAGGGAGATGACGCCACCCGACGGCGCAATCCAACTGCCTTGGCCGGAGACCAGTGAGTAGGACGTGCCATCGAAGTCGAGCGTGAGTGACGAGTTGCCAAGGTCGAAGCCGGGCGTTTCGTAGAATGCCTCGTCGCATGCGATGGCGGTTCCGCCACAGCCACTGCCGATCGCGGTAGACGTGGCCAACGTGCCGGATCCCGAGGTGTCGAGCGTCAATTGGCCAGTGCCGATCGGATCGAGCCAGTTTGATAGGCGGTTGGAGTTGCTGCCGCCGCCGGTCCACGACGTGCGCAGGCGACCGTACCAGTCGGACGCGTTGTTGCCACAAGCGGCACCGCCGCCGTGCAGTTGGCCGATGATGCGGTGGTCTTGGTCAAACAACGGCGAGCCTGACGAACCGGGTTCGGTCGTGCCGGTATCCCAGTCGACCACGCGCACGTGGTTGGCGTTGGCGTTCTGGGAGTTGCTGCCGTAGGAGGTGAACTGCACTGGAGCCGTCTCGAACGAGATCTTCTTGGAGTCACCGCTCGGGTGGTGGATGGCGACGGCCGAGGAGGCGGTCGCGGCGCTGCGGTTCCAGCCAGCGTAGGTGACGCCCCAGGCTGCGTTCGGCGTGCTGTTGAGTTCGACCAGCGTGAAGTCCGACGTGTTCCAGCCGGCACGCAGGGTCGAGCCGACCGTGAATTGGTTCAGCGGCGCGGAGTTGCTGCCGCAAGTTACGGCATCGTAGTTCCAATAGCAGACCAGCGAGCTAGCCTGTGACGAACCGACGCCACAGTGGTAGGCCGTCAGGAAGAAATTACGGCCATCGTTGGCCGTGTTGTTGATCATGCTGCCGCTGCAGAACAGCGAACCGCCGGTCGAGATCGCGGCGGAGGCGGAAATCTCACCCGCCCAACCAGCGCCCTGCGGGCAGTTGACGTCGACATTGCACGAGCCACTGCCGTCGTTGTTACTGAGTGCGGTCGCGCCGGCACCGAAGAAGCGGTAGCCGGAACCAATATGGCTCATGTTGAGCAGCAGTTGCGGCTTGAGTGCGGTTTGCACGTAGACCTCACAGATGATCCCGGCACCAATGACAACCGGAGTCCAGAACTGGCCGGTCGGTTGGTGGTCGGTGCTGTCGAACGGCCGCACGATGCTGCGGTAATCGGTGCTGTAGACCTGCATACGGGCACCGGCCGGCATGAAGAAGGCCGTGAAGCCAAGGTTGACGTGCTCGGCGTCCGGAGACTTGATGCGCAAGCGCCACAGGGACCAGTTGTCGTCGAGTTGCTCCCACGTGCCGTGCGTCAAAGGCGAGATATTGACGGCATTCGGTACCGCATAGCGGGCCGGTTGGCCGTTGGCCGCGCGGTTCGTGTCTTCGATGGATAGCGTGTTGCGGTCCAGAATTGGAACGCCGTAGCTGGCGACCGTGCCAATGGGGAGGGCGTTTGGATGGATCCTGCCGACGGGTTGGGCCGTTTGAGCAAAGGCGGGAGAAACGAGAAGAACCGCCAGGAGAGCGGCAGGCGAGTGGCGATGCATTGAGATGAGCTTGTGGCGGTGGTTGGGGGGGGCGACGATTATGACGGTGCCAAGCCCGGGTCAGGTTCCGTTGAGGTCGTTACCAGTGCGACAACGAGTAGTCGCTAAGACCCTGATTCTACTAGCACAAGCGTAACTCGTCGATGTGGGCCGCTGTGTGGTATGCGGTCGGGCGGGGCCCTTTACCGTGTTCCTAGGCCGGTTGCAGGTTGTCGGCGTTCGCCCAGGCGGCCTGTTCGCCCAATCACATCGGGGCTGGAGTCGGTTGCCCTGCAGGCTGTAGATCGAATGCGTCGGCCAGTGCGAAACGAGACAGATGCTCTGGATCCGGCTGGCCAGGGTCGCTTCCGCGCGCCTGGTCGCTACGGTGTTCCGCCCGATCGCTCATGAGCTACCCCCAAGTCGTTCGCGTCTACAGTACTTACCAGGACCCCGACTATGAGTGTCCGTGGCAGAGCGTCGCTCCGCGCGGCAGCACTGGATCTGGGGTCGTAGTCGGCCCCGGACGGATCCTGACGGGTGCCCACGTGGTGGCCAATGCCACCTTCGTGCAGGTTCAGAAGCAGAGCGATCCCAAGAAGGTCACGGCGCGCGTCTTGGCTATTAGTCACGACTGCGACTTGGCATTGCTTGAGATTGTCGACAAGTCGTTCGCGCGCGGCATCAAGTCATCCGTTGTCGGGGACTTGCCGAAGCTGCGCGATGCCGTTCAGGTGGTTGGCTATCCGATCGGCGGCGAAGAGGTGTCGATTACCGAAGGCGTCGTGTCGCGCATCGAGGTGCAGCGCTACGAGCACAGCCAGCGGCATCTGTTGGCGGTGACCGTTGACGCCGCGATCAACGAAGGCAACAGCGGTGGACCGGTGTTCGCGCGCGGCAAGATCGTTGGTATTGCGTTCCAGGCGATGCCCGATGCCGAGAACGTTGGCGAGATGGTGCCGGCGTCGATAATTCGTCGCTTTCTCGATGGCGTGAAGAAGAAGAAGCTGCCGGACGTTCCCGGCATTGGCATCACGACCCAGCCACTCGAGAACCCGGCGCTGCGCAAGTATCTGGGCATGAAGACGCGTGATAGCGGCGTGTTGCTGACGGCTGTGCAATACGGATCGAGTGCCTGGGGCAAGTTCGCCGAGGGCGATGTATTGATGGAACTCGATGGCCATCGCATCGCCGACAACGGCACGATTCGCTACCGCGGCCGTCACCGTTGCCAGTTCGATGCGGTGATCGGCGACTACCACTGCGGAGACGTCATCAAGGCGCGTGTGTTGCGCGCCGGCAAGTCGAAGAACGTGGCGTTGACGATGCAGCCGATGAAGTGGTTGGTGCCGCGCACCGAGTATGACCGGCGTCCAATGTGGTTCTTGTTCGGTGGCTTGGTTTTCCAACGCCTGACCGCCGAGTACCTACGCAATTGGGGCGAGCACTGGTGGGACAAGGCGCCCAAGGAACTGCTGCACAGTTACTACCACGGGTTGCGCTTGCCTGAACAACAGGAAGTCGTCGTGCTGGCGCAAGTGCTCGCCGATGCGGTCAATGTCGGCTACGAAGCGTTCCACAATGACAGTGTGGCCAGCGTCAATGGCGTGCCACCGGTCGACATGCTCGACTTCATCAATCGAGTCGATAAGGCAACCGGTGATGTCGTCATCAAGTTGTCGAGCGGCTCCACTGTGCTGCTCGACGCCGATCATGCGCGGGAAGCGGAAACCAGGATCGTGGATCTCTACCACGTGCCAGGAGACCGTTCGGTCGATCTGCCCAAACGTCGCCGCCGCCGCTGACGTGCCAAGGGCAAAGCTTCGCTGCGTTGATTCGCGCATGTCCCGCCTCGGCTTGGCTATATCGGTCGACGCGCACCTGCCGAGTTCGATCTACCAGGCAGTGGCGATGCCCCGCGATTGTTGATGAACCGTGCCTTGGCGTTCACGAACCTGAAGAAGCTGAGGGCAGAGACGTCAGCTTCGTTGCGTTCCTGGACTGTGGCCACAACGCCGATCTTTCGGCGGTTGAGTCTCCGTAGCTAGAAGATTACCAGTTCGGTCGCGTTGCTAGTCGTGAACCCAGTCGCGGCACCGGGATCCAATAAGAACGCCTGAGCGGTCAACGTCGATGGTGGCAACGTCGCCGGTAGTGCGAGCGGCACGTCGAAGCTGCCGTTGCCCGCACCATTGCCGTGCATGACGAACAACGGCAACGTGCCGAGTAGTGGTAACACGTGAACCGTGCATGGGCCAAGTGGCGCCGTTCCGACCCCCGTGCCAAGGCCTATCGTCGCGAGTGTTGCGCCAAGACCCTGAGACAACTGCAGCGTTACGACGCCACCTGGAGTTGGGCAGCCGTAGGTGCTCAGCGTTGGGGCGAATCCGCCCGAGCCAGCGCAACCGCTGCCGTAGAGGCTGCCGTGCGCGCCGTTGCCGAGGCAATCGCGATGATCGCTGAGCCATTCCACTGTCATCGCCGTGAACGCAATGCGCGAGTAGCCCGATGCCTCATACAACAGCCCGAGCCGATGCTCATCGGCGAGTGCGAGGCAGCTGTAGGCATAGAAGCCGACGTGGATCATTTTGGATTCGGTCCATGTGGCACCGTCGTCGTAGCTCAGATGCACCGTGCCGTTGCTGCGGCTGCCCTGTGAATTGGGGCCGGCGTAGGCGATGCGGTTGCGATAGCCGTCGAGCGGATCGGTGAAGCGCAGCACGCTCGCCATTACCTGCGGTTCGTTGAGCTTCGCATCTTCGCTCATGGGCATGAAGGTGGCGCCGCCGTTGACGCTGACCGCCGTCTTGCGATGGCGCGTGCCGCCGTTGCTGCGCGAGTTGAGTAGCACTGAACCATCGCTGCGTTCGACAAACTGTACTTCGTTACCTTGGCCGGGAGTCTGCGTGTCATCCACTAACGTGCCGTAGTTCCACGTGGCGCCGCCGTCATCGCTGAAGACGGCGTAATTCCACCAGTGACCCGAGGTGTCGAGTTGGTTGAACGGGAACAGGATGCGGCCAGCGTGCGGTGCGCGGCGTTTTTGGATGCCGATGCCCGGGCCACTTGCGACCGCTCTCGCCTGCGTCGGTCGCTTGACCTGCGCCGTGATCTCAACAGCTGGTGACCAGGTCAATCCGTCGTCGTCACTGTGCATGAGGAACGAACGGCAGATGTTGTTTCCGGTCAGGCCTGGCACGACGCAGTTGGTGTGGCAGCCGGTCGGAAAACGTTGATACATCAGCAGCACTCGACCAGCGTTCGGCCCCGATTCAATCTGCACGCAGCACGGGTTGTTGAGGCTGTTGGTGCCGTCGTCGTGCAATACCTGCAGTGCATTCCAGGTCTGACCGGCATCGGTGCTGCGTCGCAACACCATGTCGTTCTGAGAGTGGTCGTTGAGGCTTTGCCGGCCTTCGGCGAACGCTAGCAGCACCCCGGATTGCGTGCGCAGTAGTGCCGGAATACGAAACGCTGGGTAGCCGTTGCCGCCAAGGAAAACATCGGTCGCCGCTGGTTCCGTTGGGGGTGTGACTACTGGATAACGAGCCAGTAGATAGCCCTCAATGTCCTGTTGTTCGCTCGTCGTCAGTGCACGCGAGTAAACCAGCATCTCAGCGATGTCGCCGATCAACGCATTGCCAAGCGTGTAGCGCGCGCCAAGCGTCAGGCCACCCCATGGCGTGATAGCGCTTGGGCCTGCATAGATCGATGTGCCGTTGACGAAGTGCTCGAGTTGGCCTGCGGCAAACGTCACGCTGTGCACCTGGAACACGTCGTGATCGACGCTTGGCCCAGTCGCTGCCGCTCCCGCGTAGGTGTGCCACTGGTTGAGGCTGGACGTCTGGCCGGTGAAAACCGCGTTGCGATTGGTGGCGGCCGTGCCGTCAAATACGTAGCCGCCATCTGCCGAGCGCACCCGTGCCACGAAGAACACCGTTTTTGCGCCGGCTAGCGTGCCGAACTCGTTGCTGTCGTTCGACCAAAGATAGTCGTTACCGTCGAACTCGACGGCTGGTGGGCGATGTGTTTTGCCAAGACGGAACGTCGGTTGGCGCAGACTGCTTGCGTCGGCGCGCACGAGGTCGCGCTGGTTGCTTGATAGGTCATCCCATCGCACGACCGCGCTGCCGTCGATGGGAGTCATCAGCGAACTGACTCCTTGCCATGCTGCATACCATGCGTAGAGATCGGCGTGCGCGGCATCCGGTTGCCCGTTCGCCGCGAGTAACCCCTGGCCACGCAGGATTCCTCCCATCGCGGCGATCACTAACGCGCACAGCCAAATCGAGACCCGCATTAGTTCTGGATGAGGATCTGGTAGGCGTTCGATAAGCGAAACGGCAACGCCGTGGTTTGGCTTGGATCGAGGCAAAGCCATTGGGCGAATGCTTCGACGCCCAGCAGCATCGGGTTGGCTGGTAGCGGCAACAGGAACGACGAATTGCCCAAGTTGTCGGCGATCGTCAAGATGCTAACGTCGTTCGATTGCAGCAGCGTGCAGCCTGCCGGTGCGCCGATCAGGCCGACGTCGAGCGGCAAGGGCCCAAACATCGACGTCGTACTGCTGAACCCGGTAAACAACACCGCGATGTTGTTGGGCGTGCCGCTGCTGAGTTGCAGCGTGGTTCCGGAGCCAATCACCGGGCGTCCCGTAGCTTGGATTTCTGCACCGAGGCAGCCCTGTCCATAGGCGAGTCGTACCACCGATTCCCAACTCGAACCCATCCGGATTTCGTCGAGTTCGATCCGGTTGTTGCCAGTCGGCGTTAGCCACAACGTGGACATGTCCGCGTTGGAAGCGTAGCCGGGTGACTGTGCTGTCCACTGATTCGCGCCAGTGCCTACCGTCGTGATACCGGCGTCATCTGTCGGCACGTTGGCGCCTGGTGCGAATACCTTCAGAGACGCCACATCGATTGCGCCGGATTCGATGCGCAGCACACAGAAGTAGTCGGTGTTGGCCTGCATGACCTCAGCGCCAGTGGTTGCCCCGACGCCACCAACAACCCAGTTGCCGGTGCCATCCCAACCAAATAGGCCGCGCGTCGCGCCGCTGTCCGTGAACTCGAGCAACGCGCTCTCAATCGCGGCATTGCTGTCTTCTCGGCGCAGCGTGCAACTCAGGTAGTAGGTGCTCGCCTGCGTCAAGTCCCAGCGATCGGAGAAACTTCTGCCAGCGCGCGCCGACGTCTCACTGACGATCTTATTGCCGTCCGGAATGATGCCGTTGCTGAGCAGGGCCGAGTTCACTAGGTTGCCGGTCGCCACCATCGGCCCGACTGGCACTGTGGTTCCGGCGAACCCTGCTGGTGGCAGGCTACCCTGCGCCAGCAACGCAACATCGGCTGCGGTCAATGGTGAGGCCCAGATCGCGAGGTCATCGATCAAACCGTCGAAGTACCACTGCGGTCCGCCCGAGTCGACGTTGCGACCGATTGACATCGAGTCGAGGTCGAACACGTAGCGGAAGAATCCTTGGTGTCGCGTGTCGACGGCGACGCCGTCGATGTAGAGCGTCGTCACTCCGTTGCCTTCCGATACGGAACACATGTGGTGCCACGTGCCATCGTTGATTGTCGTCGCGGTGAACACTTGCTGATACGAGTTCAGGTCGCCGCGCACATCGAACCAAGGCTTGCCGTTTGATAAACTCAACGCGATTTCATGCGATGGATCCGAGCTGTCCGACGCGCCGAGCACCGTCAGTGCGCTGCCCGTTGAGGACTTCAACCAAACGGCAATGGTCCCGTGGTTGAGGTCGGCGTATTTACTGAGGTGTTGGGTCAAGTCGACGTGGTCTTGATTGGCTGCGACCAACGACAGCGACATCGTCGACCACGCGGCGATGGCCGATGGCACATCGACGCTGTAGGTGGGGCCGTTGTTGATGCCGTGACTTTGCATTGGACCGACGTCGATGACGTCGTTTTCGAATTGCCACCAACTGCCCAGTGCAACCGGGTGGTTGGCATCGACACCTAGCCAGGCACTTGCCCAGTTGGCGCCGGCATCTTGACCGTGCAACGCGACGGGTGCCGCGCCGTAGGGCACGGTGTCGATGGTGCGAAGGTTCTGGGCACCGATCGCCGGGGTGAGGGAGAGGGCGAGGGCTAGCAAGGCACTTGGTTGCCACGGCAAGAACGAGAGCGAAGGCATACGGTGATCATAGGTGCCAGAGCACCTTTGGTTTGCTCGGCACAAACCCGAGACATGTGTGATTCCGTTCGGTTCGCGGTCGACCCAGCAGGGGCCTTCGCAGCACCGACTTCGGGCACGGAAGTCCCTATAGCACTGGGCATTCGCCCCTCGCGCCGAACTTTGTGGGGCACTCCCTTGCCAGTAAATGAGCAATAATCTCCCCGCTAACTATTGAGAACGCGTCTCAGTAGCGATAAGGGTGAAGGCCTACATGCGAGATTTCCTGACCATCTGTGTCCTGATAACTGCTTCCGCGGTGGGGACTGGGTGTGTCTCGCGGGGGTCTCACAGCGAGGCGGACGTGGCCATCGCGGCCTCGGCAAGCGTCGAACGCATGGTCGTCGCGATGGCAACCAATCTGCATCTGCAGGTGACGGCGGCATCGCGCGCGCAGGCGCTGCATGCTTCCGAAGCGGGGTTGCAAGCGATGGAAATCGTCAACGCTCGCTTGTCGACGTGGCGTGACGACTCCGAACTATCGCGACTCAACTGCCTGCGCGTCGGCAGCTATATGAACTTGTCGGGCGCGTTGCTCGAAGACTTGCGCAAGGCACGTTGGTGGCAGCGCGCGACTGGTGGTGCTTTTGACCCTGCGGTCGGCGCGTTGGTCGATCTGTACGAGTTGCGCGATGGTGGCCGTTGGCCAACAGACCAAGAGGTCTGGGCGTGCTTGCCGCACTGTGATCTCGACCAGTTGCAGATCATCTACGGCAACACTGGCCGGCGCACTGCGAAGTTGCGCCTCGAAGAGGGCGGCTTTGGCAAAGGTGCTGGTCTCGACGCGGCGGCGCGTGCGATCTTCGAAGCTGGCGCGACTGCGGTCGCGATCGACTTCGGTGGTCAGGTGTTGCGGGCGGGGGAGCACGATGCGCCTGGCAACTACGAGATTGCCGATCCGAACGAACGCTTACGCGGTGTCGTTCGCGTGCGCATCGAAACCGGCAGCTTGGCGACGACGGCAAACAGCGAACGCCGCATCCTTGTTGGCGATCAGAGCCTTGGCCACATCCTCGATCCGCGCACCGGCCGCCCGGCGAAGGACTTTGGCTCGATCACCGTTTGGGCGCTCGATGCCTTCGCGGCCGACTGCTTATCGACCGGCTTGTTCGTCATGGGCCCGGCAGCTGCGCTCGCTTGGGCAGAGCAGCAGGAAGGCATCGAAGTGCTTGCGCTGGTGGCGAGCAACGATGCCGCCAAACCACAACTCACCGCGCGCATGACCTCCGGGATGCGCGATCGGGTCACGGCCCTGGTGCCGGACATCAAACTCCAATGAATCGTGTCTGTTTCGCCACTCGTTCAGCGTGCAGCTTGGCAGCACTCGCTATCTCTCCTGTACTACTGGCGCAGGAAACCGTTGAGCAACGCCTCCAGCGCCTTGAGCAGCAAAACAAGCAGTTGCAAGAGCAGGTCGGTGCCCTGTCCTCCGATGTCGAAAGCATCGACCTCGGCGGCCTCGTGCCGCCGCTTAGTACCGCCAAGCGCGGTGTTGGCCAGGGTGCCGCTAAGGTCTACGACGTTGCGCAAGGGCTTTCGATCGGTGGCTACGGCGAGTTCGTCTTCCAGCAGCGCGATGGTCGATTAGACCAGGCCGATGCGCAGCGCGCGATTCTCTACGTCGGCTACAAGTTCGACGAGAAGTGGGTGTTCAACTCGGAGATTGAAGTTGAGCATGGCTCGACGTCCAACGCGGGCAGTGTCTCGCTGGAGTTTGGCTATCTCGAGTATCTCGCCAACGACGCCTTCAACCTGCGCGGTGGTCTGTTGCTGTCGCCGTTAGGTTTGATCAACCAACTGCACGAGCCAACAGCGTTCCTGCCGGCTAGCCGCCCGCAGACCGAGAACCGGATCATCCCGACGACTTGGCGCGAAATGGGCATCGGTGCCTATGGCGACTTCGGCGACTTCAGCTACCAATCGTACCTGATGACTTCGCTCGATGGCGCGAACTTCAGCAGCAACGGTCTGCGCGGCGGCCGCCAACGCGGCAGCAAAGCCGAGGCCGACGATTGGTCGTTGCTGACGCGCCTCGACTACGTTGGCGTTCCGGGCCTCATCGTTGGTGGCGCCGTCGGCTACGGCGACGCGGGCCAAGACAACCTCGACGATACGCCCACCACGGCGATGCAGCCTGGCCCGTATGCCGTGCCCTCGATGCGCACGACGATCCTTGAAGCGCACGTCGACTACCGCACCGGTCCGTGGCAGTTCCGCGCGCTATATGCGACCGCCAGGGTGCAGGATGCCGCGGCGTTCAATACGTCGACCGGCGAGAACCTCGCCGATCGCATGACGGGCTACTACGGCGAAGTTGGCTGTGACGTGCTGAGTTGGCTGCACCCGGAGTCGGGCGCGCAGTTGACGCCGTTCGTGCGTTACGAGCACATCGATACGCAGGACAGCATGCCGACCGGCTTCACCACCGAGCGCAGCAAGGACAATGAAATCCTGACGCTCGGTATCAATTACAAGCCCATCCCGCAGGTTGTCATCAAGCTCGACTATGAGAACTGGGACAACAGCTACAACCGCTTCAACGTTCTGTTCGGCTACGTCTTCTAGGCACTATCGATGCGATCTGTGATCACGTGCTTGCTGGCCTGCCTGCTGACCACCGCGATGGTGTCAGCGCAAGGCAAGGTGTTCTTGACGACCGACGAAGCGCTCGCGTTGGCGTTTCCCAAGTGCAAGGTCGAACGCACCAAGCACGTGCTCGATGCCAAGAAGAAACAGCGCGTGTTGCAGTTGTCCGGCCATAAGGCGTGCCGCTCGATGGTGTATGCCTACGAAGCGCGACGCGATGGCAAGTTGATCGGCACCGCCTACTTCGACCGCCATCGTGTGCGTTCGAAGCAAGAACTGGTGATGGTCGTGGTCACTCCGGAGAGCAAGGTGCTGCGCATCGAAGTGATTGCGTTTGGCGAACCGCTCGACTACTTGCCACGCGGCAATTTCTACCAGCAGTTCCTCGGTCGTGGCCTGAAGGACAAGCTGACCACTAAGGGCAATGTGCGCAGCGTGGTCGGTGCGACTTTGACTGTCAACGCGACGACTGCTGCCGTGCGGCGGCTCTTGGCGACGCACCAAGTTATCTTCCCCAAGCAGGTCGAGAAGGCCAAGCAGAACGTCGGAGGCAAGAAGAAGCCGAAGACCAAGCCTCCGATCACGTCGTGAGGAAGGGCGAAGCACGCATCACGCACCTGTCGGTGCTGTTGGCGGCAGTCAGTGGCTTTGTCTACGGCGCGCTGCTTTACTGCGGCGAAACCGAGGACGATTTTGGCCCTGTTGCGCATCCCTGGGGGCCGACGCTGCACACGCTGCATGTGGTCACCGTGCCGCTGTTCGTCTTTGCGTTCGGCATGTTGTGGCAGCACCACATCGTGCACAAACTACGCAGCGGTGCGAAGGCGCGGCGCGCGACCGGAGTGATCCTGTTGTCGCAAGCCATTCCGATGATCGTGACCGGATACTTCCTGCAGGTCGCCGTCGATGACGTGTGGCGCGACACCTGGATCTGGGCGCACGTAATCACGTCGACGTTGTTTTCGCTCGTATTCGTCGTGCACCTGCTGATGCGGGTTGGTCCGGTGGTCAAACCGAATCGAACGTGACGAACAGGCGGTTATGCGTGCACCTCAAGGCAAACAGCACCCGAAGCGTACCGTCGTCGCAGTGCCGGTGCGGCAGTTCGAGGTGTTCGGATAGCAGGTCGCAAACGCGCTGTAGCGCCAGCGCATCACCGCCAACACGCACTTGCGCCGCCCAGGATCGAGTCGAATACCTGCCGCTGACTACGAATCCGAGCGAGCCACGTCTCTAGATGTCGTCTTCTTCGTCGCGACCGTCGTAGATCTCGGCAATTTCCTCGAGTGCGGACTGCAAGTCTTCCGGAGTCTTCATCGGCAGGAAGCGCGTGCGGCGGCCGTTGCGTCGAACCTGTAGGAAGTTGGTCGACAAGTGCGATGTCATTTCGCCGATCAGATGCTCGGCTTGCACTGCGTCGCGGTCCTCGACCTTCTTCTCGACATAGTACCAGCCGAGGTCGAAGTTGCGGTCGAGTGCCTTGGCCGAGAACGTGAACGTGTTCGTGTTGAACACATCGACAACGTTCGCATCAAATCCCTCGGGGTAGCGCAACTGTTCGATCAACTGGGTGCGACCGAGGTATTGGAACGGGGAACCACCAACGTCGTCCGGCCACTTCGGTGCCAACTCGCCAGTTAGGTCGCAGCCGCTCTGGATGTGGTGGCCGAGCACGAGCGGATCGATGCGCGCGCCGAGGTTGTCGACGTTGCGGACTAGCAAGTAGCGGCCGCCGCCGTCGAGGAAGCTCTTGAGTGCGCCGCTGTTGCGGAACGACGATGCAAAGTCGCCGTGGCCGGGGCCGTATGGCGACGGCTCACCATTCTCTAGTTCGAAGATCTTGCCACTCTTGGTCATGCGCACTGCCACCGATTGCGTCAGGTGGGTGATGCAGTCCTTGGTGAGCCCGAACTGCGCATGATTTTTGAAGTGTGCCTTGGTCGCCTCGTCGGTCGCGAAGCTGTTCATGCAATAGAACGGCACGTTGCAGTTGGCCGTTTTGCGATGCATGAGCACATCCTCGACCGCCAGGCCCAAGAACGTGCGCGACTTGCCCAATACCGGCACGATGCCCTTGACGACTCCGCCAAAGCGCGTCGCCATGCCGCCGTTTAGGACGACAACCCCGAGCTCGCCGTTCTTGATTGCGTCACGGCCGATCTGCTCGATCTTCGCATGGGCCTTGGTGTCGACGCTGGGCAGCTTGTGAATGGTGCCCGATGCGGGCACCAACAAGTCACCACCGACCGCATTGGTAGCCTTCGAAAGGCGACCTTCGGCGATGTCGTTCTGCCACCGGCGCTGCAGTTCGGGATTGAAGCCGAAGCGTTGCAGCTCCGAGAGTTGCTTCTCAGTGAGCTCGTTCAAGCGCGCACAACCTACCGGACGCGGCGTTCCGTGGCGAGTCGAAGTCGGCTACACCATTGTTTCATGGGCGGATCTACAGAACGTGAGGCACCAGCTGGCGACGCGACACCAGCGGCGATATTGCGCACTTCCAGCCTCACCCCGGATGCTTTGGTCGTAACCGTGCCCGGAATTGGGCCGACCACGGCGAACCGCCTTGCAGACGTATCCGTTACGTCTGTGTTCGAACTGGCAGCGTTCTTTCCGCGTCGCTACCGGGCGCTCCGCGAACTCGAAGCTCCGGATGAGTCGGCAATCGGCGAGTTGGTGCGCATGCAGGGCGAGGTGCGCAGCGTCTCGATGCAGTGGTTGCCGGGGCGCCGGTCGATGGTGACCGTGACGTTTGCGTGTGCCGATTCGAGCACTTTCCAAGCGGCGTTCTTCAATCAGCCCTGGTTGAAGAAGAGCTATACGGCCGGCCAGCATCGCACACTCGAAGGCACGTTGCTAAAGAAGGGTAAGCGATTCGTTATTTCGGCAGCCAAGGTCTTGCCGCAGGGTGCGGTCGCCGATGGCGAGGTGCAATTGCGCTATCCTGAGGTTGAGGGCATTTCGTCGCCGCGTTTGCAAAAGTGGATTGCGCACGTGCTCGATGAGCTTGATTGGAATCTCGTGACCTTGCCGGCGCTACCGAGCGGGTTGGAGGAGATGTCGTTGTCGCCGCGCGAACTGTTGTTGGCGATGCACCGACCGAAGAATGTCGAGCAACACGAACAAGCCCGCCGCCACTTCGCCATACGCGAGGCCATCAAGTTGTTCGAGGCCGTCGAGCGGGCCCGTCGAGCACGCGCGCAACGGCCGGCCGCAACCTTCGCGGTCGACCCAGAGATGGCCGAACGCATCCTGGCTCGGGTGCCGTTCGAATTGACTGCGGCGCAAGACGCTGCCGTGCAGACCTTGTGGCTCAAGTTGGCTGGTCCTGGGGCGATGGGGGTGTTGCTGCAGGGCGACGTGGGTACCGGTAAGACGGCCGTCGCGATCGCCGCTGGGCTCGCTGTCTGTCGGAAGGACGGCATGGTTGCGTTCTTGGCGCCGACCGAACTGCTTGCCGAGCAGCACTACACGACGGTGTCTGGGTGGCTCAAGGGATCCGGTGTCGAAGTTGCGTTGTGTACCGCGTCGCATCGCCGCAAGTTGCCGCGAAAGGGGCCGCGCATTGTGTTCGGTACGCATGCGTTGATTGCCGGTGATGTTGAGATGCCGGGGCTTGGTCTCGTGGTCGTTGACGAGCAGCATCGCTTTGGCGTCAATCAACGCATGAAACTCGTCAACAAAGGCGAGAACCCGCACGTGTTGGTTATGACCGCGACGCCAATTCCGCGCACCCAAGCGCTGGTGTCATTTGGCGACCTGGACGTGGTCACTCTTGCCGCTCGCCCGCCTGGCCGCGAAGCAGTGCGCGCCTTCCACTTGCCGACGGAAAAGTGGGCTCGGGCGATGCGTAGCATTGCGCGCGCCGTGAAGCGTGAGGGGCGCGTTTTTGTCGTGTGTCCGGCCGTTGGGCAAGAAGGCGAGAAGGGCGGGGTCGTGCGCGTGCACGAAGCCTTGCAGAAGAAGTTCCGCTGCGCCTTGGTGCACGGTCGCATCAAGCAAAGCGAGCGGCAACGAGCGTTGGCATTGTTCCGAGAGGGCATCGTCGATGTGCTCGTCGGCACGACCGTTCTTGAAGTTGGCGTCGACGTGCCTGAAGCCACACTGATCGTCGTCGTCGGTGCCGATCGCTTCGGCATCGCTACGCTACACCAACTACGCGGTCGCGTCGGTCGCGGTCGTCGGCGCGGCATGGCTCTTCTGTGCGGTCCAAGGACCGAGCGCGTCGCTGCCATCTGCGCCACGACCGACGGCTTCGAACTGGCCGAGCGCGATCTTGCGTTGCGCGGTAGCGGCGAGTTGCTCGGCACCCAACAAAGTGGCTTCCAAGAGTTGCTTGCACTTGACCCCGTCGAAGACCTCGACGTGCTTCGGCGCGTTCGCGAAGCTGTGCGCAATCAGGATCCGCAATGACCAAGGCTGATGAGGTGTGTTGCCAGGCGCGAACAGGTTGTTGCTTGTGCCGTCACCCTGCGGCCAACTTCGCTGGCAGTTAGCGCCAGAACTCAGCGACGGCCGCACGCCAGTGCGCGGCGTCTTCGAGTGGCGACATGTGACCGGTGCCGGGGATTGGGGCCGCCATTTGTTCTGCTTCTGCTCGCGGCGTGATGGTGTCCTGATCGCCGACTAGCACGAGTGTTGCCTTCTGAAAGTGGGGCAGTTCGGGGCGGCCGGCGCGCCGTTGTCGGATGGCACCTCGATGCTGCGCGACTCGATCATGCGATTGGTCTTTACGTGTCTTTGAGGCGCAGTTTTGCGACTGCTTCGACGTGGTAGGTCTGCGGGAACATGTCGACGGCTTCGACACTCTCGAGTTCGTAGCCGCCGTCAACCAGCGAACGCAGGTCGCGCGCCAACGTCTGCGGGTCGCACGACACGTAGACGATGCGCTTGGCCTTGAGTTCGAGCAGCATCGGGATCGCCGGTTTGGCGCCGAGACGCGGCGGATCCATGACGACTAGGTCCGGGCGTTCTTTGTTGCTCGCCAAGAACTGTTCGGTCGTCTTGCGCAGGTAGTGCACGTTGTTGCACTGGTTGGTCTTCACGTTGACGCGACCGAGCGTGCAGGCGCGGCGTTCGTCTTCCACCGAGACAACGCGTTCGAAGTGCTTACTCAGTGGCAGCGAGAACAGTCCGACGCCGGCGTAGAGGTCGAACGCGAGGCCACCTTCTTCGTTGTTGATGGCACATTCGACCAGCCGTTGCACCAGGTGGCGGTTGCCTTGGAAAAAGCTTTCCGGTTCGATCAAGTAACGGAAGCCAAGCACTTCATGCTCGACCAGGTCTTTGCGCATGCCGGGTAGATCAGGCGAGTACGAAGCGCCGTCGACGCCGCACGAACCTTCGACTTGGTAGGGCCATTCACGGCGCGGCATGCCGGTGATCGCGGTGCGGATTTTCTCGATACCCTTCTCCAGTTCGGGGGCGAGCACCGGGCACTCCTTGATGTCGAGCACGCGGTCCGAACTGGCGTAGTGATAGCCGACCACAGGTATGCGTGGTGCACCGATCTTCTGGTCCTCGGCGAGGTCTTTCTCGGCTTGTGCCGCGGCCATTCGCTTGCGGTCGCGCTTGTCGATGCGACCGCGCGAACCATCGGGCCGCGTGCCGGCCGTCGCCTTCAGCTTCAACTGCGTGCGCGAACGGTAGTTCCACGGCTCTGCGTGGTGCACGACGATCGGCTCCGGCCAGTCGAACTTGCCGATACGTGTCAAGGCGTCGAACACAAACTCACTCTTCGCCGCAACCTGCGCTTCGTAGGTGACGTGCTGGTAGTTGCAGCCACCGCAATCGCCGAAGTGTTGGCAACGTGGTTCGATGCGGTCGGGGCCAGCTTCGAGCACTTCGAGCACCTTGGCGCGCGCGAAGGTCTTCTCGACGGCGATGATCTCAACACGCACGAGTTCATTCGGCGCTGCGAAGGCGACGAACACCGCGCGACCTTCATGGCGGGCCATGGTTGCACCACCAAATGCCAGGCGTTCGGTGCGCAGTTCGAGAGTCTGTCCGGGGGTGAGTTCGGTAGTCAGTTCGGTCATTGGAGGGCGAACAGGTTACCCGAACATGGCCGGAAAGCCGTCCGCGACCATGGCAATCAAGGTTCTTCCGAGGCATTACGAGCTGGCGTGGCCGGCGCTTTCGGCGGCTAGGTGCCGAACCTGGGATCTGCTGGCGATACGTGGGGCTGCGGGGCCGCTAGTCCGCCTGTTTGGCGCTGGTCTGCAGCCACAATCCGAAGGCCACCAGTGCCAGTGCTACGTAGAACCGGTGACCAGGGGCCGGTGCGCCCATCGCGTAGTTCAGGCTCGCGGCAACAATCGGTTGCACGTTGATGTAGAGCGCTACGTTTGAACTGTTCGTATGCCGCAGCGCCCAGGTGTTGAGCAGATAGGCGAGCACCGTCGACGCGAGCACCGTGTAGAGCACGAACCACAGGATCGGTGGAAGCACCGCCGCTTCGACGTGCGCCGCTTCAATGCTCGGGCCGCTCCATAGGGCGATCATCAGCGTTCCTTGCACGAACAGGATCGCGGTCGTCGTCCACGGATCGAGGTTGCGTCCGATCTTGCGCATCATTACCAGATGGATGGCGAACGCGAGTCCGTTCCCCGCCGACAATAGGTCACCGACCAGCGTGTCGTTGTCGAAGCCCTTGATCTCGCCGGTCAAGATTCGGTCGAGCCCAAGTAGGTAGAGCACGCCGCAAAGCGCTGAGATGATCGCGAGCACCTTGCGTCGCCGGAGGCGTTCCTGGCCGACAATCGTTGCCACGATCAGCGTCCATGTCGGGATGCACGAGTTGATCACGGCGGAGTGTTCGGGCGTGGTCAGCGCCATGCCCTCGGTGAACAGCACTTGGTTGAGTACTACGCCGAAGAATGATGCGATGGCCAAAGCTATCCACGTGCGCAAACCCGGCATGCCGCGTTGTCGGCGCAACCACATGGCGAGGGGTACGATCAGTACCATCGCAGCGCCGATGCGGAAGAACACCCACGACGTCGCGGGCACGGCCGCGAGGATCTGTTTGGTGAAGACGAAGTGGGCGCCGAACAACACCGAAACGGTGATCAGCGCCAGGTGAACTCGCAGCGTGGACGGCACAGTCTGTCGACTGTGCCGCGTTCACCCCGTGCTACGCAAGTCGGATCAGACTTCGCTGGTGTCGTTGGCGGTTTGCTCCGGCGCGGTTGGATCGCGCCTGTCGTGGCGTCGTCCGATTCGACGTTCGGGATGTTGAGAAGGTGTTTTTCTCCGAGAAGATGAGAGTTGTCGAAAATGAATGCGCGCCGAAGGGCGCGAGCAATCGGCACTCGATCACTCAGCCATTTCGGGTCAAGGCTCGCCCCGTTGGGCGGGGGGCGCGGATGTTCTGGGCTGAATTGGCTCGAGTAATAACTCGGCAGAGCGGTGCGTCACCGCTCGTGTAGAAAGCGGTTGCTAGGATCTGCAAGCCGACTTGCACACTGTGCGCGTTGTCCGCCACAGCATTGCGGACCGTGTCACGCTCTGCCGCAACGCGCTCCGACGTCGCCATTGCCAAGGCTGCTTCCGCCGTTTCGCTGGCTTTGCGAAGGGATTGGCCGCCGGGGTTGGCATTCGAGATCTGAAGCACTGCGAGCGGTAAGCAACCGCAGGCCAAGTGAATCGTGATCAACTGCCTTTGTCGTGAGTGATTTTGGCGAGGTTTCTTCTTCGGGCTATCCAGGCTCGTCGACCCGTAAGCCCCTGCGGCCTGGGCGGGCCAGCGCTGTAGGACAGGGGTGATTCCGGTCTAGGGGTCGCGGTTCTCGACCCCGCGTTGGCCGCCTGGGGTTGGCGGGCTATGATTCTGGGACGTCCCTGGCATCGGTTCGACCCCATCGAATGCCTAACCACCCGCGGTCCTGCCTAATGACCCTCGCCGTCACACTTCTTCTTTCCTTTCTGCCGCAGGTTTTCCCCGGTGGTGACCTCAAGCTTCCGCCAAGAAAAGCTCCGGTCGCAAAAGCTACCGAGGTTCGGCCCTTAGAAGAGATTGAGCGCTTCCGTCGTGACCTCCTCGAAATGGTTGGTCCGCAAGTCAAGGTGCAGGCCAAGCTCGAAGAGATGGGCCGCGCCTATCCGAAGATCGAAGACCTGATCCTACAGGTCGCGCGCATCGCTCGTTCGAAGGAGATGTGCAACCTGATGCCAGTGGCACGCCGCTTCGGCCGCACGTCTGGTTCTGACCGCGTTGCTGATGAATTGCTGTTCCAACTACTGGCACGTCCAGTTGGTCCGGCAACGCGTCAAGTCATTGACACCATGGCGGTGCTCAAGGGGGCGCAAGCCAAAACGTCGTTGAAGCAGTGCATGCGCGCGAGCATTCCGGCAGTTCGGCGTCATGCCGTGCCGGTGCTTGCTCCGTTGTGCACCAAGGAAGACGCGGCGTTTGCATTGCAGTTGTCGCGTGAGCAATCGCTTGACTTGCGCTTGCGTGGTGTCGACTTGTTGGAAGCCATTGGTGATGATGCCGCGAACCAACGTTTGGTCGCGTTGCTCGCCAAGGATCCTGCATTGGCCGCCGCCGCCTGCATAGCGCTGGTCCGAGTTGGCCCGGCAGCGGTGCCCATTCTGCAAAAGCGGGTAAGCGCTCCGGCCATCGATCGTAGCTATGTCTATGCGGCATTCGCGTTGGCCCAGATTGGCGAAGCAACAGGTGACGACGTGTTGCCTGGGGAACTGCTTGAGCCATTGACGAAGCTCTTGCGCGCGCCTGAGGCTTTGACGCGGGTGCTCGCGGCGGTGCCGCTTGCCGATTTGGTCTACCGCACCGCTCCGGCAGAAGGGCAAGAGTTGCCCGATGCCGGTTTGGTTGAGGCCTTGTTGTTGGTAGTGGAGCCGGGGCAGTTTGTGCCCAATATCGACATGTTGCGCGCCGCTGCCGAGAAGCGGTTGTTGCGCCACACCGGTCGCGTGATCGCTGTTGAGGATGCTTTGTCGTGGCGCGCCTGGTGGCGCGAGCAGAAGGGCACCTTCCTCGGCGTGCGTTCGCAGCTTTCCGTGGATATCAGCAATGCCGGTGCGGTGCTGATCACGTTGAGCCAACAAGGTCGCGTGGTCCGCATCATCGGCGAAGACGTTGCGTCCGTTTCGGCTCTGCCGACAGCGATCGAGGTCGTGCTGACCTCGCAGCAGATGCTGGCATTGGTTAAGTCGCTGGAAGGCGATGGCTACGGCGATGCCGCGGCAATGCGTGTCGGCAGCGCCCTGCCGCGTGTGCGTTCGCTTGAGGTTCGAGTTGGCCAAGGCCGCAGCAGCGTTGCTGTGACCGAGTCGGCGCACTTCGCCTTCGACAGCATGGTCACGACGATCGACAGCACCGTTGGCGATGAATTGTGGCAACTCTATCGGGTTGCCGCGCGCGACTCGGACCGCGCCGCCTTCTGGCGTGCCGAGCAGAAATGGCGCGCTGCGAACCCGGGTGAAGTTGACCGTGCCCGGCACTTCCTAGGTCACGTCCTGAGTGGCTGGAGCACTTGGAGTGCTGAGTTGCAGGTGCGGGCCATTGGCTATCTTGCTGGCCATCCGGACCGCAAGGACATCCTTCGTGAGCAGGACGGCAAGGCCATCGTGACGACGCTGTCGTCGTTGGCGCAGCTTGCCCCTTACGACTTGCAGTTGCTCGAAGTTGCCGCGACGACCCCAGGTGACAATGTCTGGCGTGACTGTGTCGCGCTTGCCGTCAGTGCTGAAGGCGGAGGCCGCAAGGCAGTCTCGCAGGTCTTCAAGGTGCTGGGGCCAGATGCTGTGCTGAGTGCGCTGAAGGATGATCGTCCGTTGGTGCGCCGGGCGGCGCTTGATGAGGTCGTTTCTGTGCGTGATGCCCGCGCGGCGCCGTCGCTGATCCGTTTGTTGCAAGATCAGGACTTCGATGTGCAGCGCGCGGCGGTGTTCGCGTGTGGTCACCTGAAGGTCTCCTTGGCCAGTCGCCCGTTGGTTGAGTTGATCGCTGCTGAGGGCACCGATCCGTTGATGCGTCGTGAGTGCTTGCGCGCCATCGGCCGAGTTGGTGGCCAGCTTGCGTTCCCAGTGCTGCAGCAAGCGATGGCGTCGCCGTCTAAGGACGATAAGGCCGCCGCCCTTCGTGGCCTTGGCGAGCTGCGCGATCCGCGTGCCGCGCACTTGTTGGCTGAGTTCATCGTGGTCGGCTACGGCAAGGACTTTGGCAACCTCGCGAAGTTCCACCTGCAGCGCCAGGGCAGCCAGTTGGCGGTTCCGGCGTTACGCCGCCAGATCCCGCTGGTCACGAATGTGAATATACGCGCCGAGTTGGTGCTGTTGCTTGGGCTCTACCAAGATCCCAAGAACGTGCCGGACTTGATGGACCTGTTGCGGATGCCGGATTTCTCGGCGCAGGCGGTGCCGGTACTCGAAGGCTCGACTGGCGTCGACCTAAAGAGTGTGCCCGATCGCATCTCCGCCATTGAAGGCTGGTGGCGCGGCAACAAGGACGTGGCGCAGTGGCAATGGTTGCTGGACGGTTTGCGGCGCGCGGAAGTGCCGGCCAAGCTGACCTTGGATGATTTCGCCAGCGACGCTGGCATGTCGTCGGTGGCCGAACTCGCGCGCCTGATCGTGGATGTCGAGCAACCGCGTTTGTGGGTGCTCTGCTCGGCCGTGTTGCGCACGGTCACGAAGCAAGACTTCGGCGTGGTTACCGAGCAGACCCCGCCGGACACGCGCCTAGGCATGGCCAGCCGCTACCGTTTGGTTGCCGAAGCTGCGGCAACTGACAATAAGTAGTGCCAAGCCGGCGCCGTTCATGGCCGGCGCTAATCGCGCTGGCCGTAGCGTTTGTGCTGCTGTTCTACTGGCAGCGCAGTCGCTCGACGTTCTTGCGTATTGAGCAGGAGCGTCCGGCGGCCGCAGAACTGGCCGGGCGCGCCGGCCTCGACGTCGCCGATGTGCTCGCGCTGCGCGACATGATTGGGCTCGAGGCTTCGGCGGAGGACTGGAGGGGCGTTGTCGCCGAGTTCTCAGCCGGGTTGCGGGACATTCGTGCGGAGCAGAGCCGGCTCGATCGGGGCGCCAGAGGCGTTCGCTCGGCAATGGTGCCAGAGATTTCGTTCGCAGCGAGTCTGGTGGCTCACAATCGCTTGGCAGTGCGCCGGTTTATGCTGTTGCGCGAGAGATTCGGGGCGCGGCGGTAATAAGCGTGTCAATAGCGCCCTCATTCGCCGGTGGTTGGGCAGATGAGCAAGCTCACTATTGAGGAGTCTTCGGCAGTCTGTATCGTTGTCGGCCGATTTTTGACTCTGGTAGCCTATGACTGACGTCGTCGCCATCGCCCAACGTATTCAAGCCGAGAGCCACATTCTCCAGGCCGTTCGGTCGTCGCTGCAAAGCGTGATCGTTGGCCAGGACGCCCTGCTCGACGGACTTCTTATCGCCCTGCTTGCCGACGGCCACGTGCTGCTCGAAGGCCTTCCGGGTCTCGCCAAGTCGCTCGCGGTCAACGCCCTGGCGCGTTCGATCGGCGGTGAGTTCCGGCGCATCCAGTTCACGCCGGACCTGCTGCCAGCCGACCTCGTCGGCACGCACGTCTACAATCCGAAGACTGGCGACTGGCAGGTCAAGGAAGGGCCGGTGTTTGCAAACTTCGTGCTCGCCGACGAGATCAACCGCGCGCCCGCCAAGGTGCAGTCGGCGTTGCTCGAAGCGATGCAAGAACGTCAGGTGACCCTCGCCGGCGATACGCGCAAGCTGCCTAGTCCATTCCTGGTCTTGGCAACCCAGAACCCGGTCGATCAAGAGGGCACCTACGCGCTGCCCGAGGCACAGGTCGACCGCTTCTTGGTCAAGCTGATCGTCGATTACCCGACCAAGGCTGAAGAACTGCAGATCATCGACCGCATGGCGAGCCTGTCGGCGACGACCAAGGTGCAGCCGGCGACAACCCCGGAAGAGTTGCTGCGCATGCGCGCGCTGCTCGACACGATCTACTTAGACGACAAGGTCAAGGGCTACATCGTCGACCTGGTGTTCGCGACCCGCGAACCGGAGCAGGTTGGCCTCGCGAAACTGAAGCCGCTTATTCTGTATGGCGCGTCGCCACGTGCCTCGCTGGCGTTGGCCCGCACAGCCCGCGCTCGTGCGTTCCTTGAGGGGCGTGGCTTTGTCACGCCGCAGGACGTTAAGGCGGTAGGCTCGATGGTGCTGCGACACCGAGTGTTAACTACCTACGAGGCCGAAGCTGAGGGCATCGACTCCGAAGAGTTGCTGCGCACGATCTTCGACACTGTTCCCGTCCCGTAAGGGTTCGCTTTCGCCCGCGATAGAGAGAAGGGACACGAATGGCCCGTGCACTCGATCCAGAACTACTGGCCGAGGCCCGCCGCATCCAATTGCGAGCGGACCGCATGGTCACGGACGTTATGTCCGGTGGCTACAGTTCGGTGTTTCGTGGCTCGGGTATCGAGTTTGACGAAGTGCGGGAGTTTGCCGAGGGCGATGAGTTGCGCAGTGTCGACTGGAATGTCACCGCGCGCGTTGGCCGGCCGTTCGTCAAGAAGTTTGTCGAAGAGCGCGAACTGACGGTGATGTTCTTGCTCGACGTGTCGTCGTCGATGGCATTCGGAACTAAGCCAAACCGAAACGAGCGCCGCAGCGTGACATCGACGGCCGCGATGTTTGTTGGCTGTGTCGCGTTCGCCGCGGCGCGCAACAACGATAAGGCGGGATTGATTACCTTCGCGGAAGACATCGAGCGTTACGTGCCGGCCAAGAAGGGCCGCAATCACGTGCTGCGGTTGATTCGTGAAGCGTGCGAAACACCCGCTGCTAACCAGAAGACCGACTTCAAGCGAGCGCTCGACTACGCCGGCCGGGTCCAGCGTCGGCGCGCGATCGTGTTTGTCGTCAGCGACTTCCTTGGCGCCGATTGCGAGCGCGAACTGCGGCTTCTGTCGCGGCGACACGAAGTGATCGCAGTGCGCCTGCGCGACCCTTTTGCCGCCGGACTCGACCGCGTTGGCGGCGATGTCGCGCAGATGCCAAACGCGGGTTTGCTGCATTTGCTAGATCCAGAGACCAACGAGACCGTAGTTGTCGACACCACCAGTCGGCGCGTGCGCGACGAAGTGCAGCGCCGTTGGCTTGCCGAGCGCTCTGGCTTTCGCGATGCCTGTCGCCGCTGTGGCGTCGACCTGCTCGACGTGCCGACCGAAGGCTCGGTCGGGGAACCACTGATCAAATTCTTCCGCATGCGTGAACGGCGCGGGAGGCGCAGGTAATGCGGTGTTGGTTGCTGTGCCTGGTGCTGCTGTTGTTCGTTGGTTGCAGCAGCGACACAGCTGTACCTTGTCCATGGCAGGATCCACCGACGTTGTCGCTCGACCTGCGCGTGACCATGGATCGTACCGAGGTCGGCTTGTTGCAGCCGGTCATGGTCACTGTCGATCGCTACCGTAAGGACGGCATTGAGGTGTCGTTCGTGCCGGTGGTTTCCGACAAACTGTTCGTGACCAAGGACTCGAAGACCAGCGAGGAGCGCCGCTATGGCGATGGCTGGTGGCAGCGCACGACGCTCATCTTGCTGCCGATCGATGGCCCCGGCGAGTTGAAGATCCCGCCGTTCTCCGCTGAGACCGTCGCGCTCGAAGGCGATGTGGCTCAGGTCGCAACGACGCCGGAGCAAGTTTTGGCCGTCACCACCAATCTCGCACCCGAGCACGGAGCCGAGATCGAGGCACCCGGCGATCCGTTCCCGACGCCGCCTGGCTACCTGTGGTACTTCGTGGCGTTAGGGCTGGTGTTGTTGCTGTTTGGCATCATGTATTGGGTCAGGTCGCGCAAGCAACGTCGCTCGCATCCACTGGTCGTCAAGGTGCCGGCACACATCAAGGCACTCAGGGAGTTGCTGCGCTGGAAGGATGCGCCGCGCACCACGCCGGTCGACATCGATGCGTTCTACGTTGGCGTCTCACACGTCTTGCGCGTCTACCTTGAGGATCGCTTCGGACTGCACGCTCCGGAGCGCACGACCGAGGAGTTCTTGCACGACCTCGATGGCTCGACGCAGTTGGTACGCGATCACGGCCAGGATTTACGTCGCTTCTTGTCGCAGTGCGATCTCGTCAAGTTTGCCAAGTTCGTGCCGACGGATGCCGATCATCAGATGACCTATGGCTTGGCGGAGTCGTTCATCGAATCGACCCGCATCGACCGCGCCGCGGCCACGCCACCCGAACTGCCTGGTGCTCAGCCACCGAACCGGGAGCGGGGCGCATGATCGCCGCATTTGAAGTCGTTGGCTACACGCTGCTCGACCCGTGGTTCTTGCTGGCCGCGCCGCTGTTTTTGTTGGCCGGTTGGCGGCGCGCAGTGACTCGTCGCGCGGCTTTGCCCACGGCGTCGGCGAGTCTGTTTGCTGGGCTGCCGCGAACCCTCCGCCAACGCATCGCCTGGGTGCCACTGCTGACGAAGGTGCTCGCCGGGCTTTGCTTAGCTTTGGCATTGGCGCGGCCGGTGCAGCGTGACGTGATCCCCTTGCGTGAGGATGGCATCGACATTGTGCTGGTCGTCGATACTAGTTCGTCGATGTTGCAGGAGGACATGCGAACGAACGACTCGTATCGGCGCATGGATGCTGCTCGTGAGCGAGCGATGGAGTTCGCTGCCGCGCGCACCCACGACCGCGTTGGCTTGGTGGCGTTTGGTCGCTACGCCGAATTGCGTTGCCCGCCGACTCTGGACGAAGAGGCCTTAGCCGCGTTCTTGCGGGTGCTGGACACTCAGCCACGCGGCAGTGAGTTCGACGCGACTGCGATCGGCACGGCGCTCGCCAAGGCGGTGCAGGTGCTTGGCAAGAGCACCGCCAAGTCCAAGGTGGTAATCCTGCTCAGCGATGGCCAGAACAACGTCGATGACATCGATCCGGCCGACGCCGCAAAACTCGCTAAGGACAAAGGGGTGCGCGTGCATACGATTGGCCTCGGCCAGGGCATCCAGTCGGTATTTGGCTTCCAGGAGTTGTCGTTCGACGAACTGAAAACGATCGCCGAGACCACCGGCGGGCTGTTCTTTGCGGCGCGCAGTGACTCGGATCTCGAGAAGGTCTACGAGCGCATCGACGAGATGGAAACGTCAGAGCGTGAAGACCCGCGCTACCGCACCGTGGATCGGTTCGAGTGGCCGCTTGGTATTGGGCTCGTGCTGATGTTGTTGGCGATCTTGTTCGAAGCGCTGATTGTTCGGAGGGTGCCGTGAGCGATTTCGAGTTTACGCGCGGCGGGTTGTGGCCATGGCTGCTGGCATTGCCGGTGGTCTGGGCGTTGTTGTGGTTGGTTCTCGACCGTTCGCGCATGGCGATGCTGCGCTACGGTGCCGAGCCGAACGTTAGGCTGGCGACGCCGCTCTGGCGTTCGTTCCGTCTGTCGATGTTGCTCGGCCTAGGCTTTGTGTGCTGGCTCGATCCGCGCTGGGGTGACGAGACCGTGTCTGTTGAACGTCGTGGCCTCGACATGATCTTCTGTCTAGATACGTCGCGCTCGATGTTGGCTAGCGACATGTCGCCAACGCGTCTCGCCCGCGCCATCGGTGACATCGAATCGGTGCTGCCGTCACTCGAAGGTGGCGACCGCGTTGGCTTGATCGTGTTCGCTGGCTCGGCTCGCCTGTGGATTCCGTTGACGCACGACGTCGACTCGTTCGCTGGCTTGCTTGACGAAGTCGACACCAATGTCGTCAAGACCGGCGGCACCGACCTGAGCAAGGCGCTGCGCAAGGCTCTTGAGATCGCCGATCCCGAGGATGCCGCAACGACGGTTGTGCTGCTGATGACCGATGGCGAAGACTTAGCCGGCGCCGGCCAGCAGGCCGCCACGGAGTTGAAGGATCAGGACTTAACGGTCTATACGATTGGTTATGGTAGTGCGCATGGCAGCAAGATCACCGTCACCAGGGGCGGTGAGGAAGGCTTCCTGCTCGATCGGCAAGGCAACGAAGTTCTTTCGCTCATGGACCCAGAGAGCCTTCGCAAGGTTGCTGCCGTGACCGGTGGGGAGTTTGTTCGGGCCGAAGCCATGGTGCTGCCGTTGGTCGAATTGCATCAAAAGCGGCTCGTGCCAATGCAGAAACGGGCTTACGACTCCGGTGAAGAGTCGGGCAAGCAGGCGCGCTATCAGTGGGTACTGCTGCCGCTCGTGATCTTGCTACTGTTAGAGATCGCGTATGCTCGAGGACGACAACGATGAAAATCCTGCTGCTAACAACTGTGCTGTGGTCCGCGATCGCCGGTGGCGATCGGGAGCGAGGCATGCAGTTCTACAAGGCAGGTAAATACGCGGAGGCTCAGGCTGCGTTTGTTGCCGCGCTAAAGGACGAGCCGGAGTCAGCGGAACTGCATTGGAACTTGGCGTTGGCTGCTTGGCGTGCTGGTGATCTCGCGACCGCCGAGGTCGCTGCTGAGAAATACGCAGCGAACTCCGACGACGTCAAGGAAGAGATGCATCGCGGCATGCTCGGTGCGATTCGTCTGGCCCAATCGGCAGAGTTTGAAGCGCAGGCCGATGCGGCGTTGGCTGCTCCGCAACCGCCACCGCCGCAGCGACCGAATGCCGCCGCTAATCCCGATTCCGAAGAGGAGGCGCCCGACCCGCTACGCCTGCTGAAGACTGCGTTGCGCAAGGCCGCCACCGCGAAGCGACATTTCGTTCGCGGCGTGCGTGCCAACGCGACGCCAGAATTGCTGCGCAACACCGAGCGCACATTGCGCAAGATCGATGAGCTGAAGAAGCGCATCGAAGAACTGGAGAAGCAGCAGCAAGAACAGCAGAAGGAGGACGGCGACAAGAACCCGGACGACAAGAAACCTGACGACAAGGGCGAAGAAGAGGGCAAGGACAAGTCCGACGACCAGAAGGGCGACCAGCAAGAAAGCGACGACAAGAAGCAGAGCGACCAGAAGGGCGACGAGAAGAAACCCGACGAGAAGCCTTCCGAGGGCGAACAATCCGACAAGAAGGACGAAGGCGAGAAGTCTAACCAGTCGGATCCGAAGGAAGGCGAAGGTGACGAGAGCCAGGAAACTCCGGAACCGAAGCCAAACGAAGAGCAAGGCCCCGAGCCCAAACCGTCGCAGGAAGAAGGCAAGAATGGCGAGTCCGATCCGAATGAGGCTGAGCAGCCTGAGAATCCGGAGCCAGGTTCCGAGGCCGAAGATGCGAAGGATGGTCAACTGCCAACACCACCTGAGCCAAAGCCCGGCGAACAACGCTCGGATGCGCCAGGCGAAGGCACACAAGGGCTTGAGTTGTCGCCGGAGCAGGCGCAGCGCCTGTTGGGCCGTCTCAAGAAACTCGATGAGCAACTGAAGAAGGCGAAAGCCCGCCGCACCGCGCGGCGCCGGGCCGTGGAGCGCGACTGGTGATTCGCGCCTTTGCTGTTCTGGTTGCTGCGACCTTGATGGTTGTGCCCGCCGCCGCACAAGAGAAGTTGACCGTTAGTCCGCCAGAACCGGGCACGATCCGACTCAACGACACCGCGATCGTTCGTATCACGGTGGAGGGCGTTGCTGCCAACCCTCGGTCTCCCAAGATCCCGAAGGTTGATGGGCTGGAGATCCGGCAAATGCCGGCTTCGACATCGACCCAGATGGTGCGCGACGGTCGCCGCGTGGTGACCCGCACGAGCGTGCGGTTCGGCCTCGAACTGCGCCCGAAGCGCGTCGGCTTGTTCACGATTCCGTCGTTCAAACTTTGGACCGGCACCAAGGATCAGAAGACGCCGGTGTTACGGCTCGAGGTGCGCGAAGACCTCGTCTCCAAAGAGATGTCGTGGCTTGAGATCGAACTCGAACCCAAACGCGTTTACGTGCATGAGCCGGTGCGCGTGAAGATCACCTTTGCCGTGCAGCAAGGAGTGCGACTTGCGCAGGAGATCCACGGCCGCAAGCGCTACCAGGTGATCGCGATCGCTGCGGACTGGCTGACGAAGTTCCCGGCGGGCGAAGCGATGGAGTTGGCGCAACCGCGCGGCGATCTGCGCCTCGTCGTTTGCAACGAGGAGCTATCGCTGGCGACGTTCGTTGGAGGCTTCGAGCGCAATGGCGAGAGGTGGCAGCGCTTCCAATTGGAACGTGCGTTTTTGCCGTCGAAGGTTGGCAAGGTTGTATTGCCGGCTGCTGAATTGAGCTTTCACGCATTGCGGCACACCACGCGGCCACTGCGTAGTGGTCAGGTCGATAAATACGGCATCGTCGGCGAACCGATCGAGTTCGAAGTCTTGCCGATTCCTGAAGTTGGGCGTCCGTCGCCATACTTTGGCGCGGTCGGTCGCTTTGATATCACGGCGTTGCTCGACAAGGATCGCATCAAGTTCGGCGACTCGTTCAAGCTGACGCTGACGGCGACCGGCACAGGCAACTTCGAGTTCTTGCGCATGCCCGAACTCGACGATCTCAAGGGCTTCCATAAGCGCGGCACGGCCGAGGTGCAGCGCGACGGCGACCGTGTTGTTGTGACCTACGACCTGACGCCTCTGTCGGCCGACGTGAGCGAGATCCCGGCGATCGAATGGAACTACTTTGATACGACGCCTGGCGTCGCGAAGTTCGTCGAGGTCGCGACCGAGTCGTTGGCAATCGTCGTCGACGAACTGAGTAATGCGGAGTCTATCGTGCCGCTGCCGGAAGCCGCTGTCGCGGCGGTGACACCTGGTATTGACGACATTTTTGACCTGCCGTCGTTCGATGGCCCCGCGCGAATTGTCGAGGCTCCAGCGTCTTGGTTGCGGTGGTTGGCGGTCTTGGCTCCGTGGGCGTTGATATTTGCGATCTTGTCGTTGCTCCGCTGGCGGAAGCGCACCTCGATGGACACGACTGGCAAGCGTGTGCGTGGTGCTAAGCGCCATTTCGATGCAGTGCTTTCGAGCGGCAGCGACGCGATGGACGCGATGGCAGTTTATCTCGGCGATCGCCTCGACGTTTCGGCCGCCGCCGTGATCACTTCGGATCTGGCGCAGCACTTGATCGATAGCGGCCTCGATGAAACGGTTGCCGCCGACGTCGCTGCGGCGATCGAGCGCGGCACTACGGCGCGCTATGGCGGTGGCCAAGCTTTGACCGCGGAGGAGGCGCGCGGCCTCGTGCGACGCCTCGAATCCGTGCGCTTCGGTGCGCGCGGATGGTTGCCGTTCTTGCTGATGCCGGCGTTGGCGTTATCTGCTGGAAGCGTTTGCGCCCAACAAGCGGAAGCGGTCGACGCGTATCGCCAAGGCGACTATGTCGCAGCCGATGCAGCGTTCGCGCGCGCCTACGAGAGTGGTGGCAACCGTCTCTATCTGCGCGCGCGTGGCAACTGTCTGTATCGCATGGGCGAATTGCCGCGAGCCCTGTGGGCTTTCGAGAGTGCGCGTGTTGCTCTCCCTCGCGATGCAGAATTGCTCGCTAATCTGCGGGTCGTGCGAACGCGCTTGGAATTGCCCGTAGAGGCTGGTGGCTTCGCAGCCGAAGTGCGTCGCCTACTTGATCGCTACACGCTCCGCGAGCGAACCTACGCGTGCCTGCTAGTCATGATTTTGGCAGCCGGATGCTTGGTGTTTGGCTGGCGTCGCATTGGCTGGCGTTGGGTCGGGGCTGTCTGCCTCGCGCTTGGTGGCATCCTCTCGCTCGATGTCTTGTGGCTAGCCCCGAGTCGCGCGCTGCAAGCAGTCGCGTTGCAGGAGTTGTCGGTGACCGCCGAACCGCGCGCAGGCATGGATGCCGTCGCGATCGTGCGACCAGGTGCGCTGGTCGAATTGCTCGGCAGTAGCGTTGGCGAATACGTGCGCGTCGACGCGTCGGGACGCAGCGGTTATGTAGCTGCGGATACCGTCGCGGTCATCGAGTAGCTGGGATCAACGAGCGCCAGCTACCGAGGCGCAGTTCGTTAGCCGAGCATGCGCTTGGCGCGCGAGCCGATCAGCAGCACCAGTCCGCCAAGGGCGATGAAAATGCCGGCAACGAGGTAGCGCAGCAGCCACTCATAAAACAGCAGCAGCAGGCCGAAGCCGATTAATAGCACGCCGATTATCAGCAGCAACTTCGGCAGGTTTTGCGGGATGCTCGGGATGCCCGGCATGCCGCCGCCTTTCAGATTGATGTTCATTGCTTCGCAGGTTCGCCGACGAGTTTGGCGAGGGATCGTTCGTAGATGCGATACCGCCTGTAGGGCGTGCATCCAAGGGTTTGCAAGGGCCCAAGCATGTCGTGGTTGTCTTCGAGGATCCAGCTTGCTTCGACGGCGTTGAAGCCAGCGTCGATGCCATCGCTCATGACCCGGTGCATCAGCAGCACGTCGAGGCCGGTCTTGCGATATTCTGGCACGGCACCGAGCGTCAGCACCCGGATCAGATGCTTCTTCTTCATCGCGCGCAGGAATCGCCACCAGCCGAATGGCAGTAGTTTACCGCTGCAGGCCTTGGCGCCCACGTTCGTATCCGGCAGAGCGAGCACGAACCCGATTGGCTCGCCGTCCTTTTCGGCGATGTGCATGAGGCTCGGATGGCAGACTTTCTTCAGGTCCTTCGCCTGCGCCAGGAACTCGCCTTCGGTCATCGGCACGAAGCCCCAGTTGCGTTCCCAGATGCGTTGGTAGAGATCCCACAGGATACCGCACTCGCGATCGAACTTGCGCAGGTCGACGCGGCGTAGGCGCATGCCAGTGCGCTTCTCGATGCGCTCGGTCAGCTTGTCCATGCGTGGTCGATCGAGCGACTCGCTGGTGCCGTGCAGCGCGAGTAGGTCCTTGCACTTGTGTAGCCCGAAGCTCTCAATCCAGTCGGCGTAGTGGGCTGGGTTGTAGGGCATCATCATGACCGGCGACCCCGACTTGCCGTCGATCAACAACCCGCAGCGATAGTTGGTCGACATGTCGACCGGGCCGCGCAGGGCCGTCGCCGACCGCGCTCGGCACCACGTTGCCGCATGGGCGAGCAGTGCATGAGCGGTGGCTTCATCCTTGGCCTCGAAGTGGCCGAAGAAGCCGATCTGGTCGCCGTGGAAGTCGTCGTGTAATTGGTCCCGGCAGGCGCTGATGCGACCGACACATTCTGCGCCGCGATACGCCGCGAACGCCTCGAACTGAGCGTGTTCGAAGAACGGGTTCTTGCTCGGGTCGAGTTGCCACGCCTCGGCTCTGGTGATCGGCGGCACGTAAAGCGGGTCGCCACGGTAGAACCCCCGCTGCAAGTCGAGGAATTGGCGCGAACAACGCACCGGGCGAATAGCCACATCAGGCGCTAGGTCTTTCCGCGGGGCGGTCATCCGGTTAGAGGTTAAGGGATGACGTTCTCCGCCGCCACGAACCACGGGCCAATGGCACCGCGCTGCTGCCTCGCCATGCTTGCGCTGTTCGCTGTCTCCGCCTGTGGCACGACTGCCAATGACTATTCGCCCGGCCAGCTCAACGACGAGCAGTTGAAGCGGGTGCGTGAGGTTGTGAAGGCCTTCTTGAATAGCGATGAGAACTATCCAGAGTTGCGCGATGAAGTGCTGAAGGATCCGGTTGCGATCAAGTGGTTCGTTCGCGACCTCGAGTCGAGAATCGTGCACGCGCGCGAAGGCCAGTCAGAGATGCTTGGCGAAGAGAAGGTTCGTTTGGACCGCGTTAAGGAAGCGACTCGGCGACGCGGCAAGCCCGCGGAATGGAGCCTTCCGGGCCAGCGACCCGATACCCGGGCCATTGCCCAGATTATTGCGATTGGCGAGCCCGCGGTAGAGGTCGTCGTCAACGACCTGGCGCTATCGTCTCAGGAGTTCCTGCGCAGCATCGGCATCGAGTTGCTGACCGGAATTGGCGATCCCGCCGTGCCGTCGCTACTTGAGTTGGCGAATACTGGCGACCAACAGCAACAGCGTGTCGCGGCGCGGGCGCTTGGCGAGATCGGCGCGGTTGGCGTGTCGTTCGATGCATTGTGCGAGTTGGCGCGTTCGCCGGTCTGGCGGATCCGCAGCGATGCTGCCAAGGGACTCGCCAACGGTGGCCCGGAGGCGCGTGACTTCTTGGTTGAGATGCTCGGGGATGAGGATCCGTTCGTGCGCCGAAAGGCTGGCGAATCGCTCGCTCGCTACAAAGATCGTATCGCGGCGACGGCCCTCATCGACTACCTCGAGTCGTGCATGAGTTCGGAAGACTCGGCCGGCGAATTGGCCGCGCAGAAGGCTCTGCAGGCGATTTCCGGCACGAGGATGGTGCGTGCATCATCAGCGTGGCGACGTTTTGTTGACGAAATGCCGCCTGGAGAAGGCGGGCGCTGAGGCCCTCTTGCGTGCATGCTTAGGGCTGCATGCATCCCAGCATGCTGACGCAACATTGATAGTGGTCGCAGCAGAACTGCACGGAATACATGGCTGACGAGTGGAAGATCCAACGGGACCGTGAGGGCTGTCAGAAGCCCGGGTGTCCCTTGCAGACCAGCAGGTCGTACTTTGCCGTTCTTGAATGGGCTCCGGTTGCGACGAAGAAGGACCCGGAGAACGAGGTGATGACCTGCGTGCGCCGTGAAATGTGCGACGCGTGCTTCCAGGATCACGAGAAGACCTGTGACGTTGCGAAGCCGCCAATTTTCTGGCGTGCGATGCGTCAGGTCGCGGGCAAGAAGGATCCGGTGCTCGACCTGCAGTCGCTGCGCATGCTGTTCGATCGCCTGGCCAGTGTCGAAGATGATCGCGCCCGCGCGCTGCGCTACTTCTGCGCGTTGTTGCTGCTGCGCAAGCGCGTGCTGAAGATGGCCAAGGCGAAGACTCGCGAACAGCAGCAGGCCGACTTGGTGCTGCGCGACCCCAAGGTCAAGGACATGGAGCCGGTGTGTCTGGTTGCGCCGGCGATCGACATCAGCGAGTTGGGCGCCATCAAGGACGAGTTGCTCGCGATGTTGGGCGAGGGATCGGAAGACGAAGCCGTGGACGCGGACGCGTAGGCACTGGTCGCCAATGCGGGCCCATTCTGCCACCAGCGGTGGCGCCTGTGAGGTCGAGCCGTTCCCAGGCTAGCCCTGTCACGCAGCGGGGGGGGGCACTAGGTGGGCATTGCTCATGCCACCCGAACCGATGCGCGCCTTCATTCGGGGTCGCCGAGCCGGTACCCTGCCCGGGCCGTCGGCCGCGAGCTAGGCTAGTTCTTGCGCAGCCAGCTGATGTCCCAGACGAACGCATCGCCAGATTCAATCGCGGTGCGCACCGGCATCAGCAGGGTTGCCTTGCTGCCGTCGCGGTCGGCCTGCACGCCGCGGCCGGTCGGCAGCACGCCAGAGGTGATCACGTTGCCGGGGGCGACGAGTTCGAAGCGCAGCACATCGGCGATCTCCTTGGTGCGGCCCGAGGGGTCGTAGGCCTTGGCCATCAGTTCGCGGGCTTTCTGGTTGGGCACGAGCGTCTCGATCCACTTGGCCTCGGGGCCGCGTTGGATGTTGACGCGGAGTCCTGGCCGGTCGCCATCAAGTTGTGGTGAGAACGTCACTTCACCATCGCCCAGCGTTACCGTTTCGACTTCGGAGAAGGTGCCCTGGCTCGAGATCAGGCCGGCCCGAATGGTCCAGTTGACGCCCTTGGTGCGGTTCTCTGCGTCGGTGTCCTTGGCGATCGGCATCAGTGCGCGGGTCGTGATCGTGCCCGACCCGTCGGCAGCTAGGTTGATGTGCACGCCGACCAGTTCTCCGTTAGAGCAAGCGCACAAGGAGGTTAGGAGCAGGAGCGACAGGATTGAGGAGGTGCGCATGAGTTGGTTCCCGTGGAGTGGCGCCGGGGGCGCCGAGGCTGTCCCGGGTGCCGCCCCTCGGGCAGCTATCGGGCGACTATTCGAACCATGCCACCGGAGCCACGTCACCGCCACGTCCACCAGCCAGCAATCCCCACAGTTTTTTTCTGCCGGCCTGATCTCTTGTCGGGGCCTGGACTGGTGCTTTTACCGTAGTTCTGCCCCTATGGAGTGTGGCCTGATCGGGGCTATAGTGGGTAGATGGTGGTTAAAGGTGGTTTCAGGGTGGTGTGCTGTGGTTGACAGTGGTTTCTGCCTTTGCTAGGGTTCCAAGTGACAAGGGCGCAGGGCGCGACCCAATTTCAGCAAGATGGTGACTTACTTTGGCAGTTCGGAGCACGGCGTGGATGACAAAGGCAGGATCACCCTGCCTTCGCGCATCCTCGACGAGTTGCCGAAGAGTCTCTGGAAGTTCCACATCACCGCTGGGCTTGACCGCTGCCTGCTCCTGCATGACTCCGAGGGGTTCCAAGAACTTGTAGACCGGATCGGTCGAGCTGTGCCTGGCAGCCGGGCTCACCGAGCGCTGTGTCGCCGCTTTCTTGGTCATTCCGTTGAGGTCGTGCCTGATGGCAACCGGCGCATTCGTGTGCCCGAGCCATTGCTCAAGTATGCGGGGCTCGCAGCTAGTCAGCCCGTCACCCTGGTAGGCACCGGCCGAGTCGTGGAACTCTGGTCGCCGTCGGTCCTGGATGTGGCGCTGGCCGAAGCAAGTCCCGAGGAAGAGCAGCTCTTTTCTAGTTTGGTTGGTTCTGCCACTCCATCGACTCCCTCGAACCCCTAGTGACGAAGATCGTCGCCGGGTCTTGGTGGTCACGCTGCGATAGGCGTCGCAGCGGGACTGGCGTGACGTGTCTTTGCTCCCTTGGTCAGGGAGTTCGTTTTTTGCGACTGCTGTCGGGCGGTCCGAGGGATGCAGCGCAATGAATGCGGACGCTCACGCTAGTGGCGACGACGGTGAATCGCACGGGGATAGGCCCCCGTTGCACTTGCCGGTGTTGCTGCAGTCAGTGTTATCGATCCTCGAACTCCGCTCTGGACTCGTGGTCGTTGATGGAACGGTTGGAGCTGGTGGTCATGCGGTAGAGATATCGCAGGCCATTGGCCCTGACGGTGTTGTGGTTGGAATCGATCGTGATCGGGAGATCCTGGTCGCGGCGCAAGAAGCTTTGGCGGACGCCAAGGATGCCTGCGCCGGGGCCAGTTTCTCTCTTCACCATTCTGCTCACGCCAGTATGCGCGAGGTCCTGTTGGGTGCCGGTCAGCCCCAATGCGATCGCGTGCTCCTCGATCTGGGAGTGAGTTCCCTACAGTTGGACCAACCCGAACGAGGGTTTTCCTTCATGGCCGACGGGCCGCTAGATATGCGAATGGATGCGAACGCGCCACTGACAGCAGCTCAGTGGTTAGCGAAAGTGTCCGAAGTCGACTTGGCGAACACGCTCTACCAATTGGGGGAAGAGCGGTTCAGCCGTCGCATTGCTCGACGCATCGTCGAGGAGCGGTATCGTACGCCAGTCGTTCGCACCCGTCAGCTCTCCGAGTTGGTGGTGTCCGCCCTGCCTGGCAATAAGAGGCATGGCCGTATTCACGCCGCAACCCGCACGTTCCAAGCGGTGCGCATGGCGGTCAATGACGAGATGGGTGAGCTTGAGCGCGGCATGCAAGCAGCGCTCGACAGTCTTGCACCTGGCGGCCGTTTGGTCGTGATCTCGTTTCACTCCATTGAGGACCGGTTCGTGAAGCACTGGATGCGCGCGAACATGGACGTCGTTACCAAGAAGCCGATTATCGCGACGCCGGCAGAAGCTAAGCAGAACCCGCGTTCGCGCAGTGCCAAGCTTCGTTGTGCAGTCAAGCCGGAGGTTGCAGCATGAAGTGGCTCATTGCAGGGTTGTTGTTCGCGTTAGCTGTTGGTCTCGCCGTCGGCACGGCTGGGATTCGCGCCGAGAACGTCGTGCTTCGCCGCAACATCGAGAAGCAATACCGCGCCATTAACGATCGCCAGAAGGAACTCGATCGCTTGTGGTTCCAGCGGCTGCAGGCAATCTCTCCAGAACGCCTGGCGGAGATGCACAATCAGTGGCTGCAGAGGGAAGGCCAGCGCCGCCAGGGTCGCGTGCAATGAAGGCTGGCGAACTGCTGCGAATCCGCGTCGCCTTCGGTGCGCTGGGCCTGGTGCCGGTCTTCCTAGCTGGTTGGCTCGGCTGGTTGCAGGTATTGCAGGCAGGCACGATTGATCGTCGCGATGGCACGCCGGTGCCGCTGAGTGCGGTGACTGCTGATCGCCAAGGTTGGAGGACCGAGGCGATCCCGGCACCGCGAGGCACGATCGTTGATCGCAATGGTGCGACGCTCGCCTCTGATCGCGCAACTTATGAGGTGCGTGCGAGCATTGGCGCGCCGAGGAAGGTGCGCCAGGACCTGACACTATTCCGCCCGTGGGTGGCGCGTCTCGTCAATCGTCTCGGGTTGGCGTTGGTTGCCGACCCGGACATGGAAGGGCGCGACGTGCTCTTCGAGAAGCACAAGAAGCGCCTGACGGCGGCGGCGAATCGCGCCTGGCGGATCAATGAGTTGCCCGCAGTTGGTGTCTGGCCGACTACGCACAGGCGCACTGCCGACTTCTTAGTCTCCGTTGGTGTCGATCGCCTCGCGGTGATCCATGCGTTGCGTGCCTATGACATGAGTGCGGCGTACCCGACGCTGTCGATGCAGTTCATGCACGGCTTTCGCCGCGTGTATCCCGATCGTGAATTGACCCATGGGATCGTCGGCCACCTCAATTCGTTCAGGACGAACCTGCCCAGCGGTGGCGTCAAGCTAGAGACTGTTGGGGTTGTCGGGTTGGAGTCGTTTGTGGCTCTCGAGCCGCAGGCTGGCGGTAAGCGGCGCTTTCTCGCTGACGGCCTCAGTCGCCCATACTTCGCCGCGCTGGTCGAGAACGCGCCCGAAGGTGCGGTGCTGCACTCAACCTTAGATCTCGAACTGCAGCGCGCTGCTGTGCGCGAGTTGACGGCTAAGTGCGAAGAGGGGCTGCACAACAGGAAGGGTGAATACGCCAAGTGGGGTGCTCTGACTCTCGTCGAGATTGCCACTGGCGATGTGCTGGCGGCGGCTTCGTGGCATCGCGGTGATGCGCCGGCGCAAGCGCGCCCGTTCGCTCCGTACCAGAACCTGTTTGAGCCGGGGTCGATCGTCAAGCCGCTAGTCCTCAGTTATGCGCTTGAGGTTGGCGCTCTCGACTGGGCGAAGGAATACGACTGCAATCCAGGTCACGCCACCTACCGCGAAGTGATTCGTAGCTTGGGTCGGCGCAAGGCCGTTCGTGATGACCACAACTGTGGCTTGTTGACGCCGCACGGCATCATCGTCAACAGCTCCAACATTGGCGCCGCGTTCATTGGCTTGCAGTTGACGCGCCCGCAATGGCAGGACTACATGCTGGGCTATGGCTTTGGCCAGTCGCTCGGTCTCAACCTTCCTGGCGAGTCACGCGGTGGCAATCACCATCGCTCGTTCGCCGCCGACATAAACATTCGATCGTTTCGCGCCAATAGCGCCATCTCATTCAGCTTCGGCTACGAGATGACGGCGACCGTCATGCAAGTCGCGCGTGCTTACATGCGCATGTTCCGCGGCCTCGGTGCAGAGTTGCGCTTGGTTAAGGCGCTCGAACTCAATGGCGAGTGGTGCGATGTGCCGGTCAAGCTAGATACCGGTCCGCGCTACCGCCCCGAAGTTGTCAACGCCATTCGCGAGGCTATGGCGGACGTTGTTAGTAACGACTCACATGCAACCGGGCGCTTCGTGCATCAGCAGATGCTGAAGGAAACCGGCGTAGACCTGCAAGGTCTCGTGGGTGGCAAGACCGGTACCGCAGTGAGTCCAGTTCGCTTGCTTGATGGTTCGAAGGCAACCATGCGCAACGCGAGCTTCGTTGGGTTCTTGCCTGCGGACAACCCGCGTTGGCTTGCGGTGTGTGTTCTTCAGAGCGATGTTGTTTCGCGATTCTATGGTGGCAGGTATGCTGCTCCCCCAGCAGTAAAGCTGTTGCTCCAATGCCAAAAGCAATTGGAGCGGCAGTCCATGCACCAGGCATCGCAATTACGTTCGGGTGGTCAGACCCGGCACGCTCCTTCGGGAGTGGATCTTCGATCACCTGGTTCTTCAGGCTGGAGCGCGTCGGTTGGGACCGGCGTTTCCAGGGATACTCGTTAGGCGGTTCATGACTGATTTGGCTTTCCCATCCGGACTCCCGTCCGGTCAGGGGTTCGTTCGTTTACGTGAACTTCGCGACTGCTTGCAGCCGCGTGACGTAATGCATTGGCGCGACCTGGCAGTGGACGGATTGGCGTTCCACTCGGCCGAAGTGCGTCCCGGCAATCTGTTCTTCGCAATCCGCGGCACCAAGAACGATGGCACGGTGTTCGCCCAACAAGCAATTGCGCGCGGCGCCGTCGCTGTGGTCGCGGATCAACCGTTGTCGTTGTCGGTGCCGGTGTTGGTCGTCGACAACGTGCGTGAAGCGTTGGCGGATGCGGCGCGCTTTTACTACCGCGATCCGTCGAAGGCGATCTCGGTGGTTGGCGTGACCGGAACCAATGGCAAGACCACGACGGGTCATCTGATCCGCGCCTGCCTGCAGGCCGATCGTCGCCAAGTTGGTTTGATCGGAACGATCGCCTACGAGTTTGGTGGCCGTCGCATTCCGGCGTCTAACACGACGCCTGATCCGGTGCGCATCCACGGTTACTTACGCGAGATGGCAGATCGTTTTGCCAGCGCGTGTGTGATGGAAGTGTCGAGCCACAGTCTCGACCAAGATCGTGTGCGTGGCGTGCACTTCGCCGTCGCTGTGTTCACGAACCTGTCGCAGGACCACCTCGACTACCACGGCAGCATGGAGTCGTATCTGCAGGCCAAGGCGCGCCTGTTCCGGTCGCTCGGTCCGGGGGCGACTGCGGTGCTTAATCGCGATGATCCGGCGTCGATGATGATGGCCGAGGAGTTGGTGACCGGCGTCAACATCATGTGGTACGGCATTTCGCCCGAAGCCGACATTCGCGCCGAAGATGTCCGACCTGGCCCCGACGGCACGCGGTTGCGCATCGTCATGCCCAATGGCGCTGCCGAGTTGTTCTTGCCGATCGTCGGTTCGCACAACGTCGAGAACGCGTTGGCTGCTGCCGCGACGGCGTTGGCGCTCGGCGCCAGTGAGTTGACGGTTGCCTCAGCGCTCGAAGATGCGCGCGCGGTTCCCGGTCGTTTGGAATTGGTCGAACCACCGGGTGGCTTGATGCGTGGCGGACGTGTGCGCACGTTCGTTGACTACGCCCACACGCCCGATGCGTTGGATAAGGTCTGTGCGACGTTGGCGGAAGTCTGTGAGGGTGATCTGCACGTTGTGTTTGGTTGCGGTGGCGATCGTGATCGCACCAAGCGTGCACCGATGGCGCAGGCTGTTGCTCGTCACGCGCGCTACGCCTATCTGACCAGCGACAACCCGCGCAGCGAAGACCCGGCTCTTATCATTCGCGACATGGTCGATGGACTCGGCGCCGAAGGCGTGGATCCGATGGTCGGCGAAGGCGCAGAGCGTTCGTGCGATCTCTTTGAGGTGATTGATCGAGCCGAGGCAATTCGTCTCGCATGTCGTCAGGCCAAGCCTGGCGATACTGTCTTGATCGCGGGTAAGGGTCACGAGACCTACCAGGTGTTCAAAGACAGCGTGATTCCGTTCGATGACCGTCTCGAAGCAGGGCGTGCGTTGGCGGCAAGGGAGGCCGGATGGTTGCACCGATGAAAGGTGTCTTAGGCCAGGACGCTGTCGCATCTTCAGCCGGTGAAGAAGGTGGTGCGTTGGCTCGGATAGCAGCAAGTACACGGCCTGCACGTGGGTGGTTTACCGCCCGCTCGGTGGCCAAGGCCGTTGGCGGCGAAGTTGTGCAAGGTGGCGCGACCGGCAATGGCGTCAGCACCGATACGCGTTGCGATTGCACCGGGCAGGTGTTTGTCGCGCTGCGTGGCGACAACCACGATGGTCATCGCTATCTCGATCAGGCCTTGTCGCAGGGTGCCGTTGGTTTGGTGGTGGACCGCGAGTTTGATCTCGATTCGTTCCTGCAGGCGGTCATGGGCGCTGGCCGCGTCAGCGGTCGGCGTGAACCGTTCATCGTGCAGGTCCAAGAGACCGGCCAAGCGTTGATGGATCTGGCCGCCGAACACCGTCGCCGCCATCGCGCGAAGGTTGTCGGTATCACGGGTTCGTGCGGCAAGACGTCGACCAAGGAGTGGCTCGGAGCGGTGTTGTCGTCGGTGATGCCTACAGTGCGTTCGCCCGGTAGCTACAATAACCAGATTGGCGTGCCGTTGACGTTGTTCCAGTTGCAAGCGGAGACGCGTGCGGCGGTAGTCGAGATCGGCACCAACGCCCCCGGCGAGATTGCGCAGTTAACCGCCATCGCGCGTCCCGACATTGGCATCGTGACCTGTGTCGCCGCGGCGCATCTTGAAGGCCTCGGATCGCTCGATGGTGTGGCTCGCGAGAAGGCTGCGTTGGTGCAGGGACTGCCAAAGAATGGGCTTTGCATTCTGAACGGAGATGACGCTGCGTGTCGCGCCATGGCGCAATTGACTTCGGCTGATGTCGAGTTCATTAGCGTCAACCGTGAGACCGATTGGTTTGCCACCGACGTGCAGTTCCACGTGCTCGGCACGACCTTCTTGCTGCAAGGTTCGCGGCCAGTGACGCTGCCACGGCTTGGCACGCACAACGTCTACAACGCGTTGGCTGTGATTGCCGCTGCTCATCGTCTTGGCGTTCCTGAAGAAGTGGTTCTGCGGCAGTTGGGTTGCGTGCCGTCCGCGGCGCGCCGACTCGAACCCAAGACCGCTGGCGGCGTGACGATCTTTGACGACACATACAACATGAACCCCGAGTCGGCGCGCTCTGCGTTGCAGGCGATGGCCGGGTTGCGTTCTGGGGGTCTCGACGATGCCGGCCAGCGTGGCCGTTCAATCGCCGTCTTCGGTACGATGCTCGAACTCGGCGCGGACAGTGTCATGCTGCATCGCCGCTTGGGCGAGCAGGTGTTCGCTAGCGGTCAGGATCACTTG
This sequence comes from uncultured bacterium, assembly GCA_937906475.1. Classification (GTDB taxonomy): domain Bacteria; phylum Planctomycetota; class UBA1135; order UBA1135; family UBA2386. The sequence continues at coordinate 141,383 of CALCZA010000114.1, forward strand.
ATCTGTGTTGGCCCGGATGCTCATGCGATCGCCGAGGGTGCGCTTGCCGCTGGCATGCGCAAAGCTTCGGTCGAATGCGTCGGTGATATTGGCGCGGCGCACACGTTGTTGCGTGGTTTGCTCCGTCGGGGCGATCGCCTGCTGTGCAAGGCTTCGCGGCGTGTCGCGCTCGATCGCCTCGTCGACCTGTTGTTGGTCGACCTGTCTGCTGGTGATGCCGATGGCAGCGCGGAGGCCGGCAGCTAATGATCCATTGGTTGGCGCCCTACTTGTTCTCGGATGATATTTGCCGATTCCTCGGCTACATCTCTGTCCGGGCTGGGGGTGCCGCCGTAACGGCGTTCTTGTTGTGCCTCGTGATTGGCCCGATGGTCATTCGTTGGTTGTCGCGACAAGGCGTCAGCGAGCGCCTCGACGGCACCGGTTCGCAGCGGCTCGAAGAGCTGCATAAGGACAAGATCGGCACGCCGACGATGGGCGGCCTGTTTGTGATTGGCTCGATCTTGTTGTCGGCGGCGCTGTGGCTGCGGTTCGATGGCGTCAATCGTTACTCGTTGCCAGCGATCGTGCTGATCGGTGGCTTTGCCGCAGTCGGATTTTGGGATGACTGGGTCAAGCTGAAGCAAGGTCAGTCAGGCGAGAAGAAGCGCGGCATCACCAAGCGTGAGAAGCAAGGTGCGCTGACGATCCTGGCGCTATTGGTTGGCCTGTGGCTACTTGGCCCCGCTGCATTGCAGTCCGGTCAGGGCGGCCCGCACCTCTACATCCCGTTCGTCAAAGACTTCGGTGTCAACCTGAGCGTCTGGTGGGGCGTGCCCTTCTTAGTGATGGCGGTGGTCGTGCTTACTGGCGCGGCCAACGCGGTCAACTTGACCGATGGTCTCGACGGACTCGCCGCCGGGTGCGTGGCGACCTCGGCGATTGCTTACGCGGCGATCACCTACGCGGTCGGCCGGGTCGACTGGTCCGAATACCTGTTGGTGCCGCACGTCGCCGGTGCTGGCGAGATGGCCGTGTTGATGGCGGCTTTGCTCGGCGGCACGTTGGGCTTCTTGTGGTTCAACGCGGCGCCCGCGCTGGTCTTCATGGGCGATGTTGGCAGCCTTGGCTTGGGCGGGGCGCTTGCCTACGCGGCGTTGATTAGTCGCACCGAACTCGTGCTCTTCGTTGTCGGCGGCGTTTTCGTCGTCGAAACTGTGTCGGTGATCCTGCAAGTCGGCTCGTTCAAGATGCGCGGCAAGCGCATCTTCCGCTGCGCGCCGCTGCATCATCACTTCCAATTTGGTGGCATGCCTGAGACCCGTGTCGTGGCACGCGCGTGGATTGTCTCGGCCCTGCTCGCCATGTGCAGTCTCCTGCTCTTCAAGGTGAGGTAGTCAGCATGACTGCGATCCCACGACGAACGGCGGCGAACACCAAGTCCTCCGATCATGTGCGCGAACTCGACTGGCTGATGCTGGTCGTGATGGCGCTTTGCTGCCTGGGCATGGTGATGGCGGTGTCGGTGCGTGGCTCGCAGATCGAAGCTGGGCCGATGGCCGTCATGAAGACGCAGGGCCTGAAGCTGTTGATGGGCCTAGTGGCGTTCATGTTTGCGGCGTTGACGCCTATTCGGCTTATCCGTCGTGTGGCGATCCCGCTGTTCTTGTGCTCCGTGGTTGCCTGCTTGCTGCCACATGTCTTCAACAGCTCATCGCACGGCGCCGCTCGGTGGATTCGCGTCGGTAGCCAGCAATTCCAGCCAGTAGAGCCAGCCCGTTTTTTCTTGGTGTTGGCGGTGTCTTGGTTGTTGGCGCGCGCTGGCACCGGGTTGTCGAGCTTCCGTCGCGGATTTTTGCCGGCGATGGGTTGTGCAACGTTGCTGGCACTCGCGCTCGCGACCCAACCTGATAACGGTAACGCGTTGCTCGCCGTGATGCTGGCCAGCTGCATTGCGCTGGTGGCTGGAGTGCGCTTCATGCACTTTGCGCCGTTCGCGGTGTCGGGGCTTGGCTTGATGGTCTTGCTGGCGACGCAGCACGATTACGTGCGTCGCCGCATCGAAGACCTATTCCAGACCACGCCAGACTCGCAAGTCGGACTCGGCTTGATTGCCGTCGGATCCGGCGGCACCTTTGGCCGCGGCCTCGGCCAGGGCTGGATGAAGATGAATTACGTGCCGGAAGCGCACAACGACTTCGTATTCGCGATCATCGCGGAGGAATTCGGTTACCTGGGATCGTTGTTCGTGCTCGGCTCGTACACGATCTTCGGGTATGTGTGTTACCGACTTGTTCGACAAGTTCGGGATCCATTCTTGCGTTACGTCGTGTGCGGCTATGCTCTAATGGTCTGTATGCAGGCGGCTGTGAACCTACTCGTGGTCAGCGGGTGGGCGCCAGCCAAGGGTATTGACTTGCCGTTCGTCTCGACGGGCGGAACGAGTCTTGTGTTTTGTTTAGCGGCGGTGGGTTTGATCGGTAACGCAGTGCGCGCAGATCGCGCCGGGTCGTTCCGTACCGCCGACGAAGTGGTTACTTGATGCAAATCCGAAAGGATTGGAGGGTGTGATGGGACAACTCGAAAAATACGGCCTCTATGTTCTGTGCTTGGTCATCTTCCTGATTCTGGGGGTGACGATTTGGGGTGATCCTGATTCGTCCACTCACCAGCAGCAGAGCGAGGTGGTGCCGATGCGCGTTAATGCTGGCGGCATGCCGCTGGGTGATGGCAACGACATTCTGGTTACGCGCCGGTCGCCGCCAACTGCGAGCAACTCAGCGAATACGCTGCAGTCGCTCTTGCAGCCGGCAAGTCGACCGCGCTCGAAGCCGAAGGTTCAGCCGATAGTTCAGCCGATAGTTCAGCCGAAGGTTGAGCCGAAGTCGGGTGGCAACAGCCCGATGGTGGAGCCAGCGGTGAAGCCAGTGATGGTCGCTTCGACGCGAAAATACACGGTGAAGAACGGTGACATGCTCGGCCATATCGCTCAGAAGCAGTTGGGTAGCACTCGCTACGTCAACGCCATCCGCGATTTGAACCCGGTGCTCAGGAACAGCGATAAACTGAGCATTGGCCAAGTGCTGGTTCTTCCGGCCAGTGGCAAGGCTAAGGCCAAGGTGGCTGCCGGTCCTGCAGACTTCCGCACCTATACGATTAGCAAGGGCGACACCTTTGAGCACATCGCCGAGGTCGAGCTGAGCTCGCCAAGTCGTTGCCGCGAGATCCAGGATCTCAACCCGAACGTCCATCCGCATCGCTTGATTCCCGGCAAGCGGATCAAACTGCCTCTCAAGTAGTGGCTAAGCCGACCGGACGTGTTTGCCTGGTCAGCGGCGGTACCGGTGGGCATCTGATGCCCGCACTGGTGCTTGCTCGTTCGATGCAGGAGGCCGGTCGCGAGCCATTGCTTGTGACCGAGGGCCGCGACGTCGAGCGAGAACTCGTTCGCCGCGAGCTTCCCGACATTACTTCGGTTGAAGTACCGCGCAGCGGTGGTTCACTCGGCGGTTTACCGGTGTGGCTGATACGCGCGACGCTGACGGCGCGTCGACACTTGCGAAAGCACCAGATCAAAGGCGTCATCAGCACTGGTGGCAGGGCGAGCGTGCCTGTCGCACTGGCGGCGCGAAGCTTGCGGATCCCGCTGTTTCTATTGGAACAGAACGCCGTGACAGGTCGTGCCAATCGTTGGTTGTTGCCGCTTGCCAAGCGCATGTATGTTGGCCTGCCAGGAGCTGGCGAGCGTCATGTCCGCGGTAAGTTCACTGGCACGCCGCTGCGCAGCGGCTTTGGCCACGTTGACAAAGGCGAAGCCCGGCGTTCGCTAGGGCTGCAAGCAGATGTGCCGGTCGTTTTGATCACCGGTGGTAGCCAAGGTGCTCGCGTTCTTAATGAAGTTGTGCCGGCGGCGCTGCAGCGAGTGCAGAGCAAGATGCAGGTCATGCACTTGTCCGGGCTCGGCAACGACGCGGCGGTGCGGCATTGCTACGCCGACGTGGCGCGGGACAACGTGGCGTATGTGCGTGCAGTTGCGGCGGACATGGATCGCTTGTTTGCCGCTGCCGACCTCGTGATTTGTCGCGGTGGGGGGACTACGGTTGCCGAACTGATGGCGGTCGGGCGCGCGGCGATCATCATCCCGTATCCTCACCACAAGGATCGCCAGCAACTGCACAACGCTCGTGTTCTCGAGTCCGTCGGCGCGGCTCTCATCCAGGAAGAACGCGACCTCGACCAAGATGCGTTGACGCAACTGGTGGAGAGTTTGCTGTCGGCGCCGGATCGTCTGCGGACGATGGCGGATCAAGGTCGCAAGTTGCGCCGCCTCGATGCTGTGGATGCCATTCTCGAAGACGTGCAGCAAGTGCTGGGTGGCGAGCATCCGGTCGCCAGTAGTGATGAGGCCAACTCTAGTCTGGCCAACTCTAGTCTGGCC
>CALCZA010000115.1 GCA_937906475.1 uncultured bacterium
CAAGAAGGCCCCTGAGAAGAAGGTCGATCCAAAGGAAGCCAAGCGCAGCGACGGTAGCAAGCTGGTTCTTCGCAACCTCGCCACGGGCAAAGACGAGACCATTGAGCACGTTCGTGCGTTTGGGACCCTCGCCGACAACAAGTGGCTCTGGTACACGATCGGCACCAAGAAGAAGACCGAAGGTGTCGAGCACGGTTTGTTCGCCCGCGAACTGTCATCGGGCGTCACGGTCAACGTGCTCGCCGGCTACAGCAACGTGTCCGGCATGACGACGGATCAAGCCGACAAGGTGCTTGCCTTCGCCAGCGACATACGCACGTTTGGCGACAAGAAGACCGCACTGGAACTCTACCTGTGGAACTTCTCGGAGAAGCCCGCGCACCGCATCGTAGATGCCAAAACCGCCGGCATCCCCGCCGAGCACAAGATCAGTTCGAGCAACCTGAGTTTCTCACGCGACGCGTCGGTGCTGATGATGAGCATCAGCCAACCGAAGCCGGAAAAACTGCCGAAGATCCTGCCCGAGGACGAGATCAAGCTCGATCTGTGGCACTTCGAAGACGGCATGCTGCAGCCGATGCAGGCCAAGCGTTCGAACCCGGCGACGGCATCGCTAACGGTCGCCTATCACATGGATGTGGATCGCGCTGTCGTGCTCGGCACCCCGGCGAACCCGCGCGTTTCGCTGCTGACCGATGATGGTTCGCGCGCGCTGCTAACCGACGCAACACCATACGAGAAGGAAATGACTTGGGACGGCCGCTACAGCGACGTCTACATCGTCAACACGATCGACGGCAGCCGCGAGAAGATCATCGCTGGTCTGCGTGGACGCGCCAGCAGTTCAACCGGTGGCCGCTACGTGATCTGGTTTGATCACCGCGACTACGACTGGCACACCTACGACGTTGAGAAGGGCACGACCCGCAACCTGACGTCGGGCATCCCGATCGCGTTCGATCGCGAGAAGGATGACCGCCCCGAACCGCATGGTGCGCACGGCACTTCCGGCTGGACCGAGAACGACGCCGAGATCCTGATCAACGACGAATACGACATCTGGGCGGTCAACCCAGAAACCGGCAAGTACCGCTGCATCACCGACGGCCTCGGCCGCGCCAGTGGCATCGCGTTCCGCGTTGGCGGGCCGGACCTTCGACCCGACGCCGAGCGCGACGACAACGAGAAGCGCCGCTGGATGCGCAATGACTTGGTGCTGCGCGCAACCAACACCAACACCTACGCGACCGGCATCTACACCGACTCGGTCGAGGGCACGGCGAAGCCGCGCAAGGTGGTCATGAAGAACGCGGCACTCGGTCGTGCGACGCGCCCGCGCGACGCCGACCGCCTGTTCGTAACCTACAGCCGCTTCAACCAATTCCCAGACGTCTGGACGACCGACCTCGCGTTCGACAACGCGCGCAAGCTGACCGATGGCTGCCCGATTCGCCGCGAGGTGAGTTGGGGTTCGGCCGAACTGGTCAACTGGCGTTCGGATGACGGCGTCGAGCTGAAGGGTTACCTGGTCAAGCCGGATGGCTTCGATCCGGCAAAGAAGTACCCGATGATGGTCTACTTCTACGAGCGCAGTTCGAACCGCATCCACAGCTTCAGTGCGCCGAGCGCCGGCACGTCGCCGAACGCGGCCTACTACGTGTCCAACGGCTACCTGTGGTTCGTGCCGGACATCGTCTACACCGATGGCTACCCGGGCGAGTCATGTGAGAAGGCCGTCGTCTCCGGCGTGCAGCACTTGCTGACCAAGGGCTTCGTCGACAAGGACCGCATCGGTGCGGCCGGTCACTCGTGGGGCGGCTACCAGACCGCACACCTGATCACGCGAACGAACATCTTCGCGGCTGTTGAGTCCGGTGCGCCGGTCGTCAACATGTTCAGTGCTTACGGCGGCATTCGCTGGGCTTCGGGCATGTCGCGACAGTTCCAATACGAGCAGACGCAATCGCGCATTGGCGGCACGATCTGGGAAGCGCCGATGCGCTACTGGGAGAACTCGCCGCTGTTCTACCTCGACAAGGTTCGCACGCCGGTGCTGATCCTGCACAACGACAACGACGGCGCGGTCCCGTGGTATCAGGGCATCGAGTTCTTCACGGCCATGCGTCGCCTCGGCAAGGAGGCCTACTTGTTCAACTACAACGACGAAGGTCACGGCCTGCGTAAGAACCAGAACAAGCGTGACTGGACGCGTCGCATGCAGGAGTACTTCGACCACCACTTGAAGGGTGATGCGGCACCAGAGTGGATGCGTCGCGGTGTTCCTTACCACGAACGCTCATCGGAGAAGATCCCGCACGCGCCGAGCTACCGCGAAGGTGTGCAGACGGGCTTGATCCAAAGCGCCGACAGCAAGAAGAAGTCAGCCGCGACAACCGAATCGCCCGCTGGCAGCCGCGACAAGAAGTAGCGATCGCTACTGCTTGCGCCACCGGGCGAAGTATCCAGGCAGCGATGCCGGACTTCGCCCGCCCCCACTCGCCGCGGCATCGACTAGTCGCAGATCGCACCTGAGGGCAGCGAAGCCTGTCCTCGGATCGACCCTGCGGGTACATGTGCAGTTCCTGGAACTGCACATGCCCTCATTCGAACTGATTGCCGCCCCTCACACGCCGTTCGCCACGAATGGCGACCTCGCCCTGGATCTCGTCGCGCAGCAAGCTGCGCACCTGCGAGGTGACGGCGTGCAAGGCGTGCTGATCGCCGGCAGCACCGGCGAAGGCTCCTCGCTTTCCGGCGATGAACGGCGCGCGCTCGCAGCCCGTTGGACCGAAGCGGCCGATGGCTTGCAGGTCTGGATCCATATCGGCCACAACAGCCCGCGTGAAGCGGCATCGCTTGCGGCACATGCAGCGGAAATTGGCGCACATGGAATCTGCGCGGCACCGCCGAGTTGGTTTCCACTGGGCTCCGTAGACCGCCTCGTCGACACGTGCGCCGAGATGGCCGCCGGGGCACCGGACTTGCCGTTCCTCTACTACCACATCCCGGTGCTGTCGCACGTGAACGTGCCGATGGTGAAGTTCGCGGCGGCGGCCCGCGATCGCATTCCGAACTTCCGCGGTATCAAATACACGCATCTAGACGCGCTCGACTTCCAGGCGTGTGTTCGCGAACACGGTGACGCGATCAAGCTCTACTGGGGCTGCGACGAACTGCTGGTGACTGGCCTAGCACTAGGCGCTCATGGCGCCGTTGGTAGCACCTACAACTTCGCGACACCGCTCTACCATCGCTTGATCGCCGCACACGCAGCCGGCGCTACCGACGAGGCACGCGCTCTGCAGTCGAAGGCAGCCGAACTCGTCGAACTGCTGGCAGGCCACAACTACATGGCCGCAGCAAAGGCGACGATGAAGTATCTCGGCGTCGACGTTGGCACCGTGCGTTGCCCAATGCCGCCAATGGCAGACGGAGGAGAGGCCAAGCTGTTTGCGGACCTCGAACGATTCGGGTTGAAGGGCCTGCTCGCATGAGGTTGCGCGCACTTATCGCCCTGGTGTTTGCGCTGCTCGCCACCAGCGCCGCATTCGCACAAGATCGACTGTCGTGGCAAGACCTGCCCGCGCTACCCAACACGCCTGGCTTCGGCGGCCCGTTCGTCGGATCGCATCTTGATCGACTGATCGTTGCGGGCGGCGCAAACTTCCCAGAGGCGCCACCGTGGCAAGGCGGCAAGAAGGTTTGGTATGACCACGTGCTCGTGCTCGATCCAGGCGCAACCGAATGGCGGGACGCCGGCAAGCTCGATGCGCCGCGCGCCTATGGAGCCGCGATCAGCACGGACTATGGGGTCGCGCTGATCGGCGGCAGTGATGCCGAGCGTCACTACGCGACGTGCCAACTGCTCATCATCGATCAGAAGACGCTGCGAGCGCGCTACGAGCACCTACCGGCGCTACCGACACCCACGGCGTTTCCGGCGGCGGCAGCGAACGGCACGACAATCTACGTAGCGGCCGGCAGCGATGGCAGTGACGCAACTGCCATGACGCATGCGTTCTGGTCGCTCGACCTAGCGGCCGACACTCGTAACTGGAAGGTGTTGCCAGCATGGCCGGGACCGGCTCGCCACAAAGCCGTCGGCTTCTGCCAAAGCAATGGCGTCAACGACTGCTTCTACTTGTTCAGCGGTGAGATCCCGCAACGCGCAGCCGATGGCACGCTAGTTTACGATTACCGCACCGATGGCTATCGCTACGACACCAAGCTCGGCACGTGGCAAGAACTGAACGTACTGCCCCTGCCGGTAGCCGCGGCGTGCGCCATGCCGATCGGCCAATCGCATGCATTGGTGTTCAGTGGTTCGACCGGCAAGCACGTTGCCGATCCTGATCCGAAGCCAGAGTTCCCGCGCCTCGCGCGCAGTTACCACACGATCACGGACACGTGGACCGACGCCGGTTCGATGCCAACCGGTCTGGTCACGACTGGCGCCGTGATGCACGCCGGCCAGATTGTGATCGCTACAGGCGAGGTTAGCCCAGGCGTCAGGACACCAGCCGTCCGCACCGTGTCGACCGCCAATCAGGACGCTGGCTTCGGCGTCGCCAATACGATCGTGCTGGGTCTGTACTTGATCGCGCTGATTTACATTGGCCTGCGCTTCTCAAAGCGCGGCGGCGACTCGAACGACTTCTTTTTGGCTGGCCGCCGCATCCCTTGGTGGGCCGCCGGCATCTCGATCTTCGCAACGCAACTGTCAGCGATCACGTTCGTATCGACGCCGGCACTCGCCTACGCCAGCGATTGGCTGGTGCTGCCCGGCAAGGTAATGATCTTGCTGATGGCGCCCATCGTGGTGCTGTTCTATCTGCCGTTCTTCCGGCGACTCGACATCACTACCGCCTACGAATACCTCGAACGGCGCTTCAGCCTGAGCGTTCGCTTGTTCGGCAGTGCATCGTTCATCGCGTTTCAACTGCTGCGCATGGCGATCGTCGTGTTCTTGCCGGCGCTCGCGCTATCGACGATCACCGGCATCAACGTCTACGCGTGCATCCTGATCATGGGCGTGCTGTCGACGCTCTACACCGCGCTCGGTGGCATGGAAGCCGTGATCTGGACCGATGTGCTGCAAACGGTCGTGCTAATCGGCGGCATGCTGGTCGCCATCATCATCGTTGCGATGGACGTTGGCGGCTTTGGCGTCGTCTTCGAAACAGCGAACGCCGCGGACAAGACGCGCATGTGGGATTGGTCGATGAGCACGACCGACCTCGCGACATGGTCGATCTTGCTGGGCACACTGGCGCTGCAATTTGGTCCCTACACCACCGACCAATCGGTCGTGCAGCGGTATCTAACCACCAAGGATGAACGTTCGGCCGCGCGCGGCATCTGGCTCAATGGCTTGATGGCCGTGCCAGTCGGATTGCTGTTCATGCTGCTCGGCACCTGCCTGTATGTGTTCTTCCAACATCGCCCCGAGTTGCTGCACATCGGTATGAAGAACGACGAGGTCTTCCCGCTATTCGTCGCAAGTCAGCTTCCTGCGGGCCTGTCTGGCTTGGTAATCGCCGGTGTGTTTGCAGCCTCGATGTCGAGCCTCGATTCGAGCATGCACTCGATCGCGACGGCGTGCACCGTCGACTGGCACCAGCGACTATGCCCCAATGCGACCGACCGCAGCAGCCTGCGGTTGGCGCGCCGACTCACCGTGGTGCTCGGGGTGATCGCCGTGGTGACGGCAAGCCTGCTGGTCACGTTCGACATCCAAAGCCTCTGGTTCTTCTTCCAGAAGTGCCTCGGCCTGTTGTCGAGCGGACTCGTCGGCATCTTTGCGCTCGGCATCTTCACCAAGCGAGCGAGTTCTCGCGGGGTGCTGGTCGGCGCCTTCACCAGTATCGCGGCGCTCACCTACATGACGTGGTTTAGCTCGCTGCACTTCTACCTCTACGCCGTGATCGGCATCACGACATGCGTCGTCGTCGGCTACCTCGCAAGCCTTGCGCTGCCCGACGACGAGCGAGACCTGACTGGCCTTACCCGCAACGCCTGATCCGACTGATGGAACTAGAACGCATCGACGAACTGATTGCCGTGTATCGCGACGGCTTACTCAAAGACACGCTACCGTTCTGGTTGCGCCACGCAGTCGACAAGAAGCATGGCGGCTTCATGTTCGCCGTTGACCGCGACGGCACGCGCCTCGACACCGACAAAGGCATGTGGCAACACGCTCGCTTCACGTGGTTGCTGGCGACGCTAGATCGCGAACTGCATGGCACCGAGCACTGGCAACCGACGTGGCTGGAGACGGCGAAGCACGGTATCGACTTCATGCGCGCTCACGGCTTCGACGACGACGGCCGAATGTTCTTTCAGGTGACGCGCGACGGCAAGCCGCTGCGCAAGCGTCGCTATGTATTTACCGAGGCATTCGGCGCCATCTCGTTCGCAGCCTACGCACGCGCTTCCGGCGACCAGCGGGCAGCCGACGAGGCACGCGCGCTGTTCCGGTTGATGATCGAGTTCAACACGTCGCCCGGCCTGATCCCACCGAAGGTCAATGCCGAGACGCGACCAAGCAAAGGCCTGTCGGGCCCGATGATCACGCTGGTCACTGCGCAGGTGCTGCGCGACACCCTCGACGACGAATACGCCAAGGAGTGGATCGATCGATCGATCGACGAACTTCGCGACTTCGTCAAGCCGGACCTGGAAGCGGTGCTCGAGATCGTCGCGCCCGATGGGTCGGTGATTGACCACTTCGACGGCCGCACGCTCAATCCCGGTCACGCGCTCGAAGCGGCATGGTTCGTACTCGACGAAGCGCATCGGCGCGGCGGTGACGCCGAACTAACAAAACTCGGCACCGACATCGTCGACTACATGTGGCAGCGCGGTTGGGACCAAGAGCACGGCGGCATCTTCTACTTCCGCGATCTCAACGACGGACCGGTGCAGGAGTATTGGCACGACATGAAGTTCTGGTGGCCGCACAACGAGGCCATCCTCGCGACGTTGTTTGCGTATCGCGCAACAGGTAACGCGAAGTACGCTGAGTGGCATCGCAAGGTGCATGATTGGTCGCACCAACACTTCGCCGACCCTGAGCACGGCGAGTGGTTTGGCTACCTACATCGCGATGGCCGCATCTCGGTGCCGCTAAAGGGCAACCTATGGAAGGGTCCGTTCCACTTGCCGCGCATGCAATACGTCTGTTGGCAGATGCTCGAGGGCATGCGCAACGAAACTGAAGCCACTTAATGGTCGCGCTCGAACTTCAGCAAGGCCTCTAATTCGACAGGTTCGCCGCCGAACGGACACAGGTAACGCAGAAGTCGATTCTGGTCACACACATCGCCGTGACCAGGAACGACACACCATCGTCGGCAGTTCAACGAGTGGCAGCACCGACCAGCACGCCCTGGTTGAATCCGCGACCGGCAGCATCCTCGCAGAATCACCCAGCCCGTTTACAGACAACGTGACGGGAGCCGTTTGGGCAAATAGCGGCCGCAAACTCTACGTCGGGCAAAGCCTGGTGAGCCGCATCGCCGTCGCCAATTGGGATGGCATCTCATTATCGCCACACAGTTCGCGCGTCGCGATGACCTCAACAGCCACGTTCCTGAGCACACCGAGCAAACTAATCATCGCCGATACACCAAGCGGCATCCAGTTGCAGAGCACCAGGCTCAACACCATGTGGAACGTCTATTTCACTGCTTGGCAAGACGCGTCACCGATTGCTGACTACACGCCGTTCGGCGCTAGGTTCGACAATCAGGCCTTCTCACTCGATCCGGGGGCGAACTCTTTTGGGTTCGCTGCGAGCAACGCAGCCACCGGCAAGATCGGTTTCTAGTTACCGCACGCATTAATCGGGACAGTTACTCAGGCAAGCCCGGCAGCGCAACCGGACCACCACCGATCACATGCGGCATCGGTGCCTTGGTTCGAAGCATCCAAGCGCGCAACTCCTTAGCGAGCTTGCGCAGTTCGTTCGGACGCGACGACGCAAGATCGTGCGCTTCATTGATGTCCGCGGCGAGGTCGAACAACGACCACGTGCGTGTCTCGAACCAATACACGACCTTTAGATCGCCACGGCGCATGCTTGCAGCGGGTGTCGTGCGCCACGTGCCCTTCTTGCCACTCGCCTCCAAATAGCCGGGGAAGTGCCAAAACAACGAGCGCGCAGCGACCGGCTTCGGCTCCATGCAAAGACGCCCAGACAAATCGACGCCGTCGGGAATGTGCTGACCATCGAGCCCAGCGTGCGCAATGCTCGCAAACGTTGGATACAGGTCCAACGATTGCAGAGGCGTCACATCGACCTGACCCGGCTTGACCTTGCCATCCCAACGCACAATGAACGGCACCCGCGTGCCGCCCTCGAATAGCGAACCCTTACCCGCGCGCAGCGGCAGTTGGTTGGTGACCTCCGTGCCGCCGCCGATACCCGCTTGCCGATAGCCGCCAAGGCCTCCGTTGTCCGAGGTGAACACGACCAGCGTATTCGCTAGCAACTTCTGGCCCGGACGAAGCGGGTCGTCGGTTTCGGCCAAATAAGTGAGCACCCGACCGCAATTGTCGTCGAGGTTCTTCAGCATCGCGGCGTAGCGACGGTTGCGGTGACGAAGGCCCGGCTCTGCAGTGGGTGTCGCTTCGATATCGGCAGCGGGCGCTTCGATCGGCGTGTGCACCGAGTAGTGACTGATGCAACAGAACAGCGGCTTCTTAGCCTCCGCCAGCCAACGCAACGCTTCATCGGTCAGACGATCCGCCATGAACTGACGCGCCTTACCGTTTGCCGGCAAGCCCGGGATCGCGAACGCTCCTTGCTCGTCAGCGAAGTTGCGCACACGGCCAACGCCACCCCGACGATCGCCACCGGCCTGATGGTCGAAACCCTGATCCGTCGGTGACCGACCATCCTTGGCATCTCCGAGGTGCCACTTGCCAAAGTGCGCCGTCGTGTAGCCAGCAGCCTGAAGAATCTCTGCCAGTGTGATCACGGACGGAGCCAATGTTGTTTGGTTCGCGGCCGCATCCAGTTTGCGATACTGCGCCTTGCCGCGGTTGCCGCTGTTAACCGTGTAGATGCCCGTGCGCGAGGCCCATTGGCCACTCCACAGTGCAGCACGGGTCGGCGCACAGTTCGGTCCATTGCTGTAAGCGTTGGGGAAGCATGTGCCCTGGGCTGCAAGTGCATCAAGGTGCGGAGTCTTGTAGTAGGGCGAGCCGTTGCCACCATTGGTGCGGCCCGTCGACAAATCAGTCCAACCGAGATCGTCCGCCAGCAAAAAGACGATGTGTGGCGGTTGGTCCTGCGGTTGCTCTTGTGCGGACAGCGGTAACACCCCGAGCAAGCAAGCGCCCAAGACAGCAGCGCATCTCGCTATCGGTGCGACTGAGAACAGGAATATCACCCCGAACGGGGACTGGACGTTGCCCGGAGCTTGGCGCGACAAGGACATTCGCATGCTCGCAGCGTAGCCGGGATCGCTCTGCACACACGCTGCTGATCCACGCCGCAATCGCTATGCTGCCGAGCATGCGTATTCATCCGTTCGCCCTCGCCCTCGCGATCCCTGCGGCGCTGCTACAGGCACAACAGGGTGGCACAAAGCCAACCGCACACGAACTCAACTTCGCCGCCGCCGCCGAGTTCTCCGAAGAGAATGCCGGATTGGCTGTGCTGGTCTACGACGACGGGCAACTGATCTTCGAGCAATACCAGAACGGGCACAAGCAAGGCGGCACGCAACACATCTTCAGTGGCACCAAGTCGTTCGTTCCGATGGTTGCGCTGATCGCCGAGAACGAAGGACTACTGACCCTCGAAGAGAAGGTCTGCGACACGATCACCGAATGGCGGGGCGATGAAAAACGCGAGCAGGTCACGATTCGTCACCTGCTCAACTTCACCAGTGGCCTGAAGAACATCGACAGCGACCTGCACTCACGAACGATACGTGATCAGTATGCGGCGTCGATTGCGTGCCCGTGCACGCGCACGCCAGGCCAGCGTTTCCAGTACGGCTCGAGCCACTTGATGGTGTTCGGCGAACTGATCAAGCGGAAACTCAAAGCCGCCAGCACTAAGAATCAGCCACTGCCAAAGGACTTCGTCGCCTACTTGAAGGATCGCATCCTCAAGCCCATCGACTGCAAGTTCGGCAAGTGGTTGCGCGACCCAAAGGGCAACCCCGCGATGTCGTATGGCACCTACATGACGGCGCGCGAGTGGGCCAAATTTGGCTTGCTGGTGCTCAACCGCGGCAAGCACGGCGACAAGCAACTGATCCCTACCAAGCACTTCGATGAGTGCTTTGTTGGCAGCAAAGCCATGCCGAACTACGGCCTGAACTTCTGGTTAATTGGCAAAGACGCCAATCGCCGCAACGAAGCGATCCCAGCCGACACAGTGACGGCGGCTGGCATGTACGACCAAAGGCTCTACATCATTCCTTCAAACAAGTTGCTCGTGGTGCGTCTCGGACGGACCGGCGCACGCACTCGCTTCAACGACAAACAGTTCCTAACCTGCTTGTTCGGAACTGGTGAATAGCGGAACGAGTGGCTACCGGTTCTGTGGTCGACCACTGCGTGCGCAAGAACACCTGTTCGGTGCTTGTCACGATGCCGCGCTCGGCACCTCGCGAACGCTGCCGTCGCCAAGTTAGCAGAGCACCACCAAGCACCCCGTCGGACGGCGCCTCCTGCTGCTGGCTCATGACTCTGCGCGCATTACGTCAGGTGACGAAGAGGCCCGGGTCCGCGCCCCATCTGGCGAGGTAACCCTTCAGACGGAGTTTCCGTAACGCACTATCAGAAGTCATGTAACGTATTGCGCCAAAGACATCCCGGCGAGGCCCCCAAGGGCGGTCGTAACGGCCGAACACCCAGAAAATGCCGCTGTAGGAGTTCGGGTTTCGCCCATCGAGGGCATACCGATTGTTCAACTCGATGAGGATCGCGATCGCCTCGCGCGGCGAGCGAGTCCAGTGCAGCACCTTCTTACCCCACAGCATGCGAAGGTAGTTCTGCATGACGCCGGTCTCGCGCAACTCGCGCTGCGCCGCGTTCCACAGGGCATCGTGCGTTTGTGACTGATCAAACTCGTCCAACGAATAGGTGAAGGGGCGTGCGTCAAGCTCATGCTGGGCAAGCGTCTGACGAGCCCATTCCGGCAAGGAATCAAACTCCGCATAGTCGTCACGCCGTGAGGTGAAGTTGAAGCCCAACTCACGCCACGTCACAAACTGATCAACAAACCCTTCGGCAGGCTCATCCATGCCAAGCCACCCTCGTTGCCCACGCTGCTGCTCCGAGACCTGTTCCTTCGACCACTGCTGTTGCTTCACAACCGCCGCAAACACCTCATGCGGCGAGATGTGCCCAAAATGCAGGTAAGGCGACAAGCCGCTGGCACTGTTCGCATCAGGCTGACTGCGATCGCCATAACGAACGAGGCGCGTATCTAGAAAGTCGCGCAAGCGCTGCGAAGCCGCCTTAGAACCGCCGCGCATCGCAACTGGTGCGACTTCGTGATCGATTGGCAATGCATGCAAGGCCTCTGGCCCTGCGCCAAGAACGGACTCTGTTGCACGGGGCCAAGCCTGCGCAACAGTCTTCGGCACACGAGCAACTCCAAGATCGTAGCGGCGCAACGGATCGCCAACAGGACTGTCGTCAAGATGCGGCAGCAAGGTCTTCTGCAACGCTCGACGGAAGTCGACTGCGCGAAGGAAGAGTCTGTCCGTTGATCGGATGGGCATCAGACCATTGCCGTCGACGACTTCGAGCAGAACCTCGAGACGGGTCGCCGCGGCGGCAACCATGCGCGGCAAGAAGAAGCATGGAAACTCATCGGTCACAACGCAGCACGCGTTCTTGGCCAGAGCTTGCAACAACCCGCGAGCGGCGCCCGGCGCGGGTTCAACATATGGATAGTAAGTGACGCCAGCGCGAGCGAACGCCACCGCATTGTCTTGCATGCCCTGCAAGATGAATGCGTGCATTCGATCACTCGCCCACTGGTACCCGCAACGCAGTGCCTCCATGACCAGCAGTGGCCGCCCGAGTTCCCGCGCACGCTCAACAGCCCGTTGCAGGGCAAAGTTCGATTGCCGCCGCCTAGCGCTGATCATCCAATACAGCACGTAGTCGCCACCTACGTTGACTGGCGCTTGGTTAGCAGAACGCAGCCGAGACTCAGGAACAGATGACATCTAAGAGGGTTTCGACGAAATCCAGCTGATGGATGCAGTTCTGCGCCGTGATTCGTCACGTGTGCCTCTCCATGAAGCGTGGCCACAAAGAACTGCTAGTCGTCGGCGATCGAGATCACGCTCGACGATGAGCGCTACCTAGTCGTGCCGCATGGCGCGATCTTCATCGTTGTTCGCAGTGGCAAAAACAGCTCGGTGCCGGACCAGTTGCCCGCAGACCTCTAGGCGCAGGATTGCTAGAGCGAGTTCGGCTCGCCGACCTCCTTAGACCGTCTTCTGCAACGCCGTCGCCACCTCGTCAACGACGTCATGCAACCCGTTCTGCGACGTATCAATGACCACATCGGCTTGGCGATACAACGGCTCGCGCTCGGCAAGGATGCGACGCAGATCCAAGAACGCTTGTTCGTTGTCAGCCATCGGCCGCGTATCGCCTTGGGCAATCACTCGCTGCCAATGATCCTCTGGGGCAGCCCGCAACCACACGGTGCGCGCGTGCCGCTGCAACGACTCGTAGTTGTTCTCGTCGCTGACAATGCCACCACCGACGGCGACAATGCAGGGCTCGCCAGCGAACAACCGCACCAACTCACTGCGCTCCGTCGCACGGTAGTAGGACTCCCCATGCATCGCGAAGATCTCTCCGAGACTCAAACCACTGGCCGCCTCGATGCAGTGATCAAGCTCTACAAACGGCACCGCCATACGTTCGGCAAGCAATGGACCAACCGTGCTCTTGCCGGCACCACGCAAGCCCAAGAGCGCGATGTGTTCACGCGACGCGGCCGCACCCAACAGCGAGGGCAACTCGACGTCGAATGTGGCAGCCAGCGCATGCACTCGCAGCAATGACGGGTTGGCCTGAGCGGCTTCAACATCGGCAAGGAATCGCTCGCTAATGTCGGCGCGCTCCGCCAGGTAGCGGCGCGACCAACCGCGCGCTTTGCGGAGGGACCGCACGTTGGCGGCCAGCACATCTAGTAACGGGTGCTGATGACTCAGAAGAAGTACCACTCCGTGGTGGTCGTGATCGACGAACTCGTAGCCGCACCACCGAACAAATACACCTGCCCCTGCGGCGTAAAGAACATGCCAGCGCCGGCGCGGCCGCTGTTCATTGACGGACCAGCCGAGAAGGTGTTCGTTGCCGCGTCGAAGATCTGCGTATCAGACAATGGCGTCGGTGACAGAATGCTGCCCGCCCCGCCGCCGGCGATCATAAATTGACCATTCCCGATCGGCCAACCCTTCAGGTTGGCGCGCGCCGAAGAGAGCGACCCCACCGTCGTCCACGTGTTCGCGACTGAGTCGTAGATCTCGGCGGCCGCAGTCGGGTTTCCGGGGTTAAGCGGAATGATCGACAGGCCATTCATGCCGCCAGCGAGGAGCCACTTACCCGAGGAAATCTCAACTGCATCTGTTAACGCACGCGCCGTCGACATCGATGGGCCCGAACTCATCGTATTGCTGGACGGGTCATACAGGTCGCACGACGAACGCACGGCCGGCACCCAACCAAAAAGCCAATTCGAATCCCAACTGATGCCACCACAGAGCAAGATCTTGCCATCAGGACGTTGCAGCGCAATGTGCGCAGCGCGCGGATCGCTCATCGCTGGACCGCTCGTCCAAGTGTTCGTAACCGGGTCGTAGATCTCGGTCGTGTCGACAGTGTCGTGAATCGCCGACAACTGCGACGGTGTCACCGTCAACGCATCCATGCCACCACTGACAAACACGCGGCCATTAGCCAGCATCGTCGCGGTGTGCCCCATACGCGGCGAGTTCATCGACGCAACCAGCGTAAACGAGTCCGTTACAGGGTCGTAAATCTCGCAACTTGCCTGTGGGTTGTTCGCACCATCCACACCGCCGGCGAACAAGAACAGTCCGCTTTGCAACTCGGTCATCGAGTGCATCGAACGCGGCGTCGTCATCACCGGGCCGTAGCTGAAGGAATCCGTGATCGGATCGTAGATCTCGGTGGTGGCGGTAGCGAGCTGCGCCAGCAACTGGCCGCGGGCACCGCCAGCGATCAAGATCGAGCGATCGGGACGCTCCAGGGCAGTTGCAAACGCTCGCTGCTCGAACATGAACACGCCGCGGTCCGCGAATTGGCCGGCGCTGCCGAAGCGCGCCACGCTGCCGTTGCTGAGACGATCGAGGATCGTCGGCAACCACTGGAACGTCACGGCTTGAACGTACAGCGCCTGTCCGAGTAACGCCGGCGATGCCCCGAAGGTGAGTTGCTGCGTCGCGACTGAGTTAATGTCCGCCAATAGCGGCCAAGCAAACCCAAGCAAATCGAGGCCGATCGACAACGAACGAGGATCGGCCGGATCAATAATGCCAATCGGCGTCGGTCCCGCCGTCGTCGACGGCACGATCATCACCAACTCGAACGGGTAGAGCGCCGGAGAGGCTCGCATCGTCAGGTCCCCAGGCAGCGAACCACCGACAACATCCAATTCCAACGACTGTGCGGAGGTCGTTGCAACTAGCGATGCGAACAGGACAGACGACAGAAGGTCTTTGCGAGCATTCATATTTTACTCCGAGGAGGCCGGATTATGTGAGCCCATGAACGTAGGGGGCAACCCTACGACTGGCTAAAGGGCAGCCAGGAAAACATCTGATCTTGTGCTCAGGGTGCAGTTGCAAGCTGGCTTGTCCAACCCATAACAAACTACTCCATTTGCGCCCTGACGGGCACCACCGACACATCTCTCTGCCTGCTTCGGAGCCGAGATCTGGGCCGCTGTCTTGCCTCTCGCCAGGATCGGCGACCCAACGGCTCCAGATGGGAACCGTCCCATCAGCCCTAACGGGCACCACCAAGGTGCGGAACAGAGTTTCTGGCCGGTTGGGCTTGCCCAGCCGGCCAGAATATTATCGGCCCCTCATGTGAGGGCCGGGCCTGCAACCCGCAGCCGTGGACAGCCCAGCCCCAAACATCGGTATCACCGAAAGGATGGCGACCTGGATCTACCCAGCTTGAGGCTTGCAAGCGGCCTCAATTGCGCCAGGATCACGCATTCATGCCAATCTACACAGGCACCGGCGACGACGGCCAAACCGGTCTGTTCGGTAATCGCCGGGTCCCCAAGGACGACGTTCGCATCACTGCCTACGGCACGATTGACGAACTCAACTCGGTTCTCGGCCTGCTCGGAGCAAATCTCGACGCAGCTAAAAAGACTTCGAGCGGCGACAGCGCCCCGACCCGTTCGCAGGTGAAATCCATCCAGGACGCCCTGTTCGAAGTCGGCGCGGACCTCGCTACCGAAGACGGCAAGGTGTCGGTGCCCCGGGTGGCGAAGGCCGTCGCCGAACTCGAGGCGTGGATTGACGCATCCGAAGAGCAACTGCCGCAGTTAAAGACGTTCGTCCTACCGGGCGGAGGCAAGACCGCGGCCCTGCTGCACGTCGCAAGAACGGTCACCCGGCGCGCCGAGCGCTGCTACTGGACGCTGCGCCGTGAGGTGGCCGACACGCACCCGGTGCCAGAAGTAATCGGGATCTACCTTAACCGCCTGTCAGACCTATGCTTCTCGTGGGCGAGACTCGCCAACAAGGCAGATGGCATTGACGACGTGCCCTGGACACGCTGATCGGCGGTTCAGGGCGGAGCGATAGCTCCAGATCGGAACTCTGCAGTTCCACGAACGCGACCGGAGCTGACTAGCAACCCCTGCGGTTCAAGTAAGACCCTCTGAAAAAGGGTCTGACGGCGTCGCCTATACCGGGCCAGCGGCCGTGCGGCCGAGACGGCATGCGCGGCGCAACCACATCATGGCGCGCTCAACTTCGCGAGGCCCCGTGACCGGGATCTCGACGAACTCACGGGAATGCGGGTCACCATCATCGGGCATGCGCTTCGCGCCGATGATCTTCAGTGCTTCCGTTACCTGGGGAGGAGCGAGCTTGACGACTACGCCCTTTTTACCGAGGTACGAGAACACCTGACCGCGAACGAGGAAGCAGTCCTTCCCGTCTTTCATCTCGCGGGTCACATCCTTCCAGGCGCAGAGTCGCTCGACAATAGTGTCTAGTGGCTTCATTGGGCGAAACAGTATACCGACGAACCCGCTGCTCTACCAGTCTGGCGGGCCATCCCCGGGCAGAACGGGCAAATTGGATAGAGGCCAAACAACACGTAATTGGCCGAACTCCAACGCATCGCAGTGGCTACGTCACTCAGGCGACAAACGATAACAACCACGCAGAACCAGCATCTGGGGCAAGGAAGAACTCGTGGAGGCGAAAACGGGTTGCAGAATCGCGCGGAAGCCGGCCACAGACGGCTGATTTGCCAGGGAGACGGGCCGAATCAGGTGCTATCCGCGGCAAGAACAGCGGCGGCCCGGCCAACTGCGGTCAGCAGACCGACGTGCAGATTGCGCCCCGCGGCAAGAATGGGCTAGGGGGAGCAGGCGTGCCGAGCGCGATCACCGCACTCGATCCGGTAGATCCGGAGCGATATCGCGCAGCAGTTGCTGTGCTTGTGCGGTGGCCACGCTGGACCGAGTCACCCCACAACACGCGCCCCCTAAATGGCCCGCCTAACTCCGCCAGAACATGTTCTTGGTCACGAGCCACATCATCGCCGGATACTCATCCAGGCGCCGCCGAAGATACTCAATCGCCAAATCCCAACCCAACGCGAACGGCACGTAGAGCCGCGCCTTGATGCCTTGCCGCATCATGTCGGTAAGGAAGCGATCGCGCGGCACGCCGTAGAGCATCTGCACCTCAAACTGATCGGGCGTCGCGCCAACCCGTGGCACGACCTCCTCAAGGAAGCGCCGCACATACGCGACGTCGTGCGACGCGAACTCAAGGTAGTGGCCCCGCTCAAGCAAACGCTCGGCGAACACCAGCATGCGAGCCTTCATCGCCGGCTTATCAGTCAACGCGATCTCGGACGGTTCCTTGTAGATGCCGATCACCAGGCGAACGCGCATGCCCTTCGGCAGTTCGTCGATGTCCTTCTCAGTTCGATGCAGACACGTCTGCAGCACGCAACCGACGTTGCGTAGCCCTTCGTTGTGCAACACGCGCAGCGTTTCGAGCGTAAAGTCCGTCCAGTAGCGGCCTTCCATGTCGACCGACACGTCGACGTTGGCGGCGGCAGCCTTCTTGCTGATCTGCAGCATGGCCTCTCGAGAACCAGCTGCATCGCCGCCCTCATGGAGCGGCGAGGTCGTGTAGGACGAAGGCTTTAGCGACAACGTCGGGCGGTCCGCCGGATCGAGCGCCGCGGCCGCATCGACCATGTCGAGATACGCCTGCAGATTGCGTTCGGCCTGCTCGGGCAGCTTGATGTCTTCAGCCAGTAAATCCAGCGTCGACAACAACCCACGGTCTTTGCGGAGCTTGCCGACGACGGCCATGGCCATCGCGAGGGAATCGCCCGCGACGTATGGCTTCGCAAAGAAGCGGACCATAAAGGCCGGGATAATCCGAATCAGGGGGTTCACTCGGAGCCGATCATGCCAAGCCGAGGCTTCAGAAACCATTCGGGCGTGTGAGTTGGCTCAGGTCGCCCATTCCATCGCGCCGATGTAAGACCAGGAATCGAAGTGCCGCCAAGTAGCGGCCAAGGCGAAGTCATGCGCATAACGTACTTGCTAGAAGTCGCCAATCAGACCTGGGGCGGCGTCAAGGTCGCACTCGAAGACGCGAACTGGCTCAGCCAGCGTGGTCATCAGGTCACCGTCGTCAGCCGCTCCGGCCCTCCAACCTGGATGAAGTTGGACTGTGCCTTCCAACAGGTTGAGAACTTCCGGCCGGAACACCTACCCGATGCGGACGTGGTGATTGGCACGCTCTGGAGCACGGTGCCGTGGGCCGCGAGCGCCGGCCCAAAGAAGGGCGTGCCCATACACCTCTGCCAAGGCTACGAAGGCGACAACCCCGTGAACGAAGCCGTGCGCGATCGCATTGAGGCGACCTATCGATTGCCCGGGATGCACCACGTAACGGTCTCGCCGCACCTGACTGCGTTGATGCGCGATCGCTTCGGTATTCGTGCGCACGAAATCATCCACGCCATCGATCACGAGGTGCACAAACCGGGGCCGAAGCGCGCCCCGCAATCGCCGTTGCGCATCGGTCTCGTCGGACCGTATGCGGTCCCTTCGAAGGATCTGCCGACTGGCTACAAAGCGTGCCAACTTGCGGACAAGGCTGGCCAGAACCTGATCCTCGTGCGCGCGTCGAACACGCCACCGAGTCCGGAAGAACAGAACCTGCCGTTCCCGGTCGAATGGCACCAAGAACTGCGCCCCGATCAAATGGGCGATTTCTACCGTTCGCTCGATGTGTTTCTTGGCACCAGCAGCGGCGGCGAAGGCTTCTTCCTGCCAGCGATCGAAGCAATGGCGTGCGGCGTGCCGAGCGTGCTGACCGACATCCCGTGCTTCCGCAACCACGCGAAACTCGTCGCTCACGATCGCTATGCGATGTTCGTCAAGGCACAAGATCCGACCGCGATGGCCGAAGCGATTGTGCTCGCCGGCGCCCTGCCAGACATTCGAACCACGCTGCGAGCCTGTGGCATTGAGGTCGCCAGCAAATACCATCAGGATCACCACGGCGAACAACTCGAACAGGTTCTAGAAAGCCTGGTGGCCACCCCTGCTCAAGGCAGTCAGCAGCAAGGCGAACTCCGCCTGCTGACCAAGGAAATCCCGACGCCGCCGTTGCCGGTCAGCCTGCCGATGCTCGAACGCCCATCGCCCTCGAGCGACACGGCGTCGAACCCCAAGATCCCGATCCAGCAAGTGCCACCAGGCAGCAACATCGCTGACAACATCTCGTCGCTTGCCGACAAAGTGTTCGGCAAAAAGCACGGCGAGGACAACCCGCTGCCGCGACTACTCGGCGAACTGCACGACGCCGCGCATCAAGAGAAGATCAAAGGCAACTTCCGCAACGTCGCACGGTTGCTTGAGGCCGCCCGCTGTTTGAACAACGACGACAAAGCCGAGGCCTTATCAAAAGCAACGTCGAGGTTGGCGAGCGGCAACGCCGAGCAGGCCCTACAACTCTACGACGAACGACTCGAAGCCGGCGATGACGACGAAGAGTTGCACACCGGCCGCGGCAACGCGCTGCATGCACTCGATCGCGTCCACGAAGCGGCCCAGGCGTTCCGAGCCGCGCTGGCTGTCGGCACGCGCACACCAGACAACTACAACCGCCTCGGAGTCGTGCTCTACCAGGCCGGCGATCTAACCGCCGCGCGGTATAGCTTTGAGCGCGCCCTGATGCTCGATTCCAAACACGTCGATGCTCGCGCCAACCTCAGCGCGTTGCCCGCCGCCTAAGCGAGCGCGCCATGCGCATTCTGTGCGACCTGCCACTGGCGTGCTTCGACAATCGCGCCTCGATGCGCGCCGCCGACACAGCCTCGCTGACAAACTAGCTGCCAGCTCATGGAACCGACGCGGTGCTAACCGTGCGCCGTAGCCACCTCACCGGCATCGCCAGCTTCCGGTGGCATCTCCTCCGCGAGTCGTAACGCGTTCGCTTCGGCATCTTCCAAATCGCCGGCATCCCATAGGAGATCGGCGATTCGCGCATGCACTTCCTTGCGCGGATCACGCAACAACTGTTCGAGCACAGACAAGCCCTCTTCAGCCGGCATGCGCGTCTGCATCAGTGGATGATCCTTCGCTGACTCGACCCACTTCTCATCCGATAACGGGCGGTAGCGACAGAAGAAGTCCAAGTGCCACGGCAAGAACCGCATCGTGCGCTCGCGCCCCTTCTCGTCCTCGCGGAAGTGCTCCTTCAGCTTGCCGGCGAAATTGAGGTAGACGCCGAGGCGCTCCTTCGCAGTCGGCTCCCAGGCCTTCTGTTCGGTGATCTCGCGGAAGATCCACGGCTTTATCAACGCACCGCGACCAATCATCACCGACGCGACACCACTCTCCTGCCAGCGGTCGCGCACTTCGTACCACGTCAGCAAGTCGCCATTGCCAATCACCGGAATGCTTCGCTCCGAGGCGATCTCGGCGATCGCATCCCAGTCGGCGGCGCGTGAGTAACGCTGATCCTTGGTACGGCCGTGAATGCTGATCGCCTTGGCGCCGGATTCTTCACAGACCCGCGCAACCTCGCTGGCGTTCTGCTCTTCCTCGGACCAACCGAGCCGGATCTTGACGGTGACGGGGACTGAAATACCTTCGACCATGCCTTCCACAAGGCGCGCCAGCTTCTTTGGCTTGCGCAGCAGGGTCGCCCCCATCCGGCGCTTGACGATATCGTGAATCGGACAGCCGCAATTGAGGTCGATCCAGCTCGCGCCACGGTCAACGGCTTCGGCGCCCGCCCTGACGGCGTCATCGATGCGCATTGCAGCTATTTGAGCGCCAAAGCACTTTTCATCTTCGTGCTTACGCAACAGCGCCAACTCGCTGCGGCTCTTTTTGACGACCTGATACGCATACGCCATCTCCCCCATGGTGACGGTGCAACCGTGCTCCAGACATAGTCTTCGGAACGGCAAGTTGCCGCCCTTCGTCAGAGGAGCGAGGAAGACGCGATTACTAAAGTCCATCAATACCACTCTGTCCGTTTGCACGCCGGCTTTCCATCGCCGCTATAGTTGGTTAGGGACCTCATTGCCCACCAACTAACATGCAACTCTCTCATCTGCTTGGCTCAGCGGTGTTGATCGCAGCCGTCGGTTTCTCTGTTCGCGGCGACGCGGACAACAATAACCGGCTCGTAATCGACTCAACGCAACCGCTAGGGGGCTCGTCGACGGTGCAAGTTTCCCCACCGGCCACAGCCCCTGCAGCACCGGTTGCACCGGTTGCAAGCGGCCACTTCGTGCTCGTCGTCGAAGGCGACCGCAACGGACTCGCAGTGACATTCGCGCGCCAGAAGGCCGCGCGATGGGCTGGCGTCCAGAAAGGCTTCAATAGCAATTGGCGCGTTTTGATCCGCGACGGCAACGGTGCCGAACTGGTCGATGTGCCGATCGATGTACGCCCGTTCGCAACCGATGCCCAATCCGTCGGCCGAGCCCCGCGCGTGAATGGTTGCTACGTCGTTGAGTCGAAAATTGGCTTGCTGCTCAACGTGCCCGCCTATGCCGTGGCGCAGACCTACGAGTTCACTCGCGCCGGCACCGATGGCATAAAGGTGCCGCTGGGTACGATGAGTGGCAATGCAGTTCGCGAACTGGCGGGAGGTGGACGATGAGTTTCGCCAAGCTTCTCGCGCTGCCAGTGGCGCTCACCTTGCTGGCCGCGTCCGGGCACGCGCAAACGGTGACCACGGTTATCAGCAACGGCACGACCGACACCCGCTACGACATCGTCATCCTCGGCGATGGCTACCGAGTGAGCGAACAGGGCCAGTTCAACCAGGACGTCACCGCGTTCTTGACGTCCCTGTTTCAGAAGGCGCCCTACAACCTGTTCGCGGACTACTACAACGTGCACACGGTGTTCCGCCCCAGCATCGACAGCGGCGCCGATCACCCGGATGCGACACCGCCGATCTTCGTCAACACAGCATACGACGCGACCTACAACTTTGGCGGCACGGGTCGCTGCCTCTATATCCAGAACACGTCGCTAGGCTTGGCGGACGCGGCACTGGCGCCGGCAACCGAAGGCCGTGTCCTGGTGATGGTCAACGACAGCCGCTACGGCGGTTGTGCGTCGACTTTTGCCGTCAGCTACAACGGCAGCAGCATGACCGAAGTGCAAGCGCACGAACTCGGCCATAGCCTTGGCCAACTGGCTGACGAGTACGAGTACACCGGCAACAGCTACACCGGCCCAGAGCCTGGATCGGTCAACCTCACGACGTCGCCCACCGGCCAGAAATGGTCGATTTGGCACGGCACGCAAGGTATCAGCGCGTTCCAGGGAGGCGGCTACAACCAGTTCGGCCTCTACCGGCCGCGCAGCAATTGCATGATGCGCAGTCTGGGTCAGGTGCTATGCCGAGTCTGCCAAGAGAACATCGTCAAAATCACGAACGCAATCGTGAACGTAATGACCTCGACATCGCCGGCCAGTTCGTCGGTGACCGTCATCGCTCCTAACCTGCAGACGTTTTCGTTCACGCACTTCGTGCCAGCGAGCAACAACCCGGTGATCGAGTGGGAGATTGATGGTGTCGTGCAAGCCGGCGAAACCGCGACCAACTTCACAATCGACTCAGGCCAACTGGCGCTTGGCAGCCACACGGTGCTGGCGCGCATCATCGATCAGTCCGACCGCGTGCGCAGAGACCCATCGC
Source organism: uncultured bacterium (assembly GCA_937906475.1). Taxonomy (GTDB): domain Bacteria; phylum Planctomycetota; class UBA1135; order UBA1135; family UBA2386. The sequence goes on from CALCZA010000115.1 coordinate 22,470, forward strand.
TGCTCATGCACGAGGATTACACGTGGCAAGTGCAGATCAGCGATCCGTCGCTGGCACAGCTACGCATTCCGACGTTCGCCATCAGCATGGTGATCGTCAATCCGGGATCGACGGTGACGCTGTCACCGACCATCGTCAACGATGGCCCCGCTACGTCCGCGCCTTGTACCGTCGAGTTCTTCCTGTCCTCGAGTCATGCGACCTACACAACGCAAGACACCCTACTCGGCAAGATCGAACTCGGCAGCCTCAGCAACGGCCAGCAAACCAACGGACTACAACTCAACGCGCAACTGCCGTGGAGTATGCCGCTGAGTGTGATGTTCGTGTATGCCGTCGTCGACCGCGAAAACACGGTCATCGAGAGTAACGAAACAGACAACGTCTTGATGCGTTCACTGTTTAGCCAACAGGGCCCCTGTGAAACGGGCCTCGAGTTCCAAGACTCGTTGGTCACACCGTTCGCCGGCTCCATATCGCTTGCGGCTGGCGGCACTCTGCACCCGACAGTGGTTGCGCCGTGCGCCAATCCTGCGACGACGCTTTACCTAATCGCCTGGACCGGTTCGGGCACGAATCCCGGCACCCAAATCGGCCCTGGACTGACGTTGCCGCTCAACTTTGATGGCCTGACGCAAGTGAGCCTCGATGGCTTGAATGGCGCGGTCTTCGGCGCGTTCTTCGGCCTGCTTGACGCACAAGGTGTGGGCCAGGCGCAGTTCACGCTGCCGCCATCGACGGTAATCCCAACCGGCACAACGCACTTTGCGGCGGCACTGCTTGGTCAGTCACCACTGTTCACCGCGGTAAGCAACGCGATTGAATTGACGATTCTGCCGTAGCAACGCGCATTAGCCGGGCGATTCAAGCCAGAATCGCCTGAGCCCAACGGCGGCTTGCCGACACTCACGTAGGCAAGCTCCCTCCTAAAAAGAAAAGACGCAGCCAATCCGAGTGAGGCCAAGCCGGGTCAAGCCAAGCCGGCCCA
>CALCZA010000116.1 GCA_937906475.1 uncultured bacterium
TCGCGAACAATCAGCCTGCCTGATCTCGCGCAGCAAGCACGGCACGCGGCGGCGCAGCAACGACCTACAGTTTGCGCTGCAAACGCTGCAGTTCGTCGAGCGGCACCTGCACCAACACCGGCCGCGAGTCACTGCGCAACCAAGTCATCACACGCAAGAGATCTTCGCGCGACATCGCAGTGCAGCCAGCCGTTGGCTTGCCTTGGCCTGACCAAACATGCAGGAAGATCGCGCTGCCCCGGCCCGGAACGACGTCGCCGGTATTGTGGTTGACGACCATGCCCAACTCGTAGAGCGCGTCGTCGCGTCGCATGCGCTCGTAAGAACTCCAATGCGCCTTCGGATCGTTCACTTGGCTTGCAGGAATGCTCTGCCATTGGTTGTAGGCCAGCGAGTCCGACGCATCGACGAAGTAGTCGCGCTCGGTCGCCTGGCGATACGGAACTGCCAGGCCATCAGGTGCAGCTACCGCGTAGCCAAATGCAGTGCCGATCGAAAAAATGCCAGCCGGCGCACGTCCATCGCCCTCGCGCTTTTGGGGACCACCACCATCGACGTGCATGCCGAGGCCCCAGCCAAGCCCGCTGCGACCGACGCTCGCGGGGACACCGAAATCCACCGCTTGCCAACCAGAGCCACTTCGCTCGAAACAGCGCACGGTCGCGGTCGGATCATGCCAACCGGAGGTCGTGCTCAAAATCACTTGCGTGGTCGCGGCTGGCAAGTCCAACGACAGCAACGCTCGCTCCAGCTGCACTGAGCAAGCTGTAAGTAGCGCGAGCACCACTAGACAGGCAAGTCGTTTCATGTGGGTCACATGCACGCCGGCCGCACGCGAATGCGGCCACCGCAATCACACGGCTTAGTTCTTCTTGCGCTCAAGCTCGTCGGCGAGCTTCTTGGCGCCGTAGATCTTGCGCAGCGACTCAATGATGATCGCCGGGTGCACCGACACGGAGCGCGACACTTCGTCATCGAAGACGTAGTTGTTGCCGAGCATCTCGATGTTGCCGTCGAAGACGAGTCCAATGACGTTCAGGTCCTTGTCGATCATCGGCGAACCGGAGTTGCCGCCGATGATGTCGCAGGTCGCGACGTAGTTGAACGGCGTCTTCAGGTCGAGTTTGTCCTCAGCGTCGATCCACTCCTGCGGGATGTCGAACGGGTGCTTGCCACCAAACTCGTTGGTGCGCCCAAACAAACCGTAGAGGGTCGTGAAGTGCGGCGCCTTGGTGCCGTTGAAGTCGTAGCCCTTGACGACGCCATCGCTCAGACGCAACGACATGGTCGCGTCCGGCGGAATCGACGTGCCGTAGACGGCGAAGCAAGCTTGGCCGACGCGCTTCTCGTGCTTCTGCTCGTCGGCGGCGAACCCGCGAGAGCTTTCGCCAGCCTTGATCGCGCTGATCTTCTTCACCTGAATCAAAGCAAGCTGATCCCAAGCATCGCCAAACTTCTCCTGCAGGTCCGGACGCTTGGCAACTTCGGCGCGCAACTCGGCCTCGGCCTTTTGCTTGATCGCCATGACGCGCGGGTTACGCAATCCGTCCAAGTAGCCTTGGAATGCCTTACGACCGTTCTCGGCACGCAGAATCTGTGAACGCAACTCCTTCTCCGCTGCGGCACTGACCGCAGCGCGCTTGGTCATGTCGGCAACCTGATCTTCTTGTCGCTTGACCGCCGGCGGGTAGGCGTAGTCGCGCAAGAACTCGCACTGCGCGAATGTCTTCAAGCGACCGGTGCGGCCTGGGTTGCCCGTGACGAAGACTGCTTCACCTTCCTTCGCGCCTTCCGTGCGCCAGTTAAAGCAACTGGCCTTGCTGTCGACCGGCTTGCCGTTTTCGTAGGCACGCAGGAACGAGAAATCCAGGCCCCAACGCGGGTAGCAAAAGTTGTCCGGGTCGCCACCGAAGTGCGCGCTTTGACCGTGCGGGGCACAGACGAGACGCAGGTCGTCGAAGATCTTAAAGCTGTATAGCTGATACATGCCGCCCTGGTAGAGCGCGATGACCTGATGCGACAGATCGGGCTGCGCTTCCTTGGCGGCGGCAAGCACGGCAGCAGAACCGTTCTCTTCCACGTCCTTGGTCACGTCCTTTTGAGCGATCATCTGCGAAACGATCAGGCCCGGGATCTTGATCTCGCCTTCGTATGAACCAGCGTAGAAACCGTCCTTCAGCCAATCGCTGTCGCCCTGCACCTTGACGATCGAATCGCGCGAGCAGTGGTGGTTCGTCATGATCAGCCCGTAGGCGCTGACGAACGAAGCCGAGCAGAAGTACTGGTGATTGCCGTCGGCATTGAAGTTACCGAGGCGCAGCGAGGCTAGGCGCGCCGAGTCGAGCCACTTCTGCGTGGGCTGCCAGTCATAGGCTTGCTGGAACCAGCCGAGCGGGGCGGACTCGAACGTCCACATGCGGCCCAGTTCCTTCCGGGCCTGGGCGGAGGCCGGCGCGACACATAGGCCGGCGAAGGCAAGCAAGAACGCAGCTCTCGCCACGACAAAACGCCGCGAACTCGCGGCCCCAAGGAGATTCATGTTCATCGACGCCGGCAGTCTACGGGTGTCGAGGAGCCCAGGCGAAGTGCCAGCGGCGATTTCTCGTCAGCTGGGGTTAGTTCGCTGGATCTAGGCCGACCGCGGGACCAGATTGGCCGCATCGCAGGCATCCTCGTGGCGACGCACGCGGGCGATGACTACTCAGCAATGACTACTCAGCAATGACCGTCAGATCGTTGACAAAGCGCTCGCTGACATCCAGGCACTGGCTCAGTTCCGGATGACGCACGACAATCCAGCCGTCACCCACCACAATCTTGCGCCAATCGCGACGCGGCTCGCCAATCGGCGTCAAATCGAGGCTCGCGACACAATCCCCGTAGCGACGCATCAGGCCACGAAGGCCTCGATGCTCACGCACCAGACCATCGCCTTCGGCTCGCTTGAAGATCATCGCGGCGTTGTATTTCTTCTCGGTGTTCTGACTGAGGCGCCCAAAGCACGTCGCCTCGGCCCAACCGCTGAACAGGTCGATGTCGGCCGAGTAGTTCATTGCGTGCACCAAGCGCGCCCCCGGCGGACGGGCTCCAATCTCACCAAACACTGCTTCGCCCGACGCGGTCCGGAACCATTCCATATGCGTGAAGCCCGACTCAAAGCCGAGCGCCTTTAAGACGCCATGACCAAGCTCGACACCCGGCCGCGGAAACTCGTCGTTGATGTCGCGCAGAACGATGTTCTGCATCGAGATCCACGGGTTCTGGGCCAGGATCATCGGCTTGGGGCGATACCACGCGACGTTCTCGAACAGGATGTTGCCGTCGGCACAGACCGTGTCGTAGGTCAGTTCTTCGCCTTCAATGAACTCCTCAACCGACAACTCGGTGACGTGGCGGGTGCGATTGAGCGCGGCTTCGAACTCCTCGCGATCATTGCAGCGGAACGTGTCGACACTGCCGGCGCCATCGATTGGCTTAAGGATCGCTGGATAGCCAACGCGCTCCACCACCGCCCAGGCTTCTGCCACGCTGCGAGCGCGGCCATGACGCGGCACACGCAAGCCCGCTGATTCAACCGCCTGCTTCATCAACTCCTTGTCGCGCACGATCACCGTCTGCGCCTTGTTCATGCCCGGCACCGAGAACGTCTCGCGCAGCGTTGCGGCGAGATACATCAGCCGTTCCCACATGCACTCGACACGATCGATCGACTTGCCGTGCATCCAACGACGGATCTGACTAACAACGGCTGCTTCATCATCAAACGAACGCACCTGCAAGTAGTCCGACAGCCCATCGCGCGCGTCTTCGGGGAGCGCTTCCTTAGGCTGGTCGCCAACGCCGTAGACCTTGGCGCCGATCTGCGCAAGCCCGCGCACGAACAGGGGCATCTCGGCCGGGAATCCAGGGCTCAGGTAGATGACATTCATTATTTTCGCCCAGCGGTGCCGGGGACAGATTCAGCCAACGGTGATCAGGACACACTACCGAGCTACTCAGCCAACTTCGACACGAACGCGACTGACGATCTGCTCCACGACCTTACGGACGACCTCGCTGTCGTGATCGCGCACAATCAAGAAGCCGTCTCCTTCGTAGGTCTGCGCTTGTGGCGCGCCCACGATCGGCAACTTACCGTCGACAACATACTCGCCAAACTCGCGCTGCACTTCGTCGAGGCCATGCACGGCTTGGATTACCAACGGCTTATCGCCGGGACGCGGTTGCGTCGTAGCTTGGCCGCGCAGGTATGCTGCACCGACCGAGTAGCGACGCTCAAGCAGCGGCAACCGTTCGAACACCATCAGTTCGGCGAACACGCGATGCATATCAACGCCGAGCACGTGCCCCATCAGCGCCACGAATTGGGCACCTGGTGGGCGCGCCGCAACCTCGCTGATGGCAATCGAGCCGTCGTGGCGCCGAAACCACTCCATGTGCGACATGCCAGTCCACATACCCAACGCGTCCAATGCCTTCGGGCCGACGCGATGGATCTCTTCGAACTGCGGTTGGTCCAACTCGCGCGGCAGCACCACACACCACTGGATCCATGGATTGTCCATGACCTCGAGCGGCGTCGGGTAATAGCAGCAAATATTATGGAAGACGTGGCTGCCATTCAGCGTGATGGAGTCGAACGAAAACTCGCGCCCTTGCACGAACTCCTCAAGCAGCACCTCGCGCCCCGGCGCTGGTTGCACTGACATCAAGAACTGACTCAGTTCGGCCTCGTCGTTGCAACGCGCGGTCGCCTTCGAACCAGCGCCTGCCGGTGGCTTGACTACCAACGGGTAGCCAACCTCGCTGGCGAACTGCGTAGCCTCCCCTAACGAAGCGCACAGGCGATGGCCCGCGCACGGAATACCGGCCTTGCCGAACTCCTCCTTCATCAACGCCTTGTCACGAAACCTGCTTGACGTCGCCAAGTCCATGCCGCGAATGTTCAAGGTCTCGCGCACACTGGCGAGTGGCTCCTGCAACTGCTCGAGGATGCCAAGCAAGCGATCAACCTTGCCGATCTTCTGCTGCAGTTTGGAGACGCCAGCGGCGATGTGCTCGGCACTCATGCCGTCTGCGAGTTGCTCAAACCCAACTAGTTGCTCGCGAAAGTCGGCCGGCAACCTGTGCGATGCGTCCTGCGACACCACGCTCAATTTGACATCCGGCAGCGTCGAAGCTGCACGCGCAAACTGCAGCGTGTTCTCCATGATAAACGGGATGGCAAAGACTACATGCACCATGAAGAGTCAGAAGCTAGCCCGAATGGGCCACTAGCGACATGCCAGAGTGAGCCAATATCCAGTTCGCGCGGCGTCGACTGACAATCGAGCCGGGCAGACAACCACCACTGCTTGCAGCTACGAACTAGAGCAGGTGGCAATTGCACTCGCACCGAGCGAGGCTCCATGCCAACATGCAAGACCATGCGTCCCCTGCGCCTCGCCCTAGCCGCTTCTGAACTGACCCCATACGCCAAGACTGGCGGACTGGCCGATGTGCTCCTTGGGCTCGGTCGCTGGCTCGGACAGCCCGCCACCGACAACACCGGACAAGGCCACGATGTGCGCCTGTTCGTGCCCTACTACAAACGCATCGCCGACAGTGGCGTCGAGGTTCAGGAGCTAAAGAACGGCCAGAAGATCGACGTTCGCTTCCCAGACCGCACGATCAGCTTCGGCATCAAGGTTGCCAAATTACCGGACAGTGACGCATCGGTCTACTTTATCGACTGCCCGGAACTCTACTTCCGTGACGGCATCTACACCGAAGACGGTGACGAAGCGCTGCGCTTCGCGATGCTCAGCCGCGCCGTGCTCGAGACCTGCCAGCGCTTGCATTGGGCACCCGACGTCATCCATTGCAACGACTGGCACACGGCCTTGCTGCCGCTGTATCTGCGCACGGTTTACACGTGGGACAAACTGTTCGCGCAGACCAAGACGCTGCTGACGATCCACAACATTGGCTACCAGGGCTATTTCGACGAGAGTCAACTCGACACGCTCGGCCTCGGCGCGCAACGCGCCCACATGCATCACGGTGATCTGAAGGACAAGAAGTTCTCGTTCCTGAAGACCGGCGTGCTGCACGCCACCAAACTGTCGACCGTCTCGATCACCTACGCCAAAGAGATCCAGACCGATGAGTACGGCATGGGCATGCAAGAACTGCTGCGCGACCGCAGCAAGGACCTCGTTGGCATCGTCAATGGTGTCGACTATGGCGAATGGAATCCGGCAACCGACCCGAAGATCCCGCACCATTACTCAATCGATGACATGGCCGGCAAGGCCAAGATGAAGGCGGCGCTGCTCAATCGCTTCCAACTGCCGCACGATGCCCGCGCCCCGGTGTTCGGGGTCGTCTCGCGACTCACTTCACAGAAGGGCTTCGAACTGTTCGCCGATTCGATTCCGATTTTCCTACAGCGCGAAGACATGCGCCTGATCGTGCTCGGCTCCGGCGAGAGCAAGCACGAGGACTACTTCCAGTGGTTGCGCGACACGTGGCCCGAGAAGGTCGGCCTCTACAAAGGCTTCCAAGAAGAACTCGCGCACTGGATCGAAGCCGGCAGTGATTGCTTCTTGATGCCGAGCCGGTTTGAGCCGTGCGGTCTCAACCAGATGTATTCGCTCCGCTACGGCACCCCTCCGATTGTTCGTCGCACCGGCGGCTTGGCGGACACCGTGCAATCGTGGGATCCGGCGACACAGACCGGCACAGGCTTCCCCTTCCAAGAGTATTCGAGCGAGGCACTATCCGGCACGATCGACTGGGTGCTGCGCAATTGGCGCGACCAGAACGGCTGGCAGAAACTGGTCCGCAACGGCATGACCCAAGATTTCTCATGGGATCGTCAAGGCCCTGAATACGTCGCGCTCTATCGCTCGCTCCTTCCGCAACGCTAAGCCTCCATCTCTCTATGCACGTCGCTTTCGTCGAACCCTGTTTCCCGAACAACCAACGCGAGTTCCTACGCGGTCTGCTCAGCACCGGCGCGCGTATTTCCGCGATCAGTGAGCGCCCCATCGAGGCGCTGCCGCGCGACCTGCGCGAAGGCTTGTTCCAATTCGAGCGGGTGCGCTCGGTCGTCGACGAGCATGCGCTACAAGACGCCGTCAAGCGGTTGTCACAACGCGTCAAGGTCGACCGCCTGGAGGCCACCGTCGAAGCCCACGTGATGGCCGCCGCCCACGTGCGCGAACGAGTTGGTATCAAAGGCACGACGTCGAAGACGGCATGGCTATGCCGAGACAAGCCGGAGATGAAGGAATCTGCTCGCAAGGCTGGCATTGCCTGTGCCGCAAGCGCGCGAGTCACCGCCATCGGCGACGCCGAAGCGTTCGCCGAGAAGGTCGGCTACCCACTGATCCTGAAACCGCTCGACGGCGCCGGTGCATCCGGCACGCACAAAGTCGAGGATGACGAGCAACTCCACACCGTGCTCGGCGAACTGCAGGTTGCACAGGGCCGAGAGGTCGCGATCGAAGAGTTCTTGGACGGCCACGAAGGCTTCTACGACACCCTCGCCGTCGCCGGCAAGGTCGTGCTCGACTTCGCGTGCCACTACTACCCCAATGTGCTCGAGGCGATGCGAACGCGCTGGATCTCACCGCAGATTGCCGTCACCAACCGCATCGACACGGATGACTACAAGGAAGTGCGCGACATGGGCCAGAAGGTCATTGATGCGCTCGGCATCTGGACCTCGGCCACGCACATGGAGTGGTTCGCTGGCGACAAGGGACTGAAGTTCTCGGAGATCGGTTGCCGGCCACCGGGTGTCGGCGTCTGGGATCTCTACTCCGCCGCCAATGAGTTCGACCTATTCGCCGCGTGGGCCCACGCGATCGTGCACGAGGATGTGCCGTTCAAAGCGAGTCGCAAATACTCAGCCGGCATGATCGCACTGCGGCCCGACCGAGACGGTTCGATCTCCTACTACGAAGGTATCGAGCAGATGCGCGACCAGTTCGGCGACCACATTATCGACATGCACCTTCCGCCGGCCGGCACGCCGACACAGGGAGTCGAGGACGGCTACATGGCGAACGCCTACGTGCGCTTGAAGCACCAGGACTACGACGAGTTGCGCAACATCATGAACACGATCGGCGAGACCGTGAGGGTGAAGGCTCGTTAGCAGTCAGCAAAGCGGAACGTCTTTACGGTCGCTTGCTTGGCCCGCATCGCAATTGCGCCAACGTATTTAGGTGCAGGCGACACATCCACCATCGACCAGTCCGCCGGATCTTCGCGACCATCGTGGCACGCCAAGAACTGCGGTTCCTCGCACAAGCTGACGTCGAACGAGTTCAGTGCCATCGACAAGCCTTCGCCGAGCGCCTTGATGTAGGCCTCCTTGCGAGTCCAGCAGCGATAGAATCCAAGCTCGCGCGCATGGCCCTCGAGTTGTTCGAGTTTCTCGAACTCAGAGTTCGAGAAGTGGCGTTGCGCGATCGGCGTCAGACTTTCAAGGTGGCGCACTTTCTCGACGTCGACTCCAAGCTCAGTGTGGCCAACGGCGACCAACGCCAACTTGCCCGAATGAGAGAGGTTGAACTGCAGCGCATCACTGACCAAGTACGGCTTGCCGCGCGGCCCGGTTCGGAACTCGACCTCGGCCGCCGCTACATCCAGGTAGCCTGCAAGGATCAGCCGCAGCGCGCCATGGCCGATCTGGTAGCGGCGCTGATGATCCGCAAAACGGTACCGGCTCAGTCGTTCCCGCTCGGAGGCTGACAGCAATTGGGCGAACGAGTCGGGGTCGCCGTTAAGTGGCACAGCCCAAACGTGCACTTCGGGCGTGGCCAACGGCACACTCCCAGGACTCGTAGAAGTGAATGTAGCGTGCAGCGGAAGATCGTCCATGCGGTGGCGAACAGCCTACCCCGCAATCCGCATAATGGCAGCGAGAGCTAGCGGCTATCGTTACTGAACCGCCAGTCGGAACGGCTGTCCGGGCAAACCGGCCTTGTTGATTAGCGACCACTCCGGCACAGCGCGCCAGGCATAGCGCACGGTTTGAGGCTCGGCAACGGCGCTGGCAGACACTCGCAGTTGGCCATTCTCAATGCTTGCCTCAGCCTTGTGGAACACGCCATCGCTACCAGCCAGTTCGAAGCCCGCGCCACCGTGGAGCAGCTTTAACCCGGAACTGCCGTGCTCCCCCATGCGCAAAAGCACTAAAGCGCCATCGCGGCTCGCCGCCACCACCCGCGGACCGCTACAAACCACGTCATCACCATAGTGATGCTTGCGAGCCAATAACGCCAAACGCCCACCTACCGGCTGCTTTGCCTTCGGGTGGATGTCGCGCGCATTGCCGCAGTCGAGCGTGACCACCATGCCGGTGTTCGGCAGATCCAAGGCCACCGCCTGCGCGTCGCGCAACTCGGCCGTCTCGCCCCGTTCCTTGCCGTAGTTATACGGCGCAATCTGCACGAAAAAGAACGGCACATCGCGCCCGAACACCCGCCGCCAATCGCGAATCATCGCCGGGAACAGCTCGCGGTATTGCAGCGCTTTGTTGCGATTAGATTCGCCCTGATACCAGATGCAGCCGGTGAACGGAAACGGCAACAACGGCTCGATCATGCCGTTCCACAGAACTGAAGGACGATTGGGTCCACCACTAGTGCTGCGCGGCCACGCCGGCAGTTGCTTCATCTCTGCGCGCATGCTGCGTCGCCACAGCCCAGACAGCGGCAAGGTCGCCGATGCGGGCCCGCCCTTGACCGACAAGCGCATCTGGTCTGCCTTGCCGGTAAAGCCACCTTCGCCACCCGTGTCAATCACGCGCACGCAAAGGTCCACGGCATCGACATCGGTGTGCTTCGCAGCGATGACGTAATCACGTGGCGTCGACCAGACCCCATCCCGCTCGCTGCCTGCGACCCGGACACCGTTCCAATACACGACATCCATGTCATCGATCGCGCCGAGTTGCAGACGCAGAGCCTTGCCGCGAAAGCTAAGTGGCACGGCGATCTTGCGGGTGTAGTCGGCAACGCCATCAACATCGCCTAGCCCCGACGCGGACCACAAATCCGGCAGCATTGTCATGCTTGACGCGCCCAAAGGATCGACCGCATCAATCGCGGCAAAGAATTTTTCACGCCGCGCTTCCAGCAACTTTTTCGAAGTACCGCGAGCCAACGCCTTGAGCGCGGGCCCGAACTCAGGCAGGTCCGACAGCCCGGCCGCGCGCGTCCACGCTTCGCAACGTGTGCCACCCCACGAACTGACGACTAGTCCAATCGGACCTTTCCCGGCCCTGACCAGGTCGCGCGCAAAGAAGTAGCCAGCCGCCGAGAACGATTCGGCAACCTCAGGTGTGCATACTTGCCACTTGCCCTGCACATCATCGCTCGGCCGGTCACCAGTCTGCTTCGCCGCCGTGAAGACGCGCAACTGCGGGTAGTTGGCGTTCTCAACTTCTTGCTCCTCGTTGACGACACCGGTCTTCCAGCCGCCGGCGGCTCCGACGGTCATCTCCATGTTCGACTGACCAGAGGCCAACCAGACATCACCAATCAAAATGTCTTTGATTACGATCTCCGCGTCGGCGCTGCGCACCCACAAAGTCACCGCTTCGCCGCGAGCAGGCGTTGCAACCTCGACTTGCCAACGACCGTCAGCAGCTACCCGACACTTGGCGGATGAGCCCCACGATGGCGTCACCTCGATTTCTTGTTCGGCTGGGCCACTGCCGTGAACAACGACGATGGTCTGGGGCGGCAACACCATGTGATCGCCAAATAACGGCGCCAACACCAAGCTCGGCTGCGACCCAACAATTGCTTCAGGTGATTGAGCGAAAAGCTCTGCGCACCAAATCAGACAAAGCAGAGAAGCGGCCAACGATCGGCGAGTTTGCATGCCCGCACCTTAGCGGGTAGCCAGCCTCCAGAATGCTCACTCTGGTAACAGCAATCTGCCAATTCGACCGTCGCTGCCACAGGCCCACACCGAGCCATCGCGCCCCGCCGAAAGACAGTGGAAGCCGTAATCGCAAAACGAGGCCCAACTGCGGCCAGCATCACCCGACCAGCCAGCACCGTGAGAGCCCACCGAAAGCAGCGATTCCTCGTCGAGCCAGATCACTGCCGAGCGAAATCCCAGTCCATCCGCTTCGTGCCAGCTCTGGCCGCCGTCGTTCGACCAGGCAGCTGTGCCCTCTCGCTCTTGCGGCCGTTGGTAATCACCACCAACCGCAACACCGTAATTGCCGTTCCACGCAATCGAAAACGCGCCCTTCGAACTGGCACCTGATTGCAGCGGCAACAGACGATGCCAATGGCTCTTCGCATGCTCGGCGACGACCGCCGGTCCAAACTTCACCATGCGCGCCGGCCCACCACCGGTCACCAATGAGAACGTCGGCGGATTCGATTCGGCGACGACCAAACAGGTGCCACTGGCGGCGAATGCAGCCTCCCCTTCGTGCGGTTCAGGCAACCACATCCCGGAGCGATCGCGCCACGTGCGGCCACCATCGTCAGTCTGCAACAGCCCGAACTGGCCGTCGATCGCATCGCCGAACATGACGCCGTAGTCGCCGGCAAACGCCATTGCATCAAAGAACGCGGTGGGTCGCGGATCTTCATGCACGATGTCCCAGGTCACGCCAGCATCGTCGCTGCGGTAAACGCGTGCCGGTTGGCCGGCAACCATGGCGAGCACTTGATTGCGATCAAACGCTTCGACATCGCGAAAGTCACAGGCGCTGGTGCCAGGCGGCGCAATGTCACTCCAGGTTTGGCCGCCATCGACCGTGCGCATCAACGTGCCAGCGGAGCCACCGACGAACGCAACGTCCGCGTCGATAGCGCACAAGCCACGCAAACTGGCCTTAGAACCAATCGGAACCAGCGACCAACCTGCCGGAATACGGGACGGGGTCGCCGAGCAACCGACGAGTGCAATGCCCGACAACAACAGACTCCAATGCAGCGTCTTCATGGTCCGCCAAGTATCACGCAGCGGCGCTAGCAACACCAGCGGGCCAACTCAGCGGCCCGCCCCAACCACACCAACCGGGCACGCTGCTCAGCGCAGTTGCCGCGACTTCTCAAAGGCTGCCTTGACGCGCAAATCGGCGGCAGCGCCATACAGATAGACCTCGTCGTCATTGAGGCGCTCGGTGAGATCGAGAAGTGGCGAGCGAACCCAGGCGCGCCTACCGCCACCGCGCTCGCTACGCCGCCCGCCCGGTGCGGACTGGCGGCCTTCACCACGAAGTGCTCGATCGCCGCGCGCCCGCGAACCGCCTGAGCGCCGACCTTCGCCGCGGCCCGCGCCTGTCCCATCGCCGCCTGCGCCGAGCCCTGGTAGGCCCATGAACCGGCGGAACCGCTGGATCGCGTCGATACTGGTGCGTTCCGCGACGTCGATCGCAGCCATTGCCTGCTGCTTCGCCAACAATGGCTGATCGATGCCGTCGTAGTGGCTTCCAAGCCAACAGATGGCCTCCGTCACCTCACGCAGGTAGCGCATGTCGGCAACGCCATCCGGGCCAATAAGCCCCTCACTAAGCTCGACCGCCGACTGCAACTTGGCACCGGCGATCTTTCGTTGCTTGTCTTTGGCGTCTGGCTCGAACTGGCTTGCGGCAGCGTGCAGGTCTATGCCGTGGCTAGACCGCGCCCTCATCAACACCGCACGGCTCTCAAGGTAGAGCGGTTGCGCTGCAAACAACTGCTCGGCCACCTGCTCCGCCTCCTGTAACAACGGCAACCGTTCCGCCGAAGATCCTGATGCTCGACCGCGACCAATCATCGAAGCACTTGCCAACAACGCCTTGCAGAGTTGGTAGCGATAAAGATCCGGATACGCCGCCGCCAACACGCGCAGCATCTCTAGAGCCTCCTGCCGCTCCGTCGATCCGTCAACACGTGAGCCGCCCTCGAGCAGAACGCGTGCATGCAACGCACGTACCTTGTGATTCTGCGGATCCGCCTTCTCCAACTGCTGCAACAGAACCAGCACTTGCCGCAACTCGTCGCTCCGGCTAGGCCCGCGGCCTGATCTTCGACCGGGGCCGCGCCCGCCCCGACTAGGCCAATTATCGCCAAGCCTGGAGAGTTCGAACAACATGCCAGCGCATTCCAACTGCACGGCCGGCGTCTTGGCGTTGGGCAATTGACGCAACAACTCGAGCGCCTTCCGGAAGCTCTGCTTGGCCTCTATCGGTTCATACTGCCGCAGGCGCAACTTGCCGATATCGCTGTACAGCGTCGCCAAATCGCGGGACACATCGCGATCAGTGATACCAGCGAATCCCGACAACGCTTTCTTAAACGCGATGTCCGCCTCGGCGAGACTATCCGGCTCACCCAATCGCTGATGGATAGCCCCAACCCGACGGTAGGAACGCGCGGTTTCGTAGCGCAACGATTGGATCGTTTCGTTCTCGCTAGCAAACTGATCGTAGACAGCCATCATCTTGCGCAGCAGGACGACATCGCGCTCGGTCAGCGGCGAGTGCACGACGACGGTCTGCTCGCCAGTGTCCGGATCTTCGTCAAGGCTGAGTGCCGGATCGCGTCCGACCAGCGCGTCGAACACCTCTTCGAGGGTGACGATATTCAGCCGCAGACTCGACTCCGCGAACGCCTTAGCCTGCTTCGCTTGGACCGCGGACTTCTTGACCTGCTCAAGCGCCACCTTGGTTTCGCGCTGGGAGTTGGTGACGCGCTCAAGCGCGTCGACTTCGACACCATAAGCGACCCAACCGGTGATGGCCGCAAGCAAGACGCCCGCAGCAGTACTTGCGGCGAGACCTGCCGCGCCGCGATTGCGACGACACCAGCGCCAAGTCGTCGCCAACGCCGACAACGGCCGAGCCTGGATCGGTCGATCTTCGAGAAACGCTTGCAGGTCCTGTTCAAGCGCCTCAGCCGTGGCGTAGCGATCCCGCGGTTCGCGAGCCATCGCCTTGCCGACGATTGTGGCAAGGTCCAATGGCACATCCGGGCACACGCGTGACAGCAGTTCGATACGCTGCGACTTAACGAGTTCCATCAACTCACTGCGGTGACGGCCGCGGAATGCAGGCGTCAACGTCAGCATCTCGTAGAGCGTGACACCAAGCGCGTAGACCTCACTGCGTACGTCGTAGATGCCAGCGAACTGCTCCGGCGCCATGTATTGCAGCGTGCCGAGCAGGTCGCCCGAGTGGGTCAAGCCCTCAGCTTCGAGAGCCTTAGCCAACCCGAAGTCCGTCACCCACAAGTGGTCGTCGCGATCGAGTAGGAAGTTGCCCGGCTTGATGTCGCGATGCAACGTGCCAAGCGAGTGGGCGTAGTGCAGCGCGCTGGCTGCAGCAGTCCCCATGCGGGCGACGAAGCGAGCGCGATTACGCCATGCACCAGCGCCTTCAGGCACCAACTCACTTTGCTGCTGCCGCCACTGGTCAAGGCTCTGGCCATCGAGATGCTGCATCGCATACCAGTGGTAGCCGTCACTCTCGCCACTGCCGTAGACCGGCACGATGTTGCTGTGGTGCAGGCGCGCTGCGATCTGCGCTTCGCGGCGAAATCGCTCGAGTTGATTGCCGATCAACAGCGATGCTTGCGGCACAACCTTGAGGGCGACGCGACGATCGAGTGACTCTTGCACGGCTACGAATACAACGCCCATACCACCACGGCCGAGTTCGCCTTCGATGCGGAAATCGCCGAGTCGGTCGAGTTTTGGCAGCGAGACCCGCACGTGGCCGGTGCCGCTTGAGGCGCGGTCGCGCTTGACGTCCTCGAGCGCCAACAACGTTGGCAGCAATTCGAGCAACTGCTCTTGGTAGTCCGGATGCTGCTCGGCAAACACCAAGACGGTGACTGGCTCGCCGGATCGATACAGTTCGAGGAACTGCTCAATCAACAAATCGAGGGGATCGCGGCCCGAACTGCCTGCATCAGTCACATCGCTCTCCGTAACATGGCTTAAATCACTGTTCGCCGAGGCCGCCTAAGAAACCCTTGAGCCGGCCTAGTGCGCGCACGTAGCGGTTACTGGCAGCATTTTCCTGGATGCCGAGCACGATCGCGACGTCCTTGTTTGATAGATCTTCGAAGTGTCGCAGCATCAGAACTTCACGGTCGATTTCGTCCATCTCTTGCAGCGCACCTTCAATTTTGGTGCGGACCTCTTCGCGCATCATCGCCCTTGAAGGCGATGTAATGTGACTTACGAACAGACCCGACATAGTACCACTTTGCGGCGCAGACACTTCCTTGCCGGCAGTGCGCATCTTGGCACCGAGGTGCTTGCGGTGCAGATCAATCATCGTCTGCTGAGTGATCAAGCGGATCCAAACCAAGAATAGCTTGTCATCGTCGCGGTAGGCCTGCAGCCGCTTTCCCGCTTCGATGAACGTCTCCTGCAATACGTCTTCAGGGTCAATGCGACCGACGAGTCGAGGATCGAGCCGGAACTTCACCATGCGCGTCAGCCGGGCACGATGGTTCTCGAACAAAGCTCCAGCGACCGCGTCATCGCCGCCACGCAAGGCCTCTTCGAGGGGCGCGTCTTCGGGCTCAATGCTGCTTTCCATACAGCTTCGACGATAGCGGGTTAGTCATGGCCGCATAACCCCACCATCGTAGTTCCTCTGTCGCAACTTCGCCCCGAACCCAGCGCTAGTGGCGTGCGCCAGAGTTTCCGCCCACTAGTAGCTTCGCCGAATCCATCGATTCGCCAGCGTTGCCGCGCACCGATGTGCATCGATGTGCATCGATTATCGCAACCCTGCCGAACCAAGTGCGCCTGCAACAGACTGCTAAATGCCTGCACAAATAAGCGATACCAAGCAGCGAGTAGGGCCAATAACCCGCCGACAGGCACCGGGTC
>CALCZA010000117.1 GCA_937906475.1 uncultured bacterium
GCTGCATCATCAACTTCGCGCGGGCACGCAGATTGTTCAGTTGGCTATTGAGGGTCGCCGACTTTGCCGCGTCGGTGTCACCGAGCGTTCTTAGCTGCGATTCAATTGCGGCGATCTGTTGCTGCAGTTGCTGTCTCGGCGTCAAGCGCACCGGCACTGGCTTGAACAGCGCAGGCAGCAGGTCCATCGCTGCTTGGTCGATCACGAGCAGATCGACTTGGCCTGAGTTGACCTTGAACTGAGCTTCCTGCATGACCTCCTGATTGGCCGAGTAGGCGAACTGCACGACCTGTGCGTTGACCGTGTCGAGACCATTCTGGGCACCCTTCTTGATGCTGTTGACCTTGATGAGGGCGTAGCCGTTCGTGGTGCGGAACGGGCGCGACAACTTGCCGACTGGCGTCGAGAAGGCGACGTATTCGAAGTAGGGGCCGAGGATCGAGTTGCGGGAAACGTCCACCGCACCACCTTCCTTCGCACCAGCAACCGAGCCGAACTCCGCGGCGGCGGCGGCAAACGTCTTCTTGCCGGATTCCAGCGGTTCGAGGTTCTCGGACAGTTGGACCTCGCCATCGTTCTCGATGAACTGGCTGGCGACGCCTTCGATACGGATCAGGTCGAACAGCACGCGTTGGGCGCGCAGGGCCTCTGAGCCCTCGGTGCCCGACTCACGCAGGTAGTTCATCACGCTGTCGTAACTGGCCCGCGAGATGGCACGGTCGTTAACCATGACCATCATCATGTTGCCACCAAAGTTCATCTCCTCAGAGGTGCCGATTCTTGCGAATCGGCGCTGCACCTTGGTCGGCGCGATCGGGACGGCACTCGCTGGTTTGCCGGCGTCGATCGACTTGAACACTGGCTTGCCCCGCTGCAGTTTGGTCGCCAGGAGGCTCTTTGCTTGTTGGGCTCGCTCGGTGGCGAACTTGATCTCTTGTTGCAGGCGTGCTTTCGCCTTCTTCAGCATCTCAAGTTGCTCGGCTGGCGACTGCTCCTCGGTCAGCACGACCGGCGTGGTTGGCTTGACCGGCTTAGCCGTGGTCAATTGGGCTGGGAGAGCGGCAGCGAGTGCGAGTGGCGCCACGATGGCAAGTCGAAGGAACATTGGCGGTTTACGGTAAGCGTCTGAAAAGTGGGGTACAGATCAAAGAGGTGTGCCCAGCAACGCGCAAGGGTCGTGGAAGCTCCAAGTTCTGGTCTGAGCTTTGGATATCGGCTGGCCCCAGGGTTGGTACTAGGGGCAATGTGCGTGAAAATGGTCTGCGGCGGCGCTGATGACCCGGTCGAGCGCCATAGCTGCGGTGTAATGGCCGAATGGAACATCTAGTCGCTCAGGTCGGCCAAGCCCTTCCCACAGAAGGATTTGGTTCCTACGGGGCACGACCGTGTCGAGCGCGGCGCTGATAAAAAGAACCTTCTCGGTCGGCACGCTCGCGGCGTAGCGCGCCGGTTCGTGGCTCAGCGACTGGGTGAGTTCCCAGTGCAGGGTGTCGAGGCCAATGCCATCGGTTTCTTGGCGCCAAGTAAGCCAGTCTTGGACCCGGCTTTCGCTACTGACGAGCATGAGGTTGGCCAGGTCGGCGCCCGCTAGGCAGATGGCGGCGCTGCGCAGATCGTGGTCGATGGCGGCCAGGACGGTCGAAATGATGCCGCCCATCGAGATTCCGAGCACGTGAAGCGACGGTGGCGGCTGGTCTGAGTGGCGCAGCCAATTCAGCAGCAAGCGTTGGTGCAGCACAGTTCGGCGGAACAACTCATCCAGTTCGGGGCCGCGTTGCGGCGGTGACAAGGCGCGGCCAGCGCGTTCGCAGAACGCGACGTCAAAGCCGTGGGCTGCGAGGCGTTGGGCGACCAGGCCCATCAGTTCGCGGCCGCCGGCCAGAATAGGCACCAGCAGGACCATCGGTCGGTCCTTGCCGGTGGTTTCCATACTGGGGGGGGCGCGACGAATCTCGAATCGCACCTGCTCCCCGTCGCCGACTAATGCGCCTTTGCTGCGGCCGTTGTCGTGATGGGCCAACTCCAGCAGTTCGGGCATTGCGACCGGTGGCGGCGTGCGCAGGAGGGCTGGCCGTGGATAGCACGGGGCAGGCTTGATCGTGCAGGCCGTCAGACAGACGAGCAGCAGCAGCAGGATGGTGACGGTTGCGCGGCGCACAGTCCGCATGTTGCGGCCGCCGATCGGTGATGTCGATGGCTGGCCCACGCAACCACTAGAAAGTGTGGACCGCGTAAAGCAGTAGGCCAGGTGAGCCATCCATTGGCGATTCGAACAGCGAATAGAGCGACGACGTTGATAGGAACTCCATGTCGTCGCCAGCTGCAAGGTGCACGCTCATGTTATCCGATGTGCGGTAAATCAGATCAGTGCGAATGCCGGAGTTGCCCGAGTCGTAGTTGGTGCGCGCCCGCAGGCTGAGGTTGAGGTTCTCACTGAGGCCGAAATCGAGTGACAGCTTACCTTGTTTTTGGCTCGAACCTATGCGGATGCCGGATTGGTGGATGTAGACCAGTTCCATTGGGTCGCGGTAGTCCCTGGTGCGCAGGCGCAGTGACATGCGGCCTAGCTTGCTGCGGTCGCCGTGGGCTTGTCGATATGGCTCCGTTAGCGGTACGTGATCCGACCGGAAGTCTTCGAGTGCGATCTCGAAGTCGCGAGCGAGTGGTAGGCGCTTCGCAAGCTGCCGCAGCGGGTGCTTCAATAATCGTGGGCCGTGTTGTTGGCTCCACTGTTCGTGTTCTTCTCGTTGCCGCCGTTCGCTGGTCAACAGCGGCGCGAGTTGCATCTCGTCGTCACGGAAGTCGAAGAACGGAATGCCGACTTCCCGTTTCACGCGTTGGCGGTCAGCCTGAATCAGATCACTGCAGAAGTTCATCGTCTCGCGCGCGATCGGGTCATCGATGGATTCGAAGTCGATCTTGCTGAATTGCGGTGCGCGCGATGGTTCGTCAAAGCTCAGCGCGACCGGGCGTACCGCTTGTTCGCTGGCCAGTGCCGTTGGGTTGTTGGCGACTCGCGGTTCGGCTCGCACTTCGGCTTCGTCCGGGAAGCGCCCGTCTGGCGGTAAGAACTCGAGGCCGATCCGCAATACATGGCCGGCCGAGAGTGCGAGTGGCGAGGCCTCAGAGGCTTGGGGGATTCCGCGGGTCGGCTGTGTAACACAGCCGGCCAGCAAGCAAGCCGTGATCAGGCTCGCTGAGATACCGGGCCCGGACCTCACGGAATGAACTACCTCATGTTGTAAATTTAAACGCCAACGGCAACCTTCTGATCGACCAGTGGACGCAGCAGTCTGCGTTTCATTCGCGATACGTAAAGTACTGTATACCAGTTATTCACAACGGTTTCGCATTTTGGCATGAGAATAACCAACTGGTTGCCAGAAGGTCAGTTGTGAGGCGGCGATAGCACCGCCGCAATAGCTCCAATCAGCCGTTTAGCGAGCGACGGCGCAAGCCGTCACACGGATTGAATCGGGCATCCAGGCTGCGGCCTAGTTCGTCCAGTTTCGAGACAATCGTGCCCATGCCTTCGTTCTCGGCAAAGCGCGTGATACCGCCAGTGAACGGCGGGAAGCCGATACCCATGACCAAACCGAGGTCGAGATCCTGTTCGTCTTTGACCAGGCCTTCTTCAAGGCAGCGGTAGGCTTCGTCGACCAGTGGGTAGATCAAGCGATGTAGCAGTTCGGAACGCGACGCGGGGCGGGCGGGCGTGCCGCGTTGCTTGCGCAGTTTCTCGACGACCGAGCGACCGGGGCCTTCGCCCTTGCCATCCTTGCCGTAGATACCGCCGTTGGTCTTCTGTCCGAGTGCGTTGGCTTCGACCATGGCCGCGAACAGTTCGCAAGGCTGCATGCGGTCTGGGAACGCTTGCTGCATGACGTCACTGACTTTGTCGGCGACATCAAAGCCCACCTCGTCGAGCAATCGGCAGGGCCCCATGGGCATGCCGAAATCGAGCATCGCACTGTCGATCGCTTCGGGACTGGTGCCCTCGAGCAGCATCCGAGCCGCTTCGTTGATGTAGGGCGACAAGCAGCGGTTGACCAGGAAGCCGGCCGAGTCCTCAACGACGATCGGAAACTTGCCGAGGCGCAAAGCGAGGCGGCAAGCGGTCGCAACCACGCTGTCCGACGTGTGCTTGCCGCGGATCACTTCGACCAACGGCATCTTTTCCGGCGGGTTGAAGAAGTGGATGCCGACCACGCGCTCAGGGTGCGCGACTTGCTCTTGCATCGCGGTGACCGACAGCGAACTCGTGTTTGTTGCAATGATCGCATCGTCCGGCAGACCGTGAGCAATCGCATCACTCATGATCTTCTGTTTGACGGACAGGTTCTCGACGACCGCTTCAATCCACAAGTCGGTATCACGCAGGTGACCCGGTGAGGTCGACACCGCGAGGCGGTCTTGCGTCGCGGTCGCTTCGTGCGGTTGGATGCGGCGCCGTTTCAGCAGTTTGTCGAGTCCCTTTTGCAGGCGTTCTTTCGCCGCCGCGAGCGGCTTGAGCGCAACATCACAGAGGCGGGTAGGCATGCCCTTGGTCGCGAATTGCGAAGCGATGCCGGCGCCCATGACGCCGCCACCGATGACGACCGCGCGGTTTAGGTTCTTGGCGTCCTTGTGCTTGCCGAGGCGCTTTTGACGTTCCGTAAGGAAGAACAGATGCACTAGGCCCTTGCTGACCTTGGTGACGATCATGTCGCCCAACGCCTTGGCTTCTTGGGCGAAGCCATCCTTGGGCTGCAACCGCAAGGCGTCGACGCAGCACTGTAGCGCGCGCTTTGGCGCTGGGTAAAAACGTGCCGGACCCTTGTTGAGCGCCTTGTTGGCCGCTCGCACGGCGATCGCGCGTAGCGGCGTGTGGCTGAGCCACCACGCCATGCCACGCAGTTTGCGAGCCTTGGACTTCTGTTGCTTCTGGTTGAGCTTGTCGATCTCTTCGCGTGCCGCGACCAGCAACTTGGTAGCCGGTACGAGACGGTCGATGATGCGGGCGCGCAGTGCTTGCTTGCCGCGCATTAATTTGCCGTTGAGGATCAGTTCGAGGGCCTTTGGCAGGCCGACGAGTCGGGTCAGATTCTGGGTGCCGCCGAAGCCCGGCACGATGCCGAGTTTGACTTCGGGCAAGCCAATCTGCGTTGCCTTGGCATTACTTGCGATGCGCACATCGCAGAACAACGCCAACTCAAAGCCGCCGCCGAGGCACGGACCTTCGATGGCTGCCGCAACCGGAACCTTCAGGTCTTGCAGTTTGGCGAAGACCGAACGACCGCGAATTGCTGCATCTTCGCCGTCTTTGGCGACCGTGATGTCTCGGATCAGATTGACGTCGGCGCCGGCGCAGAACATGCCGGGACCGGGGCCGGTGACGGTGACGCCGCGCAGGTTGGCGATCGTTGCGAGTTTGCCAATGGCTACTTCGATTTGATCGATGCGCGATTCGGTCAACGTGACCATCGCCTCATCGGCGCGACCGAGGCGGAGCGTCGCGTAGCCGTCTGCAATCGTCAGTAGCACGTCGTGCAATTCTACCTGAGGCGTGGCTGCTGGATGTGTTGGCTGGGCGGCATTGGCCGTTTGCTTGTCGACGGTGCTCATGCGGCCTCCAAGATGATTGCTTGGCCCTGGCCGCCGCCGATGCACAGCGTGGCCAAGCCGTAGCGGGCGTTCTGCTGGCGCAGTTCGTGGGCGAGTGTCAGCAAGAGGCGAGCACCGGTTGCGGCAATTGGGTGGCCGATCGCAATCGCACCACCGTTGATGTTGACCCTGGCTGGATCGAGTTGGCCGAGCGCTCCTTCGAGTCCTACGGCCTGGCGGCAGTAGTCATCATCTGCAAATGCTTCGAGGCATCCGAGCACCTGGGCGGCGAATGCTTCGTTGAGTTCCGCCACGTCGATGTCGTCGAGCGTGATGCCAGCTCGATCGAGTGCGATCGGTGTGGCATGCACCGGGCCGAGGCCCATCGTCGAAGGGGACAGTGCGGCGGTAGCCGTCGAGCGAATGATGGCCAGTGGCTCGAGGCCAAGCTTCTTCGCCTTCGACAATGAAGTCACCAGTAGCGCGGTAGCGCCGTCGGTGATCTGGCAACTGTTGCCAACGGTGACGTCGCCTTCGTGCCGGTCGAATACCGGGCGAAGCTTTTGCAGCGCCTCGATGGTCTGTTCCATCCGGATGCCGTCGTCTGCCTCGACTGCGTTGCGGAAAGTCGGGGGCGCGATCATCGGCACGATTTCGCGCGCGAAGCGGTCGCTAAGTTGTGCGGCAGATGCGCGTTGGTGGCTTTGTAGCGCGTAGGCATCCATGGCCGCGCGATCGATGCCGAACCGTTGCGCCACCAGTTCAGCAGTGTTGCCCATCATCAAACCCGTGGTCGGGTCAGTTAGGCCTTCCATGATCGCGATGCGCGGCTTCATGGCACTCGGGCGGAAGCTCAGTAGGGTGCGCAGGCGCTTAGGCAGAGTGCGGGCCTTGCTGAGTCGCGTGAAGAAGCGCACCAGTTGCGGGCCCATCATCAGCGGGAAGTTGCTCATCGACTCCGTGCCGCCGACCAAGAACACTTCGCCTTCGCCGGCGGCAAGCTTCTGCTTGGCCGCTGCGACAGCTTCCATGCCCGACGCGCAGTTGCGCATGATGGTGACCGCTGGCGTCGTTTCCGGCAGGCCAGCTCGCAGCGCCGCGACGCGCGCGATGTTGGCTTCACGAGCATCGGGACCAGCGCAGCCGAGGATGACTTCATCGATCTCGCCGCGATTGATGTTGATGCGATCCAGCAGTTCGCGGAACGCATGCGTTGCCAAGTCTGCAGCGGACGCCCCTTGCAGCACGCCACCAACCTTGCAGAACGGAGTTCGCATGCCAGCGATGATCGCCATGCCGCGAGAGCGGTTACGGGCGCTGCTCATACTTTCGGCCTCGCATCGAGGAACCGCTTCTCCTTCATTTCCGTTTCCATTCCGATCTTCTGCAGCATCGAGTCGAGTCCAAGGAACTCCACTTGGTTGGGCGAGATCTCCAAGCGGCTCTTAAACAGTTCTCGCACGCTCTTAGTGGCGACATCTTCGGAGCAGCCTTGCTTGACGGAGAGGTGCACAACTATCTCGTCGACCTCATGCGGGTCGTCGTCCTTCTTGCGAAGTTCGATCTGCCACTCTTCGACTTCCGGCATGCTGCCGAGCAGCATCGCGGCGTCCTCGAGGTTGACGAGCGTGCCCTTGACCTTCAATAATTGCAGGTCCTTGAGGCTCGACTCGCGAGTCAAATCGCTACTGATACGCGGCACGGTGCGGCCACAGTGGGGACACGGTTCGTATCGCAAGCCACCGCGGACGCGGTCACCGGTGCGGTAACGGAACACGGTGCTGGCGCGCGCCTTTAGCGGCGTGAACACCAGTTCGCCGTCTTCACCATCGGGAACGACTTCGCCGGTCTCGGGGTTGATGACTTCGAAGATCGCGAGGTCCGGATACAGGTGGTAGCCGGTGTAGGCGTTGTCCTTGGTCGGGCACTCGGCAAAGGCCATGCGAGCCTCGGTAAAGCCGTAGGTGCCAAAGACACTGACGTCGTGGGCGCCCAGCGTGGCGAGCAGATCAACGATCTTGGCCTTCAAGCCTGGTGGCACGCGTTCGGCGCCGAGCACGACGCTCTTGATCGACGATAGGTCGATGCCGTCGGCAACCGCGCGGCGCAGCAGGTGGTAGACATACCCCGGCACACCGATCAGCGTGTCGGCGCGCAGTCGGGTGATGGCGCGCAGGTCGCCACTCGAACCCATGACTTTGCCGCCCCCGGTGGACAGGGTCATCATGCCCGCCGCTTGGCCAGCGAAGAATACCTGCCAGAACGCAAGGTGCGGTGCGTACGGAAAGACGTTCGCGATCTTGTAGTCGGAGTCGAGACCCATCACGTCGACTAGCCGCGTACCGGTGTCGTGTAGGTTTTGGATGTCGTGGGGCGAGTAGAAGAACGGCACAGGCTCGGCCGAACGTCCCGTCGTGAACGTCATGAAACTCGGCGCAAACTCATCGCGCACGCGCCGGCGAACCGAGGCTTCGCCATGTGTCCATTTTTGCCACAGCAACGGCAGTTTCTTCCTGAGAGGCCAGGCCTTCTTCAGCGAAGCCGGGTCCGGTTGCAGGATAAACTGCTTGAACCGTTGCGGGTCAGTGTCCGTCGGCAGCAGGTCTTGCTTGCTCGAAAGCGGTAGCCGCTGGAGATCGTCGACCGTCTTTATTTGGTCTGGACTAATCCCATGTTGGTCGAACAGCGCCCGGTAGTAAGGCGAGAATGGGTACAGATATTCGCTTACGTAGCGCTGTAGAAGCGCGTTCTGAGCCGCGCGTTGTTCGGCGCGCGGCAAGCGTTGCAGTCGTTGCCAAGCCGTCATCGGATCAATGTTCTCCCAGTTGTGATTACTAGTACTTCGACCGCTGCGGGTTGCGTCCTTCAGGCAACCTGCTGCTACATCCGATCTAGTTGCTGAGGGTGGCGCTGCGGTTCCGTAGCCATGGGCCCTCGCACAGTTGTGAGCAATTCCCATCAAGATCAGGAAAATCCCCGAAACGGTGCTCTAACAGGCTCCGCCAGTACTTCTGTAACTCACAGCGGGCCAGAACATGGGCTGAAGCCGTCGGCTGATGGGGGCACGGAGAACGGTCCGCTACGACAAAAGCCGCGTCGTACGGTGCTTGTTCTTGGCGGCGGCGGCATGCGCGGCTTTTGCCACATTGGCATTGTTCGCGCGATAGAGCGGCTCGGCTTACAGGTTGACGAAATTGTCGGCACCAGCATGGGGGCCGTGATGGGGGGCTTGCTTGCCGGTGGCAGCAATAGTCACCAGATGGAGCAGGCGGCGTTGGACGTGTCGTTGAAAGACTACTTCCGGCTCAACCTCGTCAAGTTCTTCACGCGCGGCTATCGCCATGCCTCTGTTTACAAGGGCAAAGCATTCAAAGAACTGCTTCACGAATGGATACCACAGGAGTCGTTCGAGGATCTGGTGAAGCCGTTCTACTGCAACGCGCTGTCGTTGACGGATGGCACGACCCGGTTCTTCGGCTTGCCTGGCGCGGAGAAGATGCGGGTGTCCGATGCGGTGTATGCCAGTGCGTGTTTGCCGACGATCTTCGAGCCGGCAGAGATTAACGGCGATCACTACATCGATGGTGGCATGACCGAAACGTTGGCGTTGCGCATCGCGAGGGCGCGCGAAGCCGACCTGGTCATCGCCGTCGATCTATCGCACCGTGACATGCGCAAGAAGACGCCGTTCAAGGCGACCTTGCCGCACATTCTCTACCAGACGTATGAAGTCATGGGCATGGCTCTCAACGAGAACAACCTGCACCGCTACGTCGACGACAAGACGGTGCTGATCAAGCCGAAGGTCTCACACCTCCCGTTGCTGGAAATGCCCGACGTCAATGACGTCGTGCGTATCGGCGAACGCGAAGCGATCGAAGTGCTCACGACCCATCCGTTGACTCGCTACCTGTGTGATCCCGAAGCAGTCGCTGAAGAAGATCGCATGGTGCAGCGGCCGCGCGACCACGTGCAACTCGATGTCGATATGAACGCTTGCATCCACTGTGGTATCTGCGCGGCGACGTGCGCGACGCAGGGCTTCGCGTCGGTGCCGCTCGGCGACGTCGTGCGCAAGTTGCATAATTACGAGTGCACGCGTGACATGGCTTGCGAGCGCAACTGTCCGACCGGCGCGATCCGACTGCAGAACATCTAAGGCTGCTCGCACCGGGTGCTGGTCCGGCTAAGAATGTTTACACGCTATTGGGACTTTGCTCCTGGTCCGGGGGCGTGCAAGTAAGTCCTGGCGCATTGCGGGGGAGGGGCTCGCGGCCGAGGCGCAGCCATGGCTTACGTAAGAACTGTGGCAGGTAATCTGGCAGTTTTGGATCGGCGATTCAGGCCCTTTGGCACGGAGTCGGTTGCGTTGGAGAGGCTTGTCGGTGGCCGCCAAGGCGGCTAGCGCAGGTCGATGACAGTGCCATTGTCAAAATGCCTCGCCCGATAGTTCACTTGTGACGGCTGAATCTAGTCCGAGTCGACCACATGGGTGCGCCAACTGCCCCCTTGCGGTTGGCTGCTGTGGCCTGCAACCTTGTCACCCGCTCCCGCATGAAACGCACGCCCATCGTCATTCTCGTTCTCGTTGCTGCCAGCATTGGCGGTGGTGTTTGGAAGTACATGCAGCCGAAGGACCCCGTCAAGGTGGTTGTGGCTAAGGTCGAGAAGGTCCCGCTGTTGCGCTCGATCGTCTCGGCAACCGGCGAGATCAAGGCGAAGGAGTTCGTTGATATCCAGGCTGAAGTCGCCGGCGTCATCGTCGAACTGCTCGTCAAGGAAGGCGACGAGGTCAAAGAAGGTGACGTATTGCTACGGCTCGAGGACCTGCAACTGCAGGCCGAAGTTGACTCCGCGCGCGCGCAAGTTGGCGCCAGCGAAGCGGATTCACGCAGCGCTGAGGTAGGCGTCGCGACGGCCGAGGCGAATCATGCGGCTGACGAGGTGGCGCTGGCGAACGCGAAGGTCGAATCGAAGCAGTCGCAGACATCAAAGGTCCGTTCTGCATCGTTGTTCAATCGTAAGCAAGAGCTGTTCAATGGCGGCCTGATCGGTCGCGAAGAATATGAGGTCGCTGCGGCTGAAGCGCGCCTTGGTGAGCAACGTCTTGAGTTTGCTAACGCTCGCATCAAGCAAGCTGAAGCCAGCCTACGCGCGGCGGTGACGCGCGTGACTGCGGCCGAAGCGTTTTGCGATGCATCTAAACGCCGACTCGAAGCGCAGAAGGCGTCGTTGGAGCGCACGATCGACATCGCCAGCAAGACTGTGTTAAGGGCGCCGCTGTCTGGGTTGGTCACCGCGTGCAACGTCGAGAAGGGCGAGCGAGCCGTGCCAGGCATTCAAAGCAGCCCGGTTGCAACCTTGATGACGATCGCCGACATGTCGGTCATCGAAGCCGAAATCCAAGTCGACGAAGCGGATATCGTTTCGGTGAAGCTCGGTGCCACGGCCGAAGTCGAAGTCGATGCCATTCGGGACTTGACGATGACTGGTGTTGTCACCGAAATCGGTCAGAGCCCGATCATCAGCACCGACAGCCAGAAGGGTAAGGAGTTTAAGGTCGTGATTCGTCTGAATGCGCCGCCGGAAGAACTTCGCCCGGGCTTCACCGCCACCGCCGAGATCGAAACTGCGACGCGGCGTGATTGTCTGGTGCTGCCGTTGCAGGCGCTGACGATGCGCGAGCGCGAGCGTGACGAAGCCGGCAAGATGATCGTGCCGAACAAACCGGTCGAAGGCGATGTGGTGCTCGCATCGGATACGATCAAGTCGCGCACTAAGAAGGATGAAATCGAAGGAGTGTTCGTGTTGGTTGGCGGCGAAGCTCGCTTCCGTCCGGTTCAGACGGGCATTACCGGCGACATGGACATCGAAGTGCTCGATGGGCTTAAGGATGGCGAAGAAGTCATTGTTGGACCGTTCAAGGAACTGCGCAAACTCGCGGAGTGGGATCGCGTCGTGATCGACCGCAAGAAGCAGGCTTCGAGTATTTCCGTCCGTCGCCCTTAAGGAGCAACACCATGTCGGACGCTGTGATCCGGACCGAGGGTCTGACCCGTTCGTTTTCGATGGGAACGACGACTGTGCAAGCTTTGCGCGGTATCGACTTGACCATCCAGCGTGGCGAATACGTCGCCATAATGGGGCCGTCGGGCTCGGGCAAGTCGACGTTGATGAACCTGATTGGCTGCCTCGATACGCCTACTGAGGGGGAATACCACCTCAACGGCACGGCCGTCGCTCAGTTGGCGGAGCATGAGTTGGCTCGTATTCGCAACAAGGAGATCGGCTTCGTTTTCCAGTCGTTCAACTTGTTGGCGCGGGCGACGGCGCTGCGCAACGTTGAGTTGCCTCTGATCTACGGTGGCGTTGCACCCCGAGAGCGTCGTGAGCGTGCCGCCGAAGCGTTGCGTGAGGTGGATCTGATTGATCGTATGGATCACCGGCCGAATGAATTGTCTGGTGGTCAGCGCCAGCGCGTCAGCATCGCACGTGCCTTGGTGACCAAGCCTGCGTTGCTGCTAGCGGACGAGCCGACCGGCAACTTAGACAGCAAGACGTCATATGAGATCATGGGGTTGTTCCAGCGTCTTCACGAGGCAGGTAATACGATCATCGTCGTGACTCATGAACGGGAGATCGCGGACCACGCGCGCCGTATTGTGACGATTCGCGATGGCCTTGTCGCCAACGACGAACGCAACATCGTGCCATCGAGATCCGGCACTGAATGAACGTCATCGAGGCAACACGGCTGGCGATGGAGTCTATCTGGGCCAACCGGCTCCGGTCGTTCTTGACGTTGCTCGGTGTAATCATCGGGATCGCGTCGATCGTCTCCACCTACGCCGTCATTGAGGGTCTCAACAAGTACGTCGAAGAGAAGCTGTCCAATCTGGGGTCAGGTGTCTTCACCGTGCAGCGCTTCGGCATCATCACCAATCGACAACAGTTCTTGGATGCGATCCGACGCAACCGGCCGTTGCGTCGCGAAGATGCCCACGCGGTTCGCGATCGCTGTGCCAGCGCCGCCAGCGTCGCTTGGCAAGTCCGTTCGACAGCGGATCTGAAGCGCGGTGCCAACGAGTTGCTCTCTGTCGAAGTCAGTGGCATCACGCCGGGAATCCTTGAGATAGAGCCGTATGAGGTTGCCGATGGCCGCATCCTGATGCCGTTCGAAGACCAACGCGGCGTGCCGGTTGCGTTCATCGGCAACGATGTTGCTGAGCGCTTGTTCCCTGGGGTCGATCCGATTGGCAAGCAGTTGCGGATCAAAGGTACGCCGGTCAAGATCGTTGGCCTCGCCGCGAAGAAGGGATCGTTCTTGGGGTTCTCTCAGGACAACTTCGTCAAGATTCCATACAGCGTGCATCGCAGGCTTTATGGCACGACTAGGTCGCTGCGCATCAGTGTGCAGGCGACAAACTCAAGCCTGATGGACGACACCATCGATGAGGTGCGCGCCGTATTACGCGCGCGTCATCATCTCCGTCCTGGTGAAGAAGATGATTTCGATATCCTGACGTCAGCGGGCATTAACGACCTCTGGAAGGGCATGACCAAAACCATCTTTGCGATTGCGATCTTCGTAGTCGGGATCTCGTTGGTGGTCGGGGGCGTCGTGATCATGAACATCATGTTGGTCTCGGTGATCGAACGCACCCGCGAGATCGGTGTGCGCAAGGCGGTTGGTGCTCGACAGCGCGACATCGTGCAGCAGTTCTTGATCGAGTCGATTCTGTTGTCGTGCATCGGTGGCGCGATTGGGATCGCCATCGCATTTGGTGCGGCCGCACTGCTGAATGAATACACGCCCTTGCCGGCACAGTTTCCGTCGTGGGCACCGTGGGCAGCGTTCTTGGTTTGCACCAGCATTGGTGTGTTTTTTGGTATCCACCCAGCAAAGCGCGCAGCCAAGCTCGATCCGATCGAAGCGCTGCGCACGGAGTAGCGATGTCGATCCGACGCTCGCTACACTCGGTCTGGGAAAACACGCGACTCGCTTTCGAGACGTTGTTGGCCAACCGATTCCGGTCGTTCTTGACCGTGCTCGGCATCTTCATCGGGGTGCTGCTGGTCGTGACCGTTGCGTCGGTGCTAAACGGCTTTCGGCAATCGGTAGTCGACCAGGTCGAGCAATTTGGTACCAACAACATCTACCTGTCGCACCAGCCGTTTGTGAACATTGGCAGGCTGTCGCGCGAAATGCGGCTACGCAAGCCACTGAAGGTCGACGATGCGTGGGCGCTACGGGACAAGTGTCCATCCATCGCCATTTTGACGCCGATTCTGGATGCACCGACGTTCTTGACGCGTGCGAACTATCGTGAAGAGGAAGTAGATACGCCGGATCTCAAGGGTGCGTATCCCGAGGACTTTGAGGTTGCCAACCGGGTGCTAAAAGAGGGGCGCTTCTTCACGGCCCAAGAGAATCGTCACCGGTCGCGTGTCGTTGTATTGGGCGATTCCATCGACAAAGCACTGTTTCCCAACGGCGGCGCGATTGGCAAGAAGGTCACCATTGATGGCCGTCAGTTCACTGTTCTCGGCACGCTGGAGAAGCGCAAGGCTGGCCCGTTCGGTAGTGAGAACGAGGATGACGCACTGTTCTTGGCGCCCTACCTGACAGTGCTCAGTTGCTACCCCGGTGCCGACGATGTGGTCATCGCCGTGCGCAGCAAGCCGGGCATGTTGGAGGCGGCCAAAGACGAAATTGAGCAGGTGCTGCGCCGTCGCCGTCGCGTGCGATGGAACGAAGACAGCAACTTCGAAATGGAGACCTCGGACAGCTTGATCCAGTCGTTTGACGACATCGTTCTTGCGGTGCTCGCTGTGATGTTCTTGCTGTCGACGGTCGGCTTCATGGTCGGTGGCGTCGGCGTCATGAACATCATGCTAGTTTCAGTCCGCGAGCGAACTCGTGAGATTGGTCTGCGTAAGGCCGTTGGCGCTCGCCGCCGTGATATCCTTGGCCAGTTCCTCGTCGAAGCGACGGTGCTGTGCACGATCGGTGGCGTGCTTGGTCTGTTGGTCGCCGAAGGCTTACTCAATCTGATTGCTCTGGTGGTTCCAGACCTTGCGTCGGCGACGCCGTGGTGGGCCCGTGTGTTTGCGTTTGCCGGTTCGGGTGGGGTAGGCCTGTTCTTCGGATTGTGGCCGGCTTGGAAGGCGGCAAGCCTAGATCCGGTTGAGGCGCTTCGCTACGAGTAGCGCCGCTACCGAACGCACGGCTGTTGCGGTGCCTGTTGTGCCTTTGCTGACCCATACGCCTAACCAGGCGGTCGTCTTGAGCGTGCTACTGCAGGCGCGCCTTGGTTGCGCGCGACGTGCTGCGTTCGATTCCAATCGCATGCAGTCCCAACTTGTTGGCGACTGCGAGCGCGGTGCCCGTGCCGCAAAACGGAGCGACGATGGTCTTGGCGCCGGCGTGATCCCGAAGCCAGCTGACGGCGAACGTGGCGACGTCGTTTCCCATCGCGCGTGGCCAGGCCATGGTGCCAAGCTGTGGCAGCACGTCGGGCGTGGCGTTGTCGTCGTGGCTGCGTAGTTTGGGCGCGAAGCACAGCAAGTGGGCGTAGCCCGGGCGCGCGTTCGTGGTCGTGCCGATGGGGACGCGCAGCACGCTCTTGTGCCAGATCAGTTCGCAGTTGGTTTGTTCAGCTGCTTGCTGCAGTAAGAACGACTTGTCGATCCAGATGCCGTCGAGCTTGATGTCGGTCTGGAAGAAAATGGCGGCCGAGTCTTCGGGGGTCTTATCCATGACCAGCGCAGCCGCGGCCAAGAACCACGTTCGCCACCGATCGAAGTTGTTGTGCTGGAACTCGTCGACGTTGGGTAGCGACGTGACGAACGCGGCGTCTGCTGCCAGTTCTTGCTGCTGAAGCCATGCGATGGCGTCAGTCTCATGCACCTTGCGGGTTGGGTTCACGAAGCCGCTGGCCCGTCAGCTGGCGCGATGCCCAGCGCACGCAGGTGATCTGGATGGTTCTGCGCGATGCCTTGATACGATGCCGCCAGTTCGAGCGCCTGATACATGTCGCTGTGCATGCTCTGATACGCTGCCCGCTTGGTCATCTGCAGTGCCGTGGCCGGCAGCGCTGCCATTTTGTTGGCACGTTCGCGTGCTACGGTGAGCAGGTCTTCGTCGGCAACGACTTCGTGCACGAGGCCGATGCGCAGCGCTTCGTCAGTGTCGAGCACGCGACCGTTCATCATCATCTCGAGCGCGCGCGGGAACCCGACGGTGCGCTGCAAGAAGAACGCGCCGCCGTCGCCGGGAACTAGGCCGACCGCGACGAACGTCGAGCCCATCTTGGCCGAACTTGCGGCGATGCGGATGTCGCACATGCAAGCGAGGTCTAGGCCAGCGCCGATCGCCGCACCGTTGATTGCGGCGAATAGTGGCTTGCGGAACTCGGCGATGCGTCGCGGTACCGATTGGATGCCGTCGAGATATCGCTGCCGCAGTTCGTTTGCGTCGCCGGCGAACATGCCGGAACGTGCCTTCATCGCCTTGACGTCGCCGCCGGCATGAAATGACTTGCCGGCGCCGGTCAGGATGACGCAGCGCACGTCGGCGTGGCGTTCGGCTTGGTCGAGCGCCGCGACCAACTGACCGCACATCGCTTCGCTGTAGGCGTTGCGTGCGTCGGGCCGATCGAGCGTGATCGTGGCCAGGGCGCCGTCGACGGCGAAGCGAACGTGTTGCGGCTCGGGCATGGCGTCAGTTGTTGCGGACGTTGAGTTTTGACAGCTGCGCGGCGAATGGGTTCGCGGCAGCTTCTTTTGGGCCGAAGTCGCGCTGGCCGGTGTCGCGTGGGGCGCGCTGTCCGCCACCACCCTGGCCGCCACCACGGTGTTGGTTGCCACCTCGCTGCTGGCCACCGCGCTGCTGCTGGCCACGTTGCTGCGGACGACTATCGCCACCTTGTGACTGCTCCTTACGCGGGTCACCGCCAGCTTCTATTGCTTCGTGCAACTTCATCGTCAACGCGATGCGGTTGCGCGGGATGTCGATCGCCGTGACCTTGACCTTGACGATCTGGCCGGCCTTGACGACTTCGCGCGGATCCTCGACGAAGCGGTCGGCGAGTTGGCTGATGTGCACGAGGCCATCCTGGTGCACGCCGATGTCGACAAAGGCACCGAATGCCGTGACGTTGGACACGACACCTTCGAGTTGCATGCCTTCCTTCAGGTCGCCGATCGCCTCGACGCCCTCTACGAATGCCGCTGCCTTGAACTCAGGTCGCGGGTCGCGGCCCGGCTTCTCAAGCTCAGCGAGGATGTCGGTGATGGTCGGGACGCCAAACGTGTCGTCGACGAACGCTTCGGGCTTCAGCGTGCGCAGCAATCCGCTGTCGCCGAGTAATGAACCGACGTCCTTGCCGGTAGCGCTGAGGATGCGCTCGATAACCGGGTAGGCCTCGGGGTGCACGGCGCTGCGATCGAGCGGGTTCTTGCCGTCCTGAATACGCAAGAATCCGGCAGCTTGTTCAAATGCCTTTGGACCGAGGCGTGAGACCTTCAGCAATTCCTTGCGGGTCTTGAACGGGCCATTTGCGTCGCGGTGCGTCACGATGTTTTTGGCTAGCGTCGACGACAAACCGGCGACCCGGCCGAGTAATGCTTCGCTGGCCGTGTTGAGGTCGACGCCGACGTGGTTCACACAGTCTTCGACTGTGGCCTCGAGCGAGCGTGCCAGCTGACTCTGGTTGACGTCGTGTTGGTATTGGCCGACACCGATCGCCTTTGGGTCGATCTTCACCAACTCGGCCAGCGGGTCTTGCAGGCGGCGGGCAATAGACACTGCGCCGCGCAGCGAGACGTCCATGTCGGGGAACTCGCGCGAGGCGCGTTCGCTCGCCGAGTAGACCGAGGCGCCAGCTTCGCTGACTACCAACTTCTGCAGGCCGAGTTCGGGGTGCGCCTTGATCAACGCGGCGAACAAGCGGTCGCTCTCGCGCGAACCGGTGCCGTTGCCGATGGAGACAACTTCGACGCCGTGAAGTTTACACAGCACGCCTAGCTTGGCGAGCGAGCCATCCCAGTCGTTGCGCGGCACGTGGGGGTAAACCGTGTCCGTCGTGAGTACCTTGCCGGTGCGGTCGACGATCGCGACCTTGCAGCCGGTGCGCAGGCCCGGGTCAAAGCCGAGGATCGCCTTCGGTCCGGCGGGCGCAGCTAGCAACAGGTCGCGCAAGTTGTCGGCGAAGACGCGGATTGCTTGCTCTTCCGAGCGTTCGCGCAGGCTGCCCATCAAGTCGGTTTCGACGTGCAGCGAGATCTTCGCCTTCCACGCGAGCCGCGCCGTCGTGGTCAGCCAGGCGTCGCCGGGGCGGCCCTGCTCAGCAATGCCAAAACGCTCCATGACCAGGCGTTGGCCTTGCTCGGCATCGCCGATCGCGTAGTGGCCTTCGTCGGTGTCGCCTTCGAAGCCGAGGAACGCATCTAAGAAGCCTTCCTTGCGCGCCCGGAAGAACGCCAGCGCACGGTGGCTCGGGACATGCTCTAGCGGTTCGTCGTGGGCGAAGTAGTCGCGGAATCGCTGCGCATCGGGATCGGTTTGCTTGCCCTTCGCTACCTTGGTCACGACGCGCGAGGTCGAACCCAGCCATTCGCGAACATGGCCGATTAGCTTGGCGTCTTCGGCGAACTCCTCAATCAGGATGAAGCGCGCGCCTTCGAGTGCGGCGTCGGCTGTCGCCACTTCCTTGTCGGGAGCGAGGAACTCGGCTGCGATCACCTTCGGATCTTGGTTGGGATCCGCTAGCAGTTGGTCGGCGAGCGGTTGCAGACCCGCTTCACGCGCGATCATCGCCTTGGTGCGACGCTTCTGCTTGTAGGGCAGGTAGAGGTCTTCGAGCTTCTGCTTGGTCTCGGCGTCGTCGATCGACTTGCGCAAGGCATCCGTCATCTTGCCTTGCTCGACGATGCTCGCGATGACAGTTTTGCGGCGCGTCTCGAGTTCGCGCAGGTAGCCCAAGCGCTCTTCGAGGCTGCGCAACTGGATGTCGTCGAGGCCTCCTGTGACCTCCTTGCGATAGCGAGCGATGAAGGGCACCGTCGCCCCCTCGTCGATCAGGTTGACGGTCTTTTGGACCTGTTCTTCTCGGACGTCTAACTCGCGGGCGATGCGCGCTTCAATGGTTGCGGTCACTAGGCTCTCGGTTGTTGCAGTAGTTCGTCGGCTGACCCCGACGATCTGTGCCACGTTAGCCCGGAGTCGCCTAGACGCCAGCAGCAGACATGCGCTGTTGTTGTCGCTTGCGTCGATACAATGCGGTGATGGTCCCGGCGACAGCACCGGCGAGGCCCACGGCCATCAGGCTGCTGGCGCGGCCTTCGGGTTCTTTGGGGCCATCGAAGGTCGCTAATACGTCTTCGATGTTGCTCTGCGCAGCGGTGTCGCCAGCCAAATACTGGCATTCGAAATACTGCAGGCGGTCCCCGGCCGGCACGATGTAAGTGTCCAAGCGCCATGGGGTGGTCGAGGACTCATGCTCGAAGTGCAGCAGTAGCGATGGCACAGGCCAAAGTTGGCTCGTTTCGAATCCTGAGCAAACGACCTTCCATTCACTGGTTGATAGCGCCTCGATCATCGCATCCCGGATCTTTTCGACGGCGACCTTGCTCAGCAAGGTGCTGCTCGATTCGGCTACGTCGGCCGAGTAGCAGTTGATCAGTTGCAACGCTTCCTTGTTGGAACCTTGGCGATGTAGCAACAGGTGCTGGGCGGTCCGTTCTTCTGCGCGCAATTCCTTAATGACTGCCAGAACAGTCGCAAGAGAACGCTCGGGCGTCGGATCCGTCGCACGCTCCTCCAGCTCAAGCTCCGCTTGCTGCAGCACCGTCCACTCCGCTGCTGGAGCAATCTGCCCCGTGCCATTCGGCAACGCGACACCCTGCGCAGCCAACGAACCCGCCAAAACCAACCCAAGCCCAACCAGATCACATCGCATTGCGGAGATGTTAGTACGGTGGCTGGATAGAAAACAACATTCTCGTCGCTACTGCAGCGGCATCAGTAACGGCAGCGTCAATGTCGTAACCAGCCACGTGATGATCGCGAACGGACCCCCGAGGATGACATAGTCGCGGAAGCGGTAGCGGCCGGGGCCCATGACCAGGATGGTCGATTCATGGGCGAATGGGGTCACGAAGGCCGACGAGACGCAGATCGCGACGCCCAACAAGAACGGCGCTGGGTTGCAGTCGGCAGCCTTAGCTAGCGCGAACGCAATGGGGGCGAGCAGCACCGCGACCGCGGCGTTCTCAATCAACTGCGTCATGACCACCGCCAGCAGCAGCAAGACCGCTAGCAGCACCTGTGGCGACGAATCGGCGAACGTGCTCGCCATGCCCTCGGCAAACCACTGCGCCGTGCCGGTCACTTGCAGCGCTTGGCCGAACGGAATCATCGCACCGACGATGACCAGCGCTTGCAGATCGATCGATTCGTAGGCCGAACGCATGCCGACCGTGCCACACAGGATCGCGGCCATCGCAGCGAACGGGATCGCGACCTGTGGTTGCAGCAAGCCGGTGGCGCTAGTGATGACCATTGCCGCCATGATGGCGATGACCAGGAACGCCTGGGACTTGCTCGCCGTCGGCACCGACTGCGTTTCAAGTAGCAGCAGATTGGGGTTGCGGCGCAACCGTTGCAGTTCGGCTTCGTGGCCGACGAGCAGCAGCGAGTCGCCACTCTTGAGCGGTTCAGCCAGCGGCCGCTCGCGGATCGAACGACCACGGCGACTGATCGCCAGCGGACTGACGCCGTAGCGGTGGTGGAAGTCGAGATCGCGCAGACTGCGGTGCACCAGTTCGCTGTCCGGTGGCAGGATTGCTTCCACCATGCGCAGGTCGGCGGAGCGCAGCGTCTTGTCGTCGACCTTCAGTTCTTCTTTGACGCTCAAGCCGCGATGCAATGCGTCCGTGATCGCCGTGATGCGACCTTGGATGACCAGCACGTCCTTGGCCATTACCTTTAACCACGGACTCGGTGGCAGGAACTGCTTGCCGCGAATGAGTTGCAGCACCGTCACGTCATTGCCGGGCAGATCGAGTTCGCCGAGCGTCTTGCCGATGATGTCCGAACCTGGTTCTGCCATCGTCTCGGTCAAATACTCAGCCACTTCGTAGCGGCTTTCGAGCGAGGGGCTGGCATTGGCTTTCGGTAGGAAGCGGCGGCCAACGAGCACGAACCAAGTGATGCACGCGAGAAAGACCGCGGCGCCTACCGGTGCGAATGCGAAGAACCCGAGACCTTCGCCAGTGTGTTCGAGCAGGAAGTCCGAAAGGATCACGTTGCTGCGCGTGCCGATCAGGGTCCATTTACCACCGAGCAACGACGCAAACGCCAATAGCATCAGGATGCGCGAGGGCGCGTAGCCACGTTCGTGGCAGATAGCCATGACCGGCGGCATCCACACCAACACCGTCGTGGTGTCGTTGACGATCGCGCTGAATCCGGTGACCAAGACCAGCACCGTCAATTGGAAGCGCAGTTCGCTCGTCGCGCTGGCTGCGAGCAGTCGTCCACCGAGCAATTGCGCCGCGCCCGTTCGCACCATCGCCGCCGACAGCACGAACATTGACGCGACCATCAACAGCGCCGGACTGCCAAATCCATGGAACGCCTGCTGCGGCGTCAGGATAGCTACGAGGCCTGTGTGCACAGCGCCCGCCGCCGGCGATTGCCAGGGCACCAGTAGCGACAGCATGACCAATAACGCGGTCACATCGGGCCGCAGTCGTTGCATGTAGAACGACACCAAGGCCAGCAGCAGGACGACGGCGAGGTAGATGGAAGCTGCAGTATTCATCGACTGGGCGTAATGGCATACCCGAATGCCGGTTTGCGGGCATCCGCGAGACAGTCATCTTCGCCCTTGCCTTGACCGAGGAGCAAGGGACTTTGATGATCGTCGTGCGCCCGCCATTGAATCCGCGCCGAATACCCGATGCCAGACTTGTCCGTTCGTATCGTCCTGTGTGCCCTGCTGCTGTCCGTCACCCTTGCTGCGCAAGGCGGTGCCGCGGAGAACATCCGCCAGTTGCTGCGCGAGCGCGATGATGCCGACATCAAGCTGATCGAGAAGATCGGCCGCGACGGTTCGCGCGAAGCAGCCTTGGGCCTGATCCAGGCCTACGACAAGTGCGTGACGCTGCTATTCCGCCGCGAGATCGTCAAGACGTTGGCCCGGTTCGGCAATCTGTCCTCCAGCCAACAGCCGGCACTCGACAAGTTGGCTGACGTCGCCGGCGCCAGTGAAGAACCTGAACTGCGCAAGTTGGCGCTGCGCGGCTTGGCACAGTCCCACACGATCGGCAAGCAATTGCTGCAGCGCATCATCGACTCGAAGGCCTCCGATGAATTGCGCGAGCCGGCGATGGCTGAGCACGTCAAGTTGGCGGCTGCCACCGATGCTGCTTGGTATCGCAAGGTTTGGAACCTCGAGAACAAGCAGCGCAAGGATGAGAACGGCGACATCATGGCGCCGGAGCTCAACGCGATTCGTCAGTTGGCGTTCAAGGGCGCGTTGCCGTACTTGTCCGAGGCGGAGTTGGTGCAGGCACTGAAGCGCGATGCTGACTCCAAGATCCGGCGCATGTCGCTAGAGTGGATGGAACGCAATGGCATGTCGAAAGCGCTGTCTATGGCCGAGATGGTCTTGGGCCGCGTGACCTACTTTGGTGGCGAGCGAGCCGTCGCGGCACGCATGGTTGCGGAAGCGAAGGGGTCGAAGGCGATGGCGAGCTTCGTCAAGCTGGCGAAGAAGCGCGACGTGACCCAAGAAGACCTTCGTCGCGAGATGGCGCGGTTGATCTCGACGTTTGATGACGCCAAGACGCAGAAGCGCGCCGCCGGTTTGATCGGCAAGGGCAAGCCGCACGAGAAGGTGTTCGCGCTGCGGGCAACGGTCAAAATCAATACACCGAAGGCGCTCGCTGCGGTTCGCAAGTGCCTGAAGGACAAAGACGTTTCGGTGCGTCGCGCGGCAGGCGAGGCTCTTGCGGCTCGCCGCGACCCTCTGGCTGTTCCTGCTTTGCGCGACTTGATGGCGAATGCCAAGGGGCCCGAGGACATCCGCATTGCCATCGAGGCCATCAATGCCATCGAGGGCCCGATGAGCGCCTGGCTGAAGGAACTCGTCGGC
This sequence comes from uncultured bacterium, assembly GCA_937906475.1. GTDB lineage: Bacteria > Planctomycetota > UBA1135 > UBA1135 > UBA2386. The sequence goes on from CALCZA010000117.1 coordinate 22,746, forward strand.
TACACGACCCACGAGGATCGCGATGTGCGCAACGCGGCGATGGAAGTGCTTAGAGATGCGCGCGACAAGCGCCAAATTGAGCCGTTGATGGTCGCCTTGGAGCATCCTGACTGGTCGACGCGGTTGCTGGCGATCGAAGCGATGGCGGGCCTCAAGCAGGCGACTCCGGTTGGCAAGCTTGTTGAGCGCATGAGCAAGGAATCGGGTCGCCTTAAGAAGCAACTCGCCGCGACGTTGTGGGAATTGACCGCGCAACCATTCGATGAGGACGAAGACAAATGGGCGCAATGGTGGAAGGCTGCTAAGAAGGATTTCAAGGTTGCGACCAGCAAGGAACTCGACGACGCCAAGAAGGCGCGCGAGCGTCGCCGTTTGACCCAGCGAACGGTCAGCAAGGCCAAGTTCTTCGGCATCAAGGTCGAGTCGCACCGCGTGATCTTCGTGCTCGATGTGTCCGGCTCGATGATGGAGTCGATGTATGGCCGCACGATCAATGGCCGCGGTGCTGCGCGTATCGATGTTGCCAAGGAGGAACTCTCGAAGGCCGTTGAGAACCTCGATGCTGGCGCGCTCTTCAACATCTTCACGTTCTCATCCGGCGTCGCGCGGTGGTTGCCGGATGGCATCGGAACTAGTGACGACGCGAGCCGCCAAGAAGCCCAGTCGTGGATCGAGCGTCTCGGCGCTGGTGGCGGCACGAACCTCTATGATTCGGTGCGCGAAGCATTCGCCGACAAGGACGTCGATACGATCTTTATCCTGTCCGATGGCGAGCCGACGACCGGTGAAGTGATTGATCCGTTCCGCATCCGCGAAGATGTCGCGCGCTGGAACAAGCACCGCAAGATCACGATCAATACGATTGCCATTGGCGGCAACCTTGAGGTGTTGGAGTGGCTGGCGAAGGATGCTGGCGGCAAATACCGACAGATGAGGTGACCGAACGGCGCGTGGAGCCAATGACCATTGCCGCGAGAATCTGTCCGGGGGATGTGAGAAGGCGAGGCCTCGCGGCCGCGTTGTTGCTCTTGCTTGGTTGTGCTTCTGCGTGCGGGAAGCGCGGCGGAATGATCGCGACCGCTGCTTACGCCGAGCCTACCAAGCGCCTCTTCTTGGCTGATAGAGAGAGGTTTGTGGCGTTGAAGGACCTGGCACTAAGCAGAGGCAGCGAGGCCTCTGAAGTCCAAAAATTGGCAGCGAAGGTCGGGGTTCTGGATGTGTGGGTGGGGGGCGATGACTACGAGGGAATGGTTGCAATGACGCTGTCGGTGAGTGGCAACGCGATGATTGGTGAGTCCATCTCGCTCATTTACGCGGGCGGCCTTGATCAAGAGTTGGTGACCCATCATGAGACAGAATCCCGCGTGCACTGGTTCGCGATCCTTCCCAACTGGTGGGTGCAGGTAGCTCGTTAGCGAGCAGTCCCGGGCAATTCGCCGACTACCTGCGAGTGTCGAATGGTGCCTGGTGGCGCCGATGCCTTCGTGCCACGCCGCGCCGCCGCATGGCAGTGAGAGGTGGCGCTACTTACATGCGCACTACAGTAATGGCTATGCGCGCCGATGCGTGACGGTGCATGGGAAAGACATTTGCAGTGATTGCCGGTTACACTTCTTGGACCTCGTCCTGCCCAGGACCAAAGAGTCACTCTTCCTCCATGCTTACCAATCTATCTAGGCTTGCGCTGCTTGCTTGTGCCGTTGCCGTCTCCGTGTCTGCGCAGACACCCCAGGCTGAGCAGATCAATCTCCGGTTCCAGTCGTTTGACCCAGTTCTAGGTCAGCCGGAAGTGCCGCAGGCGCTCCGCTCGACTGCGAAGATGCAGATGCACATCGTGCAGTTTGCAGGCGTGCCGACCCAAGCCGATCGCGATGCGATTGCGGTTGCTGGTGGCAAGGTCATTGGTTACCTGCCCGTTAACGCCTACGTCGTGCGCATGACTGCCGGTCAGGCCGCGGACGTCGACGCGCACAAGACCGTTCGTTGGATCGGTGGCTACCAGCCGGCATACCGCCTCGAGCCGGAACTGATCAAGCAGCAGGCTTGGCTAAACGTTCAGCCGGTTCGCTACAACATCGTGGTCGCGGACAAGCACATCGACAAGCCGGCGCTCGGCCAAAAGATCCAAGCGATCGGCGGCACGGTCGACAATGAGCAGACCGGCAGCTTGCTGTTTACGGTCACGCTGACTGGCCCGCAGTTGATGCAGGCGGCTGGCATGGACGAAGTGCTCTGGATCGATCGTTGGAGCGCTCCGGAAGACGACATGGATAACGCCCGCATCCAGGGCGGCGGAAACTACGTCGAGTCGCAAGGCGGCTACACCGGTGCTGGCGTCAACTCGCACATCTACGAAGGAGTCGAGGCCTCGCACCCCGACTTCACCGGCACGGTTACGAACGTGCGCAGTGGCGGCGCCGCGCAGTCCCACGGTCACGCGACGGCCGGCATTGTGTTTGGCAACGGCAACAGCAACCCGGCCGTGCGCGGCATGGCGCCGGATGCTGGCAAGTTCTACACGAACTACAACAGCGTCAATACTTCGCGTTGGCAGGTCTTCAGCGACCTCGTCAACGTCCATAACGTTTCGCACACGACCGCTTCATGGGGGAACGCACGCACGTTCTTCTACACGTCGGTGTCGGCCGATGCGGACGACATCACGTTTGACCACGACCTCGCCTGGACGCAGAGTCAGTCCAACGCCGGTAACCAAGATTCGCGTCCGCAGGCTTGGGCGAAGAACATCTTCTCGATCGGTGGCGTCAATCACGGCAACAACAGCAACCCCAACGATGACTCGTGGCAGAACGGCGGCGCCAGCATTGGCCCGGCATCGGATGGTCGCATCAAGCCGACCATGACCGCCTACTACGACAACATCGGCACGTCGGATCGCACCGGTAGCTCTGGTTACTCAAGTGGCAGCTGGACGTCGAGCTTCGGTGGCACCTCAGGTGCGACGCCGATTGTCGCCGGCCACAACACGATTGCGCTGGAGATGTACACTGAAGAGGTGAGCCCCGGTGTTGGTCTGTTCGGTCAGCCGCTGCGCGTTCCCGGTGGCACGAGCCACCAGAATCGCCCGCACTTCCCGACCCTGAAGGGTCTGCAAGTTGTCAGTGCGACGCAGTACTCGTTCAATGCTGCTAGCAGCGACAATCGTCGCGAGCATCAAGGCTGGGGATTCCCCGACCTGCAGACGATGTACGACTACCGCAATAAGATGTACATCGTTGATGAGACGGACGTCATCTCCCCAGGTCAGGCGCGTCAGCACACGGTTACCGTCGCCAGCGGGGAGCCGTCGCTGAAGATTTGCCTCAACTGGAACGAGCCCGCCGGTAACCCGGCCGCTGCGTCGCAGCTGATCAACAACCTGTCGCTGCGCGTCACCGCGCCGAACGGCACTCAATACTGGGGCAATAACGGCCTCAACGATGGCCTGTGGTCGGTCGTCGGTGGTAGCGAAGATACGGTCAACTCGATCGAGAACGTTTTCGTGCAGAGCCCGCAATCGGGTATTTGGGTCGTCGAAGTCATTGGTTCTGGCATCGTCGCGGACAACCACGTTGAGACCGGTGCCGTCGATGCGGACTACTCGCTGGTTGCTGCAGGTGGCCTTGGCCAGCTCGGTACGGGCGGTGGCACGTTTGCAACCAAGTCGATCATCGGCACGGGCTGTGGCGGCACCTCGATTATCTGTGACGAAGGCATCTACGAATTCCCGACCTTCGACCTCGCTAACTCGTCGTGGTCGTTTGGCTACGCGGGTGGTGAATACACGCTTTTGGCCGGTTCTGGCACCTGGATCAACCCGGTCAGCGCGCAGGGCTTCGGCGATGATACGACCCAGTCCTACACGTTGCCGTTCAGCCTGCCGACCCCCGATGGACCGACCAGCTCGATCACTGTTTGCAGTAACGGTTGGGTGACGTCGGGTGCGTGGACGGGCGGCAGTAACTACACGCCGGACGTCGGCAAGTTCTTGTCGGACAGCATGTGGTGCCCGATGTGGCGCGACCTCAACCCGAGCAGCGGCGGTGATGTCTACGTCGACACCAACGCATCGCGTGCGGTGATCACGTGGGATGGTGTTCCGAACTACTCGAACTCCGGATCCAACACGCTGCAACTGCAACTCTGGGCCAGCGGTGCCGTGCACGTCATCTACCAGAACATTACCGTGGCCGGCAACTACTTGGTGGGCTACTCGCTCGCCGGCGCGCCCGATCCGGGTTCGATCGACATCTCGGCGTCGCTTAACGGCACGGTTACGGCTTGTAGTTCGACCGCCGGCGTACCGGACGTCGCACTTGACGCGTCGGGTCGTCCGGTGCTTGGTTCGACGATTAACCTCGTCACGAGCAACGCACCGCTGACCGCGGTGGCCGGCCTGTCGATCCTGTCAGTGTCGCCGATCGTTGGAGGCTTGGACCTGACGTTCTTCGGCATGCCTGGTTGCTACACCTACCAGCAGCTCGATGTCGTCGGCAGTCTGGCCGTCGCTGGTGGCACGGGCTCGACGCCGCTGTCGATCCCTAACACGGCTTCGCTGGTCGGCGCGGAGGTGTTCAATCAGTCGGTCGCGCTCGTGGTCGGCATCAACGCGGCGAACATGGTGACGTCGAACGGTCTCGAGCTTTCAATCGGCGACATCTAGTCGACGGATCCCGCACTGATAGGGCTTCCCCGCGGAAGCTCGTAAGCGCCATCCGGTATCCGGGTGGCGTTTTTCATTGGTGGGCGGTGTCGTCACCTTGGCTCAGTGTTTTCACATCACGCGTAGGTCGGAATCTTGCCCTACTTCGCCGCTCCGTTTACGGCCGAGCAAATGGGCCGTTTCAGGTGCCTCGGCAGGGCTGCAGGATATGTCCGTCGAGTGGTAGACTCTTCATCCTCGCCTGCCCACGGCAACCCGACTCCACTAGTAACCATGCTGAGTAACCTATCGCGTGCCGCGCTGCTTGCGTGTGCCGTAGCTGCCTCTCTCTCTGCCCAGTCACCACAAGCGAACGGCGAAGGTCGTCGGGTTCTGTTGACGTTTGGTTCATTTGACCCGGCCGTCAGTGTGCCGGGCGTGCCGGATCAACTGCGCAGCACTAGCGCCCAACAGTTGTGCCTGGTGCAGTTCGCTGGGCTGCCGACGCAAGCTGGTCGCGACGCGATCCATGAACTCGGCGGCAAGGTCGTCAAATACATGCCACACGACACCTATGTCGTGCGCATGAACGCCCAGCAAAGCCAAGCGGTCAACGCGCTCGGCATGGTGCGTTGGGTTGGTGCCTACCACCCGGCATATCGTCTTGAGTCGGCATTGCTCGCCGATGGTGTCTTCACCAGCATCAAGCCGGTGACCTACAACGTCGTCGTCGCGGACAAGCACAACGACAAGCCAGCGCTGACCAACCGCATCGAGGCGATCGGTGGCACGATCGTCAGTGAGCAGTTCGGCAGCATCCTGATGACGGTCAGCCTGACTGGCCCGCAACTTCAGCAGACTGCAGGCTTCGATGAAGTGCTGTGGATCGATCGCTGGTCGGCGCCGGAAGAGGATGTTGATAACGCCCGCATCCAGGGTGGCGCAAACTACGTCGAGTCACAGGGTGGCTACAGCGGCGCAGGCCTGAACGCGCACATCTACGAAGGTATCGATGCCTCACATCAAGGCTTCTCGGGTCCGGTGATCAACGTGCGCAGCGGCGGCGCGTCATCCGGTCACGGCACCAACACGGCCGGCATCGTCTTCGGCGACGGTACGGGCAGCTCGCAATTCCGCGGCCTTGCGCCCGATGCCGGCAAGTTCTACACGAACTATTCATCCGTCAATACGTCGCGCTGGCAGGTCTTCAGTGACCTCGTCAACATTCACAACGTGTCTCACACAACTGCTTCGTGGGGCAATGCGCGCACGTTCTTCTACACGTCGGTTTCGGCGGACGCGGACGACATCACGTTCGACCACGACATCACCTGGACGCAGAGCCAGTCGAATGCCGGCAACCAGGATTCGCGTCCGCAGGCGTGGGCCAAAAACGTGTTTTCGATCGGCGGTGTCAACCACGGTAACAACAGCAATCCCAACGATGACTCGTGGCAGAACGGCGGTGCCAGCATCGGCCCGGCTTCGGATGGTCGCATTAAGCCGACCATGACTGCCTACTACGACAACATCGGCACGACGTCTCAAGGCGGCGGTTACACGACGTCCTTCGGCGGCACCTCCGGTGCGACGCCTATCGTCGCTGGCCACAACGTGCTCGCGATCGATATGTTCACCGATGAGGTGACGCCTGGCTACGGCCCGTTCGGCAACCAGTTGCGCGTTCCCGGTGGCTCGACCCACCAGAACCGCCCGAGCGCCCCGACCCTGAAGGCACTGCAGTGCATCAGCGGTTCGCAATACTCGTTCACCGGTGCCAGCAACGACAACCGTCGTGAGCACCAGGGTTGGGGCTTCCCCAATCTGCAAACCATGTGGGACAAGCGCGCCAAAACGTTCCTCGTCGACGAAGGGGACGTCTTGACTCAGGGTCAGGCCCGCTCGTGGGCGATCAATGTCGCGGCTGGTGAGCCGGCCCTGAAGGTCTGCCTCAACTGGCGTGAACCGGCGGCCAACCCGGCATCGGCCTTCCACCTGATCAACAACCTGTCGCTGCGCGTCACTGCGCCGAACGGCACCCAATACTGGGGCAACAACAACCTCTCGAACGGCGTCTGGTCGACCTCGGGTGGCAGCGAAGACACGGTCAACTCGCTTGAGTGCGTGTTCGTGCAAAACCCGGCTGCTGGCAACTGGAACGTCGAAGTCCTCGCGACCTCGATCGTCGAAGACAACCATATCGAGACCGTTGCGGTTGACGCTGACTACGGCTTGGCCATTAGTGGCGGCACTGGCACCTCGGTTGTGTTTGCGACCTTCAATAACTTCGGCAACGGTTGCCCGGGTTCGATCGTGCAGCCGCCAGTGTGCCCTGAGTTGAACCCGACCGGCGGCACGCCGATGTCCAACTTGCGCGACAACGAGTACTGCTACGTGGTGCCGAGTTCGGGCGCGTTGACGGTGACGAGTTTCGACTTCTACACGCGTTCGACTGGTGGCACGGTCACGGTGCCGGCTCACATCTACCCAGGCAGTGTGCCGGGTGCGGTGGCGCTTGGCTCTACGACGATCACGATTGGTGCGGCCGTAGGCTTCTACACGGCGACGTTCGCCACCCCGGTCAACGTCACTGGTGACTTCTGCATCGGCGTGGATAGCTCGGCACAGACGGTCTACATCAACTCGTTGACGTCCGGTTCCGGTGGCTCGGGTTACTACCGTGACATGGTCAATGGTCCGACGGCCTGGACGCAGTCGGGTTTGACCGGCTTCCCGTCGTGGCGAGTGAACTGCACGGGCGCCGGCACTGCCTTGGTCCCGTCGCTGGGCAGCACCAACCTGCCGAATCTCGGCTCGAGCTACAGCGTGACGCTCGCCGATGCTCTGCCGGGCACGTTCGCCGTGCTTGCTTCGGGTCTGTCGGACTCGATGTGGAGCGGTGGTGCTTTGCCGGCCGTGTTGCTAGGTGCTCCGGGTTGCATGTTGTTCGTTGATCCGGTCGTGCTCGACGCGGTCGCGACTTCCGTCGCGGGCACGGCCAGTGCATCGTTCTCGGTGCCGAACTCCGCGGGTCTGATCGGCGTGCAAGTATTTCACCAGTGGGGCGTGCTCGATGCCGTCAACGGGCTCGGCATTGTGATGTCGAACGCCGGTCGCGCCTCGATCGGTAACTGATCCCGGCTAGATCGTTGCAGTGGCCGATGTGCGCACCCGAGCGGTGCGCGCATCGGCCGTCTGCATATACGGGCGGTGAGGTTTCGGTCATCGCAATGGCCGAAGCGGATGGAGGGATGACAATCCTCGCGACCGGGGAGTCATGCCGACCTACCGTCAGATCGTCCCGCATTCGCAAAGCAGGGCTGCGAGGGGACGTGCCAGTCCGTAGACTGCTCGCCGATTGCACCCCAGTTCGCCATCCATATGTTTTCGAATATGCATCTCAGGCACTTTCTCCTGCTTCTGTCCGCGTTTGCCATCTGTGTGCCGCAAGTGCGCGCTCAAGATGAGTTCGCTGCGGATGAACAAACACTCACCAAGAACTGCATCAAGTCGCTCGTTCGCTTTGCGAACAAGGCCAAGAGCAAGAAGGTCGGGCCACGGGCGAAGCAGGCTCTCGACCTTGTTCTAGAATACGACCCGAACCACAAGCGGGCCCGTAGTGAACTCGGCTTCCGCAAGGTCAAGGGCCAGTGGATCGGTAAGCCGAAGGACAAGCGCAAGAAGTGGCGCGACAAGGCGAACTACGAAGGTCGCTACACGGTCATCGAAGACTGGGCGAATACGGCTACCGAGCTGAGCATCCAGCACGCCAAGATCGGCTTGAAGCTCAAGGAAGCCGGTGAGACGGACCGCGCCGCCTACCACCTCGCCAAGGCGGTCTACTACAACCCGCACAACAAGAATGCCAACATCGCCCTCGGCCACAAGGAAGGGCCCGGCTTCTACGGCACCGAGCATCAGATCACCTATGCGCAGCGCATGAAGGAGATCGAGATCAAGGCTGTTGAGTTTGCCCGCAAGGAATACCCGGTCACCGAGCTGAACCCTGAGCAACCGCCGAAGGAGTTCACCAACCTGATCGACAACGCGCCGGAGTGGATGCTCGAGCCGAACTTCGAGATCCACGGTGCCAAGACGGCCCGCTTCACGATGTGGGTTCGCGGTTCGCAAGGCCTCGCCAATGACTCGGCGATGTGGGCCGAGCGCGCCGTCGACTTTTGCGTCTACTTGATGGGGGAAAAGCAGGCCCGACGATTGCGCTTTGTCGAGCGCGCGTCGAAGTCCTGGGCTTGGCAAGGGTTCTTGGCGACTGGCCGTGAGCGCGAAGAGTTCTTGAAGGCCAACCCGCACGTTCTCAACGGTCGTAGCCTCGAAGAAGCACGTCGATTTGCTAACAACTCGTGGCGAACCCCTGCCGGCCCCGCCGTTATGAAGGTCGGTGCGTCCGGCCGCGCCATTCAAGATGCAGTCATTGCCTACGTCGTCATGGATGGCCTGACCTCGCAGCGCAACGATGGCATTGGCCAGGGCATCATTCACGCGATTACGTGGTACCTGAAGTCGACGTCGATCTCACGGTGGGGTGCGATTCCCGAAGGCACGGTCGGCGAAGATGGCCTGGCGCTACCCGAAGGCACCAACTGGTGGATGCGCACCGTTCGCGACCAAGCGGTTTCGCACCAGGATTGGAGCTTTGCGCAGGTCCCGCGTGAGAAACTCAGCCGCTTCCGTAACGACTGTCGACTCAAGTCATGGAGCATCATGACTTGGATGATGGCGGCCTACCCGGACCAGTGGCTTGAGTTCTACTTGGGCTTGCCGGACGCCGACACGAAGGTGCCGACTCTCGAAGATGTCGAAGCCGTCGTCGTCAAGCACCTCGGCAAGCCGAGTGAAGTGATCGACGCGGAATGGCGCGAGTGGGGCCGCGGTGACAGTGGTGTTGCCTACGGCACCGGCTATGGTCCGCCGCTCCTGTCCGAGCGTCCCAGCGACATCGAGATTACGGCGTTGGAGCAGATCAACTTGGTGCGCAAGCAGCAGATCGCGTTCTCGTGGTTGCCCGGATCGAAGCTGACCGACGGTACGTGGGGCAACCTACCCGAGTGTGAGATGGATGCGGAAACGTCGATCGGTTGCGATCTGCACTCGAAGTACGTTTCGAACCATCCTGATCTGGTTAACAATCCCGACGGCAAGATTCACGAAGAGGATCCGGCGCATGAGGATTTCACCCGTCAAGGTCAGCAATCTGGCAGTGGCAATATCGTCACTAGCACGGGCCGTGCCACGAAGGCGTTCGCTCGCGACTCAGTCGATGGGTGGATGAGCGCGCCGTACCACCGCTTCCCGATGTTGCGTCACAACATCAAGCGTCTCGGCTACTCGCACGTAGATGGCGAGAACCTGTCGGTGTCGGTGTTGGATATGGGTTCGTTGACCGAACCCTACGACCCGAACACTGCGCCGCGTTTGGTGGTGTGGCCGGCGACCAATCAGAAGAGCGTGCCGACGCACTTCGGTAGTCCCGAGAGTCCCAATCCTCTCGCTGACCAACCGGAGGATGAGCAGGACGTGACCAAGTGTGGCTACGTTGTCAGTATCCAGTTGCAGCAGCAATTGGCTAGTCAACTCGGTGAGTGCAGCCTTGAACTGTGGGAGTCACGCAAGGGTGGGCGTCCGCCGGTAAAGAACCTCGTGCTGAAGGGCTCGCAAGAGTTCGTTAACTGGAAGTCGCGCTGCAAGAAGCAGGTTGAGTGCTACGACCACACGCCGAAGGTTCCTTTGAACAAGAAGCGCGACTTGCGTGACGTGCTGTTCTCGATACCGAAGATCCCGCTGAAGAGTGGTAAGCAATATCAAGCGCGTGCGACTCTGCAGATGGGCGGAAACCCGCCAGTGATATTCATCTGGGAGTTCGCGACTGGCAGCAGGAAGGAAGGCCTGAAGCTGAAGTGACGGCCTGCTCCGGTAGGACCGTTGTTCGTGCTTTACTAAAGCCGCCCGCGCCTGGACCTAAACAGGTTGAGGCTTGGGCTTATTTGCGCGTGGCCTTTGCCTCAACCCGGTAGGGGCTTGCTCGGGCTGACTTCACTCTTCTGCGCCCTTACTATGGGCCGCGAGCGGCGTTAGTCGCCCCGGCGCACGCGTTGCCGATAGCGGCTTTGCCTCGCTCACTGCGGTGCAAGCCTTGCAACCGGCGGCGCGTTGTCGACAATGTTCGGCCAAAACGACATCCGAACAACCCAGGCCTCCAAAGGCCACCGAGCCCCGAGCCAAAATGACCTCACGCGTCGACGAAATCCTCAGCTGGTATGAATCCGATCATCCCGGCGTCCTGAAGAACCTCCGTTGGATGATGGATACTGGCGCACTCGCAGGCACGGGCAAGTTCGTCATCCTGCCGGTCGACCAAGGCTTCGAGCACGGTCCGGCGCGCACGTTCGCCAAGAACCCGAGTGGCTACGACCCGCACTACCACTTTCAGCTCGCACTGAAGGCTGGCTGCAACGCCTACGCGGCGCCGCTCGGCTTCCTCGAAGCTGGTGCGCGCACCTACGCCGGCCAGATCCCGCTGATCCTCAAGCTCAACAACTCGGACTCGCTCTACAGCCCGAAGAACCCAAAGCCGGCCGTTACTGGTTCGGTCCAGGACGCGCTTCGCCTCGGTTGCGCCGCGATCGGTTTCACGATCTACCCCGGCTCCGACCTGCGCGACGACATGTATCAGGAGTTGCGTGAGATCTCCGAAGAAGCGAAGGCCTGTGGCCTCGCCGTCGTCGTCTGGAGCTACCCGCGTGGCGAAGGCCTGAGCAAGAAGGGCGAGACCGCGATCGACGTTTGCTGCTACGCCGCTCAGATTGCCGCCCAACTCGGCGCGCACATCATCAAGGTCAAGCCGCCGACCGACTTCATCGAGCAAGACGCCGCTCGCAAGGTCTACGAGTCGGAAGGCATCCCGATCAGCACGCTCGCCGAGCGCACCAAGCACGTCATCCAGTCGTCGTTCAACGGCCGCCGCATCGTCATCTTCTCCGGTGGCGAAGCGAAGGGTGCCGACGCAGTGAAGGAAGAGATCCAAGGTCTCGCCGACGGCGGCTCCTTCGGCTCGATCATGGGCCGCAACGCCTTCCAGCGCCCGATGCCGGAAGCGCTTGAGTTGCTGAAGTCGATCCAAGACATCCACCGCGCAGCGAAGTAGTCGCTGCGGGGGGGGCCTCGTTGGCTGGAATAGACTCTGCTCGCCATCGCCCGATGGCTGATGTAGATCTTTCGTTGGACGCTCGCTGCCTTGGTGATTGCGAACCTGACTGCGGAGCCTGGCGTTTGGCGTGCCGGCGGTGCCGAACGGCAAATCGAGAGGCCGTAGTCCTGAGCGACTCAACGTGACAGGGAGGGCAAGTAGCGGCACGATGCCTGTCATGAGTATCGCGAGGTTTGGCCAGTGGGCCATCACGGTGTCGATGGGGTGGTTACTGCTGTCGTGCAGCGCTTCCTTTGATGGACATTCACCAGCAACCTTCGGTTCGCCGGCGATCGATTTCGAGAAGCGGGACGCCGAGAGCGGCGTGCACGGTCGCCTTGAGACTCACGAAGGTCTGCGCGTCTTGCGGCTATGGGGGACCTCCGAGCAGCGTGGCTACGCGCACGGATTCCTGTTGGCCAAGGACATCTTCGCGATCATGAACCAGGAGTTTGCAGCTCGGTTCGCGGAGGCGCCGGAGTTGTTGGTGCAGGCCCGTGCGGCGTTGCCGCGCTTGATCGAGTACCCAGACGAGTTCGTTATCGAGATCGACGGGCTGTGGCGCGGACTGTTGGATCGTGGCATCGATCGCAACATGGCGAAGCTTGGCCGCGAGTTCGACAAGACGGACTTGTTGGTGGCCAATGCACTCGATGTGTTCGGCCTGATGGGATGCAGCAGCTTTACCGTGTGGGGTGACCAGGCAGTTGGTGGTGGGGTTCTGACGGCGCGCAACTTTGATTGGCCGTTGACCGGTAATCACATGCTCGATCACACGATTCTGATCGTGCAGATGCCGGCAGGAGCAACTGGCACGGCATCGGTTGCGTGGCCGGGCTATGTCGGCACGGTGACGGGTGTCAGCGCCGATGGCGTGGCTGCCTACCTGCACGTTGGCAGTGCGAACTTCTCCTTGCCGGAGCCGTCGTCGTGGCCGGCAGCGGTAGCCGCGCGGTTGATTCTGCAAGCGAAAGAACAGGGCGCTATGCGGCTGAAGAAGGCCGAAGAAGTGCTCGAATACACCAGCCCACCGGTTGGCTATATGACGCACGTGGTGTTGCCGGATGCGGGCGCTGGTGACCGTCCCGTGGCAGTGTTCGAAACCGATACGGCGGACACGGTGGTCGGTGGGGAACTGGCAGGCGCGTTCGTTGTGACCAACCACTTCCGCACTCGCAAGGACGGGCGCGTCGCGTCACGCGATAGCACGAGACGCGAAGCCGAGATGCAGAAGGGCATTGCTGGCTGCATCAAGATTGCGGATCGGGCCGTGGATCCTGGCGAGGCCTGGGAGATCTTGCGGTCGGTCGAGGCGTCTGGCAGCCACTACTTTGGCACGCTGCACTCGTTGGTCTTTCGGCATGATCCTTGGCACTTCGAATTGCGCGTCGCCACTCACAGTGAAGATGGTTTGATTGGGGCGCCCAGTAGCCCGCGTCGCTATCGGTTGACGCGAGAGCAGGTATTCAGGGGCGCTGCGGGCAGCCAGTCGAATTAGGCAGCCCGCAAAGGTCGCACGTTGCGCCCGCTATCCGGTCTAGACGGAGTCCTCTGCGAAGCCGCTTTGCTGCGCGCCGTTGCCGCGCTGGCGTAGGTGAAACGCGGCCGCGCGAGCAGGCCATTTGCTGTCAGATCGCGCGAGCTTGGCGTGTACTGGAACGCGCCTTCGCATCGGCGTTGTCAGATCGCGAGACTTCCCAGTGCCGGTTAGCCGATACGAGGCTACCCTTCTTCGCCCGAATCTCGGACCGCGCCCTCGCTCATGAACGAAGTCTCCGAACGGAAAGTGCCTTGGGGCATGTTCCTTGGCATTGCCGTCATCTCGGCATCCCTGCTCGCCTTTCAGGTGCTGCTGACCCGCGTGTGTGCACTGCGGCTCGCGTTCCACTTTGGCTTCTTGATCATCTCGAACAGTCTGCTCGGCATCGGTGCCAGCGGCTCGTTCTTGACTCTGTTCGAAAGCAAGTGGCGCAAGAACCCGGAGAAGTGGATCTTGGGATTCAGTGTGCTCTACGTCGTCAGTCTGTTGGCTACGTGGGAGTTTGCGCGCAGTTTCGCGATGCCCGAGCAGATGAAGTTCGCCGATTTGAGCGTCGATCAGTTCATACAGTTCGCGACGTTCAACCTCGGGTTGGCGGTTCCGTTCTTCTTCGGTGGTGGCGCGGTCGGCTTGATTCTGTCGGCCTACAGTCACCGAGTGAACACGGTCTACGCGAGTGACCTGGTCGGTGCGGCGCTCGGTTGCATGCTGTGCCCGTTCTTGCTTTGGCCAGTTGGCGCCGGCGGCACGATGTGCGCGGTCGTCATCCTCGGTGTGATCACGATCGCGTTGGTCGCACCGAAGTCGGTGAAGCGGCCTGCGATCATTGCGGCTACCGTGCTCACGATTGGCTTCGCCGCGTGGATGCCGTCGTTTGATTTGCAGTTCCCGGTGCCTGGCAAGAAGAGTTTGCAGATGACGCAGGGCCAAGGCATGAGCCTCGGTGGCCCGCACGAATACTCGCGCTGGAGTGCCAACAGCCGCATCGATGTCATCAAGAGTCCGTTGCCGTTCTGGCTGGCTTATGGCGTCAGCGAGAAGGACCGCGGCTTCGCGCTCGACCCGGCGAACAAGGAGGCGATGGGCCTGCAGAAGTGGATCATGCAGGACGGAGATGCGGGCACGTTCGTGACCGACTACTCCAACAGTGAGCTTGGCCAGAAATACCTGCAGCGCACGCTCTATGGCTTGAGTGCCTCGATCAAGAAGGGCACGGCGCCGAAGGTGTTTGTGATTGGTGTTGGCGGCGGTCCCGACATCTGGGCGCACAAGTTGACCGGCGCGAGCGCCATCAAGGGCATCGAACTCAACCAAGGCGTGCTCGAAGCACACGAGACGGTCGCCAAGGAATACTCGAAGGGCATTATCGAGGATCCAACGATCACTCTGGTGTGCGATGAGGGCCGCTCTGCATTGATGCGGGACAAGTCGAAATACGACATCATTCAGATGACGGGCATCGACACGTGGACCTCGCTCGCTTCGGGCGCCTACGTGTTGGCGGAGAACTACCTCTACACGGTCGAAGCCGTGCAGCAGATGTATGAGCATCTGAACGATGGTGGCATCCTGCAAATCACGCGCATGGGTGCGGATATGGAGCGGTTGCGTCTGCTGGCCAACATCAATCAGACGTTCCTCAACATGGGCCGCACCGACTTCGCGGAGTCGGTCGCAGTCGTCACCGCGCAAACCGATCAGTTGACATCTGTGCTGATCCGCAAGGGCGCGTTCCCTGAGGATGAGATTAAGGGATTTGAGGCGTTCCTCGACGAGACGGGACACGGCCGCCTGTATCTGCCAGGTCGTCAGCTGTCGAACCACATCGTCGAGCGCTTCATCAAGGATGATAACAAGCAGAAGTTCATCGAGGACTTCCCGCGCAACATCTCACCGACGACCGATGACCAACCATACTTCTTCAACTTCACGCGCTGGGACGCTCCGAGTGAAGAGCAGTTGAAGGTGTTGGACGAGGCAACCGAGGTGTCACAGGGAAGTCCGAAGCTTCTGTGGTGGCAGCTGTTTTTCTCGTCGGGCGTGGCGCTGTTGCTGATTGTCGTGCCGCTGCTGTTCAAGCGGGGCGCGGCCAAGTCGGCCCATGCAGGTCGATTCTTGGTCTACTTCACAGGCATCGGTGTCGGCTTCATCTTCTTGGAGATTGCGCTGATGCAGAAGTTGACGCTGCTGCTCGGTCAGCCGCTCTATTCGATCGTCGTGACACTGTTCTCGATTCTAATCTTTACCGGCATCGGCAGCTTCCTATCCGGCCCGTTGTTGAAGGGTGGGATCATGGTGTCTCGGATGATTCCGGTCGGCATTGCGATCGTCACCGTGGCGATCGTCATCTTCAGCGACCAGATCGTGGCTTCGGTGATTGCCGAAGACCTGACCACGCGCGCATTGGTCGCGGGTGCGATGACTGCGCCGTTGGCACTGTTGCTCGGCATGCCGTTCGCTCACGGCGTGAGTTTGCTGCGCAAGCTGTCGCCGAGCTTTGTCCCGTGGGCTTGGGCCGTGAATGGTTCGGCCAGTGTGGTTGGCTCGGTCGTCACCGTCATCGTTTCGATGAACTTCGGGTTTAGCGCTGTGCTGATAGCCGCGATCTTCATCTACGCGATCGCGTTCCTCGCCGTGGATAAACTGAGCCGCGAGTAGCGAACGAGTTGGCCTGAGTCGGCTTGGGATTGGATTCGCCCGCTAAGCACCGGCAGAGCGTAGTGGTGCGTGCATGGCGATACGCGTGACTGCGCTCGGTCTGTTGACGGCCGCTACGGCGCTGGCTTCTTGCTGCGCCGGCGCGTGGTCATTCGTCTACTTCCTCAAGAAGCGCAAGAAGTAGCGCGGGCTTGGTGCGCTACCGCTCACTCCCGGCTAACCTCTCGCGCGCATGGTGACCAAGAACGGCATCGACCCCGCCAAGGGCCTTGGCTGGGGGACCTTCCTAGCCGGCTTCGTGCCGGGTCTGCTGCAGTATCAACTCGGCCAGAAATCTAAGGCGGGCATAGCCTTCCTGAGCTGCTTCGCATTGTTCTTCGCCGGTTGGATGATCGTCGGGGAGCGGCTGTTCTACTGGGCGCTGTTTGCCGCCGACGACAAGGGCGGCCTCGCCAACGGTATGGTGCGCTTCGGCATGATGACGTTGCCGGAGGTGATCAACTTGCCGGCCAACTTGCTCGGTTCGGTGCTCGCCTTCGATGGCACGCCGACCGGCCTGCGCAACCAACGCAACCCGCAGGACCTCGAGCACTTTGCTGCTTGGTTGACCGGCGCGTCTGGCATGCTCGCTGCCGTCTGGGCGGCTCAGGGGCACTGGCAGCTTCGCTTGCGTCGCGATGAGAAGCACATTGCGGAAGGTGCCAAGGCGATCGCGAGTCCATCTCTGTGTGCTGGCCTGTCGTGGCTGGTGCCTGGTCTTGGCCACGCGAAGGCGGGGCAGAAGGACAAGGGTGTGCTGCTTGGCATCGCCGTCGTGACGGTGTTCGCGCTCGGCTTGTTCTTCTCCGGCGGCCACGCTGTCGATCGAGCGCAATACGGCGTGTGGTGGATTGGTCAAAATCTGTTCGGCGGTGGCTCGTTGTTCGCGTCGTTGGTGACCGGCCCGATGCGCACCGGCGCGACGCCGATCGATCTGGATCTCGGCATCGTGCTCTGCACGGTCGCTGGCTTGATGAACCTGGTGGTCATGTGTGACGCCTACACCGTTGCGGAGCGTTCGCTGTTCCCGCTTGGCGGCAATGACTCTGAAGGTGCTGGCCCGAAAGGTGCCGCAATCCATCGTGCTGCCGGCGAAGCTTCTGCCGGGGAAGCCGCTGCCGGGGAGGCAACCGCATGAGCCTGCTATTCCGACTCGCCGTCTTCGTGCCGGTTCTGTATCTGGTTGCCGTCGTGGTCGTTGGGCAGCAGCACGTAACGGCTCGCGATGTCATGAGAGCCGCCGCGGCTCGTACCGCTCGTTGGTTGGTTTGGACTGCCGTCCTGCTGCTGTCGATGACGGTGGCGGATCTTTGGATCATTGGCTGGTAGAGATTGGCTGGTAGAGCCTGGCTGGTAGAGAGATC
>CALCZA010000118.1 GCA_937906475.1 uncultured bacterium
CGGTAGTGTAGGATGTCGCCTACCAAGTCGATGCTGATTGACGACGCTGCGCGCCGCAGGTGATCGACCAAAGTCATTGGGAGCATGGTCCGAGAGCGATGCGAGCTACAGAACGAATGCGCCGGCTTGAGGCGCGTGAATTGGCTTTCTCATGGCCGCGGGCTCTGCGCGACGCTGCATATGTAGTCGTGCACTTGGTCTTCCTGCTCTTAGCGGGACTGATGTGTTTTTGGGGCCTTCAGTATTCACGCGAGGTTTGGGATAGAGAGTTTCTGGTCTTGCTGATCGCACTAGTCGTACCCTTCGTTGGCCTCCCGATGCTTGCGTTGCTCGTCATGGGCGCGAGCCCGGCCGCTACCGCATCAGCTGCGGTGACCTACTGCACCATCTCAATCATTACGCTGCTCATCCTTGGGCCGTGGCATGGCTCGCGCTTAATGGCGTGGTCATGCGTGGCCTGTTACGGCGCGCACCTGGTGTTCCTCGGTAGGTGTATTGTGCGCCGCGTAACTCGAGGCAGACTGCTGACGCTACGCGCCGCAGTTAGGGAACAATGACTTTAGCCTGACAAGGTCATGCGACTTCCAGTCATCAAGGGTCTTATTGCGCGTCGCGTACTCGTCAACTACCGAGTGGACGTTGATGTTTTGCAGCGCATGCTGCCGTCTCCCTTTCGCGTCAAAATCACATCGGGGTTCGGAATCGCAGGCGTGTGCTTGATGCGCTTGGCGCAGATGGGGCCACGGTTCTGGCCGTCTCGATTGGGGCTGGGATCTGAGAACGCCGCTCACCGGATTGCGGTTGAGTGCCATAGTGCGGAGGGCGTTCGCCAGGGAGTGTTCATCCCGCGCAGAGATACGTCGTCGGCCCTCAACGTGGTTCTTGGTGGCAGACTGTTCCCCGGCAAGAGCCATCTTGCCCGATTCGAGGACGCGAGGCCGAGGACTCCATCCGGATTGCCTTGCGCAGCAGGGACTGTGAAACGAGCGTGCTTGTCGAGGCAAGTCCGGTCCCGCGCCAGCCAGATTCGTCCGTGTTCGATTCCGTCGAAGCTGCCTCAGTGTTCTTCGAGCGAGGTGCTGTTGGCTACACCCCAATGGCCAAGCCCGGGGTGTTCGAGTGTGTTGAGCTCAAGAGTATTGCTCGGCGAGTTGCTACGACTGTTGTCGGGACCGACTTCGAAGTCATGTGCGGATTGAACTCGCGGGCACTATATTGCCCGGCATTCCGGCGCTCTCGGCAATGGCATCGAAGTCCACGCGATCACAACGAATCATGATGAAGCACGCATCCGTCTTATTACTGACTTTCGTCGCTCTCTTCACCGGCTGTAGTCAGTTGCCTCGGTCGACTCGGGACCACGATTCAGAGCAGGCTCGGTATGTCGACGCGACCACGCTGACCAGCGGTCAGCAGCACTCCAGCGGTGATGTCATCACCTCCGTACCGCTGCACTACATTACTGCAGCACACGCTGAAGCTGAGCTTCGAGCAGATCTGCCTGAAGGTGTTCGAGTGGCCTTGATCGGCCAGTCGAAGTCAGTGCTGATTCAGGGGCCTGTGCAAGATGTGGTGGCGACGATCGAGGTCCTCAAGACACTCGACGTTCGGTAGCGAGCCGTTCTCAGTTCCACGGCTTCCTGATCACGTTCGTGATCGCCCACGTATTGCTTGTTGCCGTCATCGTGTTGTTCTTGGCCGACTACGACAGTGTGGCTGGCAGGCACGCTGCGACCTTGATCGCAGGATTCGTTTTCTCCGTGGTCTATGGGCTGATTGGTGCTGGCTGTTGGGCTGGTTCCAGTTTGATGATTCGGCATGTCTTCAGGCGTAGGCGACCACCAAGTTGGGTTGTGCGGACGGCCGCGATCGTTACTCTGTAGGCAGTGCACGCTTGGCCTTGGACCAGCGGGTTCGGTGTGCTCGATGCGCTGGTTGTGGTCCCAGGGATCTCGACTCTAGGATCAGCGACTTTAGTCAAGTGGAACAAGTCATGAAGTTCATTGTCATACTGGCGGCCCTCGTGGTCGCAGCGTTCTGCATCTTTGGATTTGCTGCTACCTTCGAACCCCTCAACCGAGGTCAACAACTCACTGGGCGCGCGGTCTATGGGGCTGGTTTCTTGGCGTCAATTGTTGTCGTCGCTTGGACCTTGGTCAAAGGCCGTCGGGCACGCAGCGCCGGGCGCTGAAATGCAATGTGGGCGAGTTGATCACCGGCATTGCGTTTGTCGATAGCCCGCATTAGCACGGCCGTTGTCTGGGGGCAAAGCTGATGACGGCGAACCAGCACGCGGCTAAGCTTATGTCTGTGTTAGTTCGCATCGTGACCCTTCACGTAGTTCTTGGAATCGCCGTAGCGCAAGCTGAACCGACGGGGCGGGGGCTGGCGGCAGTGGACTTCACTAGGCAGGTGCGTCCGATTCTTTCGCAGCATTGTTTCGCGTGTCATGGTCCGGATCGCGAAGCGCGTGAGGCGGACCTGTCGCTAGTTACGTTCGAGGACGCGACTCGTTTGGGTGATGGCGGTGCGGCTGTCACGCCGAACAGTCGAGAGCGCAGTTTGCTCTGGCAGCACATCAATGATGCCGAGTCGCCAATGCCGCCGGAGTCGGCACACAATCCGCTAACGGCCGAACAGATCGACATTCTTGGTCGCTGGATTGACGGTGGTGCCAGTTATGCACCGCACTGGGCTTACGTGCCGCCGGTGCGCACTAAGGTTCCTACCGTCGCGGAAGCCGAGTGGCCGCTCGGAGACGTCGATCGCTATGTCTTGGCGAGGCTTGAGGCGGAGGGGTTGGCGCACGCTGCCGCGGCGGATCCAGTCACGTTGTTGCGTCGGCTGACGTTGGATTTGACCGGATTGCCACCGACGTCCAGCGACGTGGATCGCTTTGTCGCTGCTTACCAGATTGATGCCGAGAATGCGTATGTGGCTTGCGTCGATCGATTGTTGGCTAGTCCGCACTATGGCGAACGCATGGCAACGCCATGGCTCGACTTGGTGCGCTACGCCGACACCGTTGGCTACCACGGCGATCAAGAACATCGAGTCTGGCCGTATCGCGAATGGGTGATTCGTGCGTTTCAAGACAACATGCCATTCGATCAGTTTACGATCGAGCAACTGGCTGGCGATTTGTTGCCTGAACCTACTCAGCAGCAACTGGTCGCGACGGGCTACAATCGGCTGCTGCAAACGACACATGAAGGCGGCTTGCAGTTAGCCGAGTATCGCGCCATCTATTTGGCCGATCGTGTCCGCAATGCTTCGGCGGTGTGGATGGGCGCGACACTTGGCTGTGCACAGTGTCACGACCACAAATACGATCCATACACGGCGCGCGACTTCTATGCCTTTGGTGCGTTCTTCGCGGACATCGATGACGAAGCGCATTTGCGCAATCCGTATGGCGGTCTCAATTCGACCCCGACGTTGCGGTCGCCTGAGATGCGGGTAACGGATGCCGCGGCGCAGCAGCAAGCGGCCGGCATCGCGACGCAGCGACACGCGGCCGAGGAGTCGCTAGCGAGTGCGATCGCTGCCTTGCCAAAGCAGCGGGCAAAGTGGGGAGCGTCGTTGTTGGCTGAGGTTGTCACCGGGGCCATGCGCCAGGTGCTATGGGTCGACGACACACTCGATACCGGCGGCGAGGTGAGTGGCGCTTGGAACTTCGTTGCCACCGGCCCCAAGCCGCATAGCGGCATACGGTCGCGCGTGCAGCAAGGCGGCGGCACCGTTCAGCACTACACCAAGAAGACCAAGAAGCAGATCAAGGTAGTTGCCGGTGACGTGTTCTACGCGTGGGTTCATCTTGACCGGTCGTCGCCGGCACAGGCGGTCATGCTGCAGCTCCACGTCAATGGCGATTGGCCTCATCGTGCCGTTTGGGGCAGTGACGCGATTGAATATGGCCGCCAGCAGGAGTCTTGGGCCGGTTACCGCCGCATGGGCGCATTGCCGGACGCCCGCGCATGGGTGTGCTTGGAAGTGCCTGCCGCGAGTGTCGGTCTCAAACCGGGTGACGTCGTGTCCGGTTGGGCTTTCACTCAGTCTGGCGGCAAAGTGCACTGGGACGACGCCGGGGTTCGTACTTCGGTGGCTAGCCCTGCGGTGCTGGATGCCTTGCGCACGATTCCTGATTTGCGCAATGACAAACAGCATGCATTGCTTGCCGCCCACCATGAACAAACGGCGCCGGGCGTGGTGGCCGCGCGTTCACGTTTGGCGAGTCTGGCCGGGGCCGCCAAGGACCTGAGCGATTCGCTGCCGTCGACGCTGTTCACTCGCGCCCTCAAGAAACCGCGCGTCGTCAAGTTGCTGCCACGCGGCGACTGGTTGGATGATTCGGGTGCGGCCGTTGCGCCGGCGGTGCCCAAATTCTTGGGAGAACTAGGTGTGGCTGGCCGGGCCGGCCGCCTGGATCTCGCTCGGTGGTTGGTGAAGCCTGAATCACAAGGTGGCGTCGGGGGCATGTCCGCCCGCGTATTCGTCAATCGCTTGTGGGCGATGCTGTTTGGAACGGGACTCTGTCCGTCAGCCGAGGATTTCGGGGGGCAGGGGAAGCCACCGAACCATCTGGCGCTGCTGGATCTGCTCGCACTCGACTTCATCGATTCCGGTTGGGACATCAAGGCGTTGGTGCGTCGCATGGTGATGACGCGCGCATACCGGCAGGCTTCGGTGGCCAAGCCTGATGTGGCTAGACGCGATCCGCTCAACGAGTTTTACGCGCGCCAGTCGCGGCAACGACTGCCGGCCGAGATGGTGCGCGACATCGCGTTGCTGGTCAGCGGCTTGTTGGTTGATCGAGTTGGTGGCGAGAGCGCGAAGCCACCGCAGCCGGCTGGCTACTACCGGCACCTGAACTTCCCAACGCGCAAGTATCGCGCCGATCTCGATCAAGATCGGTGGCGTCGCGGTGTCTACGTGCATTGGCAGCGGCAGTTCTTGCATCCGATGTTGCGTGCGTTTGACGCGCCGACGCGGGAGGAGTGCACGGCACAACGATCGATCTCGAATACACCGTTGGCAGCGCTGACGTTGCTGAATGATCCGGTGTTTGTTGAGGCGTCGCGTGCATTCGCCGAGCGTGCCCTGTTGGCACCGGCCAAGCACGACCGGGAGCGCATCGCGTGGGCCATGCGCGAAGCGACATCGCGCTGGCCACAAGTTACCGAGGTCGATGTCTTGCTTCGCCTATTGCAGGGGGCTCGAACGCACTATCACGATCATCCGGAAGCTGCGACCGCGTTGCTTGCAGTTGGCGCTTCGCCGCGGGCCGAGTCGTTGCCGGTTAGCGAGCACGCTGCTTGGATGCAGGTGACGCGCACCATCCTGAACTTGCACGAGACTATTTGTCGTGATTGACCCCAACGCATTCTTGTCGCGGCAAAGTTGGACTCGACGCCAATGGCTACAGTCACTGTCGATGGGGGTCGGAGGTGCGGCTTTGTCGCAGTTGTTGCCAGGGTCGCGTGATCCTCTGGGGATGCTGGCTGATGATCGTTATCTCGGAGTCGTCAATCCGCGCCACTTCGCTCCCAAAGCGAAGCGTGTCATCTTCCTGTGCATGGCCGGTGGTCCGAGTCAGCTGGAGACGTTTGACTACAAGCCCGCATTGCAGCGACTCGACGGCACCACGATGCCCGAGAGCTATACCAAGGGTATGCCGATCGCGCAGTTGCAAGGCAAGCCGCTGAAGTGCCTCGGTGCGCGTGCGACCTTCGCCCGGCATGGCGAGAGCGGTCAGATGGTCAGCAGTTTCCTGCCACACATCGCATCGGTTGCGGACGACATCGCTGTGGTGCGATCGATGGTCACCGAGCAGATTAACCACGATCCGGCGCACACGTTCATGAACACGGGCAGCCTGGTATCGGGTCGCCCGAGCATGGGCGCGTGGACGAACTACGGCTTGGGTTCAATGGGCAGTGACTTACCCGGATTCGTGGTGTTGACCAGTGTTGGCGGCCGCAACCCGCAGCCGATTGCTGCGCGGCAATGGTCGAGCGGGTTCTTGCCGAGTCGCTTGCAGGGAGTGGAGTTTCATTCGAAGGGCGATGCGGTGCACTACGTTGCTAGTCCGCCCGGTGTTTCGAGTGAGCGCCAAGAAGATGTCATCGCCGCCGTGCGCGACCTCAATCGTTTGCGAGATGAACAGACTCACGACCCCGAGATCGAGTCGCGCATTGCCCAATACGAATTGGCGTTTCGTATGCAGACGTCAGTGCCGGGGCTGATGGACGTCTCTGATGAGCCGCAGGATGTGCTCGACATGTATGGCGCGGTGCCCGGCGATGGCTCGTATGCGAGCAATTGTCTGCTGGCGCGCCGACTCGCGGAACGTGGCGTGCGGTTCATCCAGCTGTACCACCGCGGTTGGGATCACCACGGTGGACTCAACCAATACATGGGGGTGTGCAGTAAGTACTGCGATCAGCCGACTGCTGCTCTGATCTCGGACTTGAAGCGGCGCGGCATGCTCGACGACACGCTGATCATCTGGGGCGGCGAGTTTGGGCGGACGCCGATGAGTCAAGGTGGTGGCAAGGACCCTGGCCGCGATCATCACATCAAGGGCTTCTCGATGTTCCTTGCCGGTGGCGGCATTCGCGGCGGTGTCAGTCACGGCGCCACCGACGAACTCGGTTACAGCGCCGTTGAGGACCTCGTGCACGTGCGCGATCTGCACGCGACGATGCTGCGATTACTCGGCATCGACCACGAACGGTTGTCGGTGCCGTTCCAAGGACTGGACATGAAGCTGACTGGCGTCGAGAAGGCGCGGGTCGTTGGCGAACTGTTGGCTTGAGCTGAATCGCTGCAGGTGGCTCGCTGCAGGTGGCTCGCGTAGGCGCGTGGTCAACGCGCCTTGCTCGCACTCGGTGACGATCACCTCGGCAGCATTGCTACGGTGCGCTGCCGGTTTGAGAGCCGTTTGGTAGATATGGCTTTGTCCAGCGGCGTGCTGCAATCGGTAAAGCCTCGCCTTGGCATTGCATGCTTAAAAGTGCCGGCGTGCCGCGTAGTCTGCAGACTCATCATGTTTACGTGGCAGAACCTTGTCACGGCGCTCGCTGGCGCTGTGTTGTCCGCATCACTCGCAGCGCAAGGCGGCCTGAACAGTCCCGCTGCGGAGCAGAATGCCAAATCCGCGTTCTGGCACTCGGTCTTCACTGAGAACCACGTGCTGCAGGTCGAGTTGTCGATCACTCGCGAACAGTTCAACGCGATGCCGCCCAGGCGCGAGGGCCGTGACAACAACTTTCCGTATGTGAAGGCCGATGTGACCATCGATGGGCAAGCGTTCGCGGAGGCGGGGTTGCGCTTCAAGGGCAACTCGTCGTTCGGTTTCTCGCGAGGAACTTCGAAGCGTCCGTTCAAGATTGACCTGAATCGATTTAAGAAGCAGAAACTGCACGGTCGTAGCAAGCTCAATCTGTCGACTTCGTTTCTCGATCCGGCCTTCATGAAAGAGAAGCTTGGCTACGAGATCTATCGTGCGGCGGGTATGGCGACGCCCGGTGTCGGCTGGGCCAACGTCACGTTGGCGATTGCGGGTGAACCAAAGGAGTTGCTCGGTATCTATGTTCTGATCGAGCAGGTCGACGAACGCTTCGTGGTGCGCAACTTCGGTAAGGCGTCGAAGGGCAGCCTGTTGATGAAGCCCGACGGCATTGAGGATTGGCCAAGCTTCAGCGACAAAGCCGAGGCCAACGAGCTCTATAGCATCAAAATAGGCGAGAACAATGCAGCGCAGATTCGCCGGTTCGCGCAACTGGTCAAGCTGATCGAGCAGGGCTCTGATCAAGAGTTCGCCAGTCAGATTGTGGAGCGCATGGATGTCGAACAGTTCGCTGGTTACCTGGCCGCGACGTCGATCTTGGCCAACGTCGATAGCTACATCGGCATGCCTCACAACTATTACCTGTTGCTGGATAAGAAGGACGACAAGCTGCGCATGCTGCCGTGGGATCTCAATGAGACCTTCGGCGCGTTCACGATGGGCCGGGATCCTGAAGATCTGGCGCAGTGGAGCATCGCGCGGCCGTGGGTTAGCAGGCTTCGCTTGGTCGAGCGCCTGTTCGCGACCGAGTGGTTTGTGGCGACCTACCGCGCGGCGATCGAAAAGTTGCTCAAGCAGGACTTTACGGAGGCCAAGATGTTTGCGCGGCTGCAGGCGTTTGAAGCAGCGTTGATGCCGGTGTTGCAGGCGAACCAGCAGGAGGCGGTGCTTGCCGATCTGCGGATGGCTATCGATGGCGATGCCGCTGGCGTCAATGCTGCGGTCCGGAGGCGCGTATTGGCGATCAAACCCTTCATCCAAAAGCGCATCGCGTCGGTGAAGGCGCAGCTGGCCGGTGACAGCCAAGGCAAGGAATTGCGGGGCCGGCGGCGTCGTAAATAGCCTCTGGAGGAACTGCTTTTCTCGTCAAGGTCGTCAATTTCGCTGCTGACGAATTGCGGCCTCCAGCCGCCCAGCCGTGACCGGCCGTCAACGGGCGGGCGTGGCAGCGTTCGTCGATCGACTGGGTCGGTGCGCTGTTCTGGCTAGGTGACCATGTCGGGCAGGCGAGGTTCCGGAGCTTCACCGACAATCTGAGGGGCTACGTGCTGGAGCAGATCTACCTGCTGGAGCAGCAGACTGGGCTTCGTTAGCTGGGAGAATGCGTCGCCAGCGGTCGCTGCTTTGTTATGCAACGTGGATGGTTACTGTCCCGGCTGTAGCGATGAAGCCGACTTTCTTGGCCGGCGTTTCTTGATTCGCCGGGCTGGTGGTGCCGATACGCCGTTGCGGTGGGGGCGGATGCCAAATAGTCTTCTAGCCCTCGGCCTCCCCGGCGCTGATGCGCCAGCCGGGATTTTCTAAGAGTTGAACCCACAGGAGTCAGTATCCACGTGTTGCAGTTGAAGAGGCCATATGGCCGGTAAGCCGGACCCCCGCCGCCGTCCGCCCCAGGATCGCGGCCCACGAATCAACCACCAGATTCGTATCCGTCAGGTCCGCGTCATTGACGAAGACAACGAGCAGTTAGGCGTCATGGAGACGGCCGATGCTCTCGCGGTTGCCGTTAAGAAGAACCTCGACCTCGTAGAGATCGCCCCGAACCAGCGGCCACCCGTGGTCCGCATAATGGACTTCGGCAAGTTCAAGTACGAGGAAAAGAAGAAGGAGCAGGCTAGTCGTCGCAAGCAGCACCAAGTTCAGGTGAAGGAGCTTCGCGTGCGTCCAGGTACTGGCGAGCACGACTTGCTGACCAAGGTCAAGCACGCGCGCGAGTTCCTCGAAGGCGGTGACAAGGTGCTCGTCTGCTGCTTGTTCCGTGGTCGCCAGATGGCCCACCGAGAAGTCGGTGAGCAAGTCATCCGGGAAGTCGTCAAGCATCTCGCTGATATCGCCAAGGTGGAATCGGGTGTGCGCCAGGAAGGGCGCCGCATGGTTCTCCTGTTGTCGAAGAAGTAGCGCGGCGGCCGGCTGGGTGAGTGCCACGCTTCGTGGCGGTGCCGCTTTCTGCGGCGCTGCCTCGCGGTATAGCTGCTCCTGCCGAGGCCAGCGTTCGATTCTGCACTGCGCCCGTCTGGGCATCCATCTCGCTCGCGCGCCGCGGCGAGGATCTCGCCCGTGGCCTAATCACTGTCATGCATCAGCCCGATTTTGAAGAAGTGTTCGGCCTCAACGCGGCCTACGCGGAGAAGGTTTACGGCGACTACCTGAAGGCGCCGGACTCGGTGCCGGAAGAGTGGCGCACCTGGTTTGAGACCGAACTGCCGCCCGAGCAGCGCGCCGTGGCCAAGCCCAAGCCGGCGCCGGTCGCGACCCCGGCTGAGATCAGTGAAGAGTTGACGCCGCTGATCGGCATCGCCGGCAAGATCGTCAAGAACATGGCTGCGAGCCTGACCGTGCCGACGGCAACGTCGACGCGTGAGGTTCCGGTGAAGGTGCTGATTGAGAATCGATACTCGATAAACCGCCACCAGGTTGGTCAGTACCTGCCGAAGGTCAGCTTCACGCATTTGATTGGCTGGGCCATGGTGCAAGCGATCCTGCGCGTGCCGGCGATGGCCGCGCAGTATGTGGAGCAGGGCGGTAAGCCCTTCCGCCGCATGGGCAAGTCGCTCAATATCGGCATCGCGGTGGACCTGCCAGGCAAGGACGGTCGCCGCAACTTGGTGGTGCCGAGCATCAAGGACACTCAGAGTCTCGACTTCGCTGGCTTCTTTGCGGGTTTCAACGAGCAGATTAAAAAGTCGCGCGCGGGCAAGCTGACGCCTGCTGATTTTGGTGGCACAACCTGCACGCTGACCAATCCGGGCACGATCGGGACAGTCAGTTCATTGCCGCGGTTGATGGTGGGCCAGAGTTTCATCATGGCGACTGGGGCGATCACCGTTCCGGGTGCCTTCCAGGGGGCAGCCGCCGAGACGATCACCGAACTGGGGGTGTCGCAGGTGATGATGCTGACCAGCACTTATGACCACCGCGTCATCCAAGGTGCCGAGTCGGGTCAGTTCCTCGACTGGATCCACAAGTTGTTGCTCGGCCAAGAGAACTTCTACGAGGACATTTTTGCATCGATGAAGGTGCCGTATCGTCCGGTGCAAAACAGTGTCGATCGGCGCCCGCCGCTCGGTTCTAGTCTGCGCGAATCGGAGAACCTAGAGCGTGCCGCTGGCGTGATGACCTACATCCGCAGCTACCGCGTGCGCGGCCACGTGCTCGCCAAGCTCGACCCGTTGACGTTCGAACCCAAGGACCTGCCGGAGCTCGACATGGCCAGCTACGGCCTGACGATCTGGGACAAGGAACGCATGTTCTTCGCCAACGGCGTGACAACGAAACCGTTCGCGACCTTGCGTGAGATTCAGGAAGGCCTGCACCTGACCTACTGCCGCAACATCGGCGTGGAGTACATGCACATTGCTGACCAGGACCAACGCCAATGGTTGCGCAAGCGCATGGAAGGCAATCGCAACGAGGAAGAACTGTCGAAGGGGTCGCAATTGCGCATCCTCGACAAACTGGTCGAAGCGGAGGCGTTTGAGCAGTTCTTGCACACGCGCTTCGTTGGTCACAAGCGATTCTCGCTCGAAGGCGGCGAAACGTTGGTGCCGGCAATTGATGCGCTGCTTGAGCGAGCTGCCGAAAATGGCCTGTCGCGTGCTGTTATCGGCATGGCGCACCGCGGTCGCCTGAACGTGCTCGCGCACGTCATGCACAAACCGCTGACCAAGATCTTCGGCGAGTTCGAGGGCTATCTTGATCCGGGCATGGCGCAAGGCTCAGGCGACGTGAAGTACCACCTCGGTGCTAGTGCCGACTATCAGACGTCCTCGGGTCGCACGATTGCGATCGAGTTGGCTTGTAACCCGAGTCACCTCGAAGCGGCCGACCCGGTTGTGCAAGGCATGGCGCGGGCGCGGCAAGAGCAATCCGAGAACGCACCCGGTCACGAAATCTGGGATGAGGTCATGCCGATTCTGGTGCACGGCGATGCCGCGTTTGCTGGCCAGGGGGTCGTATTTGAGACGCTGCAGATGTCGCAACTGCATGGCTACCGAACTGGTGGCACGGTGCACATCGTTGTCAATAACCAGATTGGCTACACGACGTCGCCGAAGGATTCGCGTAGCACGCCGTTCTGCACTGATGTCGCCAAAGCGATCCAGGTGCCGATCTTCCACGTCAACGGCGATGATCCGCTCGCCGCTGTTCGCATGATTCGCCTCGCGTTCGACTACCGCACGCAATTCCACACAGATGTTGTGCTCGACATCACGTGTTACCGACGCCACGGACACAACGAAGGCGACGAACCGAGCTACACGCAACCGCTGCTCTATCGGGCGATTGAAGCGCACCCAACCGTGCGCACGATCTACCAGGATTACCTGGTGCGTGCCGGCGTGCTGCCGAAGGAAGAGGTCGCCAGCTACGACGACAAGGTGCAGTCGCGCCTAAAGGAGTCGCTGGACGAGGTGCGCGCGACCGAACCGCCGGCCGTGTCATTGCCGCCTGATATCGGCGACAAGGAATGGCAGCCGAACGTTCTACCCGCGACTGCCGAGCAGTTGCAGCAGTGGAACGCGAGCCTGCTGGCGTGGCCGGCTGAGTTCACGCCGCATCCGAAGCTCAAGGGCGTGCTCGGTCGTCGTGCCGGCATGATCGAGGGCAAGGACGCGATCGACTTCGCAACCGCCGAGACGTTGGCGTTCGCCAGTTTGGTGGCAGCGGGCGTGCCGGTTCGGTTGGCGGGACAGGACAGTGGTCGCGGCACGTTTAGCCAGCGCCACTCGACGCTCTACGACGCCGTCGATGGACGTCGCTTCGTGCCGCTCAATCACCTCAGCGAAGAGCAGGCTCCCTACGTGGTCGTCGACTCTCTGCTCAGCGAGGAAGCGGCGCTCGGTTTCGAGTATGGCTACAGCGTCGTCACGCCTGCGGGACTAACGCTTTGGGAAGCGCAGTTCGGTGATTTCGTCAACGGCGCGCAGATCCAAATCGACCAGTTCTTGGCGGCCGGTGAGGCCAAGTGGCAGCAACAGTCGTCGGTCACCTTGTTGTTGCCGCACGGCTACGACGGCCAAGGCCCCGAGCACAGTTCGGCACGGCTTGAGCGCTTCCTGCAATTGTGCGCTGAGAACAATATGCGGGTGGCGATGCCATCGTGCTCGGCGAGTTACCACCACTTGCTGCGAGCCCAGGCGCTCGATCCCGACTGCAAGCCGTTGATCGTGATGACGACCAAGAGTCTGCTGCGCCAGAGAATGGCTGGTTCGACATTGGCGGACCTCACCGATCACGCCTTCCGCGCCGTGCTCGATGACGATGCGATCGACAAGCCTGCCGCGGTCAAGCGCGTCGTCGTCTGCTCGGGCAAGGTCTACTACGACTTACTTGCGGCACGTGGTGACGATCGCAGTATCGCGCTGGTGCGTTGCGAGTTGCTCTATCCGTGGCCTCAGTCGATGCTTGCCGCCTTGCAGGCGCGCTACTCGAAGGCGAATTTTGTCTGGTGTCAGGAAGAGCCAGAGAACATGGGGTCGTGGCAGTTTGTTCGCGATCGCTTCACGTGGCATAGCCGCTCCACACGGCGCGCTGCGGCGAGCCCGGCGACCGGTTCCCTGCTGCGCCATAAGGCTGAGCAAGCAGCTTTGGTTGCCGTCGCGCTAGGCTACTCGTAGGCAGTTGTTAGTCGTGTTGGCTCGGTGTGGGGCTAGTGCTGTAGGAATGGGCACACATGGTCCATGAAGGGCCGTCGAACGAATCTCGAGAAAGGCATCATGCGTTACTTATCGTTGTCGTTGGTCCTCTTGTTGGCAGCCAGTTGTGGCACCATGCGTTCCGCGGTCTCCGTCGGCCACGAGTTGGCCGACGCAACCAGCACCTTCTTGTCGTCGTTGGGTGACAAGCAACGCGAACTCGCGACGCGCGAACTCAGCGACAACGAAGCCGTCAACTGGCACTTCGTTCCGGGTCGCTATGCCGGCGTCGAGATGGGGGCCCTTAGCGGCAAGCAAAAGGCGTTGGCGCATCAAGTGCTGCGCACGATGCTCAGCGCCACTGGCTTCGCCAAGGCGATGGCGATTGCCGACTTAGAGAACGTCTTGCACGGACTCGAATCCAAGCCGAACAAACCGGCAGTGCATCGTGATCCCAATCGCTATGCACTGCTTGTGTGTGGCACGCCGAATCCAGATGGCACGTTCGTCGTTCGCTACCAGGGCCACCACGTGTCGCTGCGCATGGCAGTTGTCGATGGAATGCTCGTCGGCCACACGCCGCTTTTCCTCGGTACCAACCCGCACGTCGTGCCGAAGCAGTTTGCGCGACCGGTTGTATTACGCCGCGAAGAGGCGCTGGGCCGGGAGTTGTTGGCCATGTTCGATGGCGGCATGCGAGCCAAGGTGATCATCGCGGAGACGGCGCCGCCTGACGTGTTGCTTGGCCCCGGCAAGGCACCTGCCGAACTCGGTGAGCGCCGCGGCGTGGCGTGGTCACAGATGAACAAGGCGCAGCAAAAGTCGTTGTGGCGATTGCTTGAAGTTCACGCGAACGTGCTGCGTCCGGATGTTGCCAAGCAAGATCTCGCGCGCATTCGTGCCAATGGCTTAGCGGAGATGTCATTCGCGTGGGCTGGCAGCACCGAACCCGGCAAGGGCCACTACTACCGTATCCACGGCAACCACTTTGCCGTCGAATACGACTGCACCCAGAACGGCGCCAATCACGTGCACGTGTGCTGGCGTGACTTTGACAACGACTTCGGTGGTGATGCGTTGCGACGCCACCGTGAACAGCAGCACGGCCAGTAGTAGTTTTTTGGGGATCGGAGTGAGGAGTCGAGTAGCAGTCTACGTCGGCCTGACCGTTGCTCGGGGCCCGGTGCGCTTCAGTAAGTTTCGCCGCAGGAGTCGGGGTTCATGTGTGAGGTCCGTCGTTGCCCTGCCGCTCTGTCAGGAATGCCACCGCTCGGTCGAGCGCGGTCGCGACGTGCTGCTCGTAGGTGAAACCGCTCTTTTTACGAGGCGTCATCGAATGATCGCCGTCGGCAATCCATAGAACTTCGATGCGATCCGAAAGTGCATACCCGGCGACTTCGACAGGTGTTCCAAACGGATCCCGTTCGCCTTGCACGATCAGGGTCGCGGTCTGCAAGTGCTCGAGATGTGCCGTGCGCAGGTTGTCGGGCTTGCGTGGTGGGTGGAACGGGTAGCCAAACGCGATCACCGCCTTCGCTTGCACATCGTCCGCGATCATCGTCGCCACTCGACCGCCCATCGATCGGCCTGCCAATACGACCGGGCCTTGCTGG
The DNA here is from genome assembly GCA_937906475.1 of uncultured bacterium. Classification (GTDB taxonomy): domain Bacteria; phylum Planctomycetota; class UBA1135; order UBA1135; family UBA2386. The sequence continues at coordinate 14,820 of CALCZA010000118.1, forward strand.
CTCGCGATCACCTCGTGATAGCACGCCTGCAATTTTGGCATGCGGTCTGGGCCGGGGCGGCGACCTTCGCGGCGCGCATGCATGAACGGGAACTCGAATCGCACCACTCGAAAGCCACGGGTAACGAACCCGTCTGCCAGTGACTGCATGCCAACGTGTTCCATCGATGCGCCGGCGCCGTGCGCCAGGATGATCGTGGTCGCCTCGTCACCACCGCCATTGGGCTCATCAATCAGTAGTGGTGTCATCGCTTGTCGCGCAGCAAGAACGTGAACGTGCCTTTGGCAACCAAGCGATCGCCTTGGTGTACGCTGCTTTCGCAGACGGCAACGGTTCGGCCGACGCGCAATGGCACGGCGACCGCCCGCAGTGGCTCCGCACCAGCGACGGCGCCAGATAGAAACTGCATGCTGACCGTCGTGCCGGCCATGGTTCGCGCGTCGCCGAGGTCTGGCAACAGCAAGTAGACCGCTGCGGTGTCCGCCAACGCGGTTAACAAGCCGCCTTGCACGACGCCGGTTTCTTGCAGCATCTCGTGGCGCACGGGTTGCGCTATCTCAACGCGTTCGCTGCTGCGCCAGACCAGTTCGAAGCCGAGCCAGCGGTTGCACGGCGTCGCGGCGAAGTCGCCGCTCACGCGTCGTTATCCACGATCGGTAGGGCGTGCATCGTGATGCAGTGTTCGGCCACTACTTCGCCACCGATCAAATGCTTCTGGATGATCTCTTCGAGCACCTCTGGGTCACAACCGCGATACCACGCACCTTCGGGATACACGACGGCGATCGGCCCGTTGCCGCAGACGCGCAGGCAGTGCGACTTGTTGCGCTGCACGCCGCCGTTCTCAGCTAGGCCAAGCTCTTTGAGCCGCGCCTTCAGGAAGCCCCATGCCCGCAGGCTTCGGTCGCGATCACAGCACTTCGGTTTGGGCTGATCGCAGCACAGGAAGATATGTCTACGAGTTTTGTTGAGTCCAAGCTTTTCGATGACCTTGGTCTCGTCTGCTGGTGCGAGGCGATGCTCCATGGGTGAACGATCGCGAAAGTTCTTCACGCGTGCCAGCACAAACACGTTGCTTGCGGACCGCTACCATCCGAACCGAACAGCCATTGCCAACCGGACAACTCAGTGAAGATGGTCGGCAAAGCAACCAGAAGTTCACTCAAGCGCTGGGCGATGTAGCAGATGCCGTGGCAGAATCGCGAAAGCGACCCGGTAACGAGAGACCGAGGCTTGCGCCGACGGCGGGCTGCCCGTTCGCTTGTGCGCCGCATGCCGAACCCCACTTGTCAGCACGTTCTGCCCCCGATGACGATATCGATCTTTTTGGAGGTGCTCTGATGTCTGGGCTTCAAGGCATGCACTTCGTTGCCGGTTCCGCTGAGTCGGGGGGTGGTGAGGTGTTTCATGGCGTCGATCCCATCGCTGGCAAGGATCTTGAGCCTGGCTACGCCGAAGCAACGCCCGAGCAAGTCGCGCGCGCCTGTGACGCCGCCGCGGCGGCGGCCCCGGCGTTCGCGGCGACGGCCCCGGCGAAGCGTGCCGCGTTGTTGCGGGCGATTGCTGATGGGTTGGATGGGCTAGGCGGCGACCTCGTCGAGCGCATGCAGGCGGAGACGGCGTTGCCCGCGGGGCGAGTCGCAGGCGAGCGAGCGCGCACGGTGATGCAGTTGCAGCAGTTCGCGGCTTTGTTGGACGATGGGTCATGGGTTGACGCGCACATTGACCACGGTGATGCCACGCGCGCGCCGATGCCGAAGCCAGACCTGCGCCGCATGCTGGTACCACTGGGACCGGTCGCTGTGTTTGGTGCGAGCAATTTTCCGCTCGCCTATTCGGTTGCCGGCGGTGATACCGCGTCGGCCCTGGCTGCCGGTTGCCCGGTCGTGGTTAAGGGTCACCCGGCGCATCCCGGCACCAGTGAATTGGTTGGTCGCGTGATCTTTGATGCGGTGCAAGCCTTGGGGTTGCCAGCCGGCACGTTCTCGTTGCTCCATGGTCGCACGCAAGCGACTGGTGGTGCGTTGGTGCAGAACGCTGCAATCAAGGCCGTGGGTTTCACAGGTTCGCACGGCGGTGGCCGAGCCCTGTTCCAGCAGGCGGCCGATCGCGACGAACCGATTCCGATGTTTGCGGAGATGGGCTCAGCCAATCCGCTGGTGGTGTTGCCTAAGGCACTTGCCACGCGCGGCAGTCAGATCGCCGAGCAGGTCGCCGCGTCCTGTTTGTTGGCGCAAGGCCAGTTCTGCACCAAACCAGGTTTGGTGTTATGGCTGTGCGGCGAAGGCGACGAGAGCTTCTATAGCGTTTTGCGCGAGCGACTGTGCAGTGCGCCATCCGGGCCGACAGTGCACTCGAGTATTCGTAACAGCTATGAGCGCGCGATCGCCGACGTCAGTGCGCTACCGGTGGAAGTGGACCGTGCGACTGCGCCTGCTGAGCTTGGTGTTGCTGAAGTCAGTCCGGCGCTGCTGCGCGCTTCGCCGGAGGCCGTGCTAAACAACGAGCGGTTGCGTTCGGAGATTTATGGGCCGGCGATGTTGACCGTTGCTTGCCGGACGATGGCAGAATTACAGCAGGTAATCGACTCGTTGAGCGGCCATCTGACGGCAACGGTGCACGGCGACGAAGATGACTTCTCAACGCACCAACCGGTGCTCGATTCATTGCGTCGCAAGGTTGGGCGGATCATCGCCAATGGCGTGCCAACGGGTGTTGAGGTTTCGACGGCTATGGTGCACGGCGGTCCGTATCCGGCTGCTACGGATGCGCGCTATTCGGCGGTAGGCACGACCTCGATCCAGCGCTGGGTGCGTCCTGCGTGTTGGCAGGATTGGCCGCAGGACTTGCTGCCCATTGAGCTTCGCGATGGCAACCCGCGCGGTATCCAGCGCTTGGTCAACGGCAAGATCGAGAGCTAGGCTTGTCGGCCCCCGGTGCATGCGCTGGGTGAGCGCTATTGAATGACGAACTCCCAGCCCTTGCTGCTGGCGATTCCGCTCGGAGCGAGCGGGTCGTCGACGAATAACTGCCAGTAGAGCGGGAACATTGACAGCGTCGGCACATCCGGAATCGGTAGGTGCAGCGTCGCATACCCAGGGGATCCGGGGCTGCCTTGCAGGGCGACCGGAATCCAGTCGTGCACGTCGACGTGCCATGGCAGGCCGGCGAAGCTGAGGTTGGGTTCGAATGACTGGAAGCCGTAGGTCAGCAGCGCCAGGCCAGCACCATCACCGCCGGCGACGCCGAGTCGGTAGTCGAGGTTGCCCGGAAACGGCGGTGCCGAGTCGATCACGAACGGTTCACTCGCGCCGGGCAGCGACGGGCCATACTGGCGGGGCGGTGCGATGACGGCACTGCGTAGATCTGGGTGGTCGAATGGTGGCAGGGCATTTTCACAGCGCGGATCGGTCAGCGCGGTCATGCAGAAGTCTTGGATCACTTCGATGTCGACGGCCGAGAGTAGCGGCGTCAGCGGCACCATGAATGGGTCGAGGTTACTAAGGTCGACGCCGCCACCTTGTAAGTAGACGTTGAGCGTCGAGGCCGGGTCGGTCAATTGCGCTGGGTCACCGAGCGCCGGGCTTTGGCCGTTGTGGAACAAGCGCGTGCGTAAGCCAACGTTGCGCAGCGTTGGCGTCTTGAAGCCACCGATGTCGAATGCGAAACCAGTGGTGATGAATGCGCCGATGTCTTCATTGTTGGGTCGCAGCCCGAGATTGTGCGGCAGGTCATCGGCGAACAGCGGTTCCCAGTGGCAAGAGATGCAGCGGCCTGCGTTCTGGAAGATCTGCCAACCCTGCTGTTCGTATGGCGTCAGCGCGGTTGAGTTGCCGGCCATGAACGCGTCCCACGGGGTTTGATCGGGGTTAAGCGTGCGTTGATAGCTACCGAGGGCGAATGCAATGCGCGCTGCATTGATCGTCGGATCCCCAAACGCCCAGGTGAATAGGTCGGGGTAGGTAGGATGCACCAGGCGCGCAGCAATCATGTCCACCGGTAGGTTGCTGGCGAGTTTCATGGGTTGGGCGGCTTGCAGTTTCTGGCGCACGTCATTCCACGTGCGCCCAAGTCTGCCCATCTCGACCGGACTCATGATCGGGACGACTGCCTGCGATTCGAGCGCGCCGTTGAACGGGATCAGGATGTTGCCCGTCTCGGGATCGGTGAACGTCCCGCTGGCACGCTGGTCCCAAAACAGATCGGCGTGGTGGCCGGCGCCGATGTTGCTCGGCGAAGTGCGACGGGTGACCTGGTGGCGGAGGCCGAACGTCGATGACGGCACAAAGTCGCCGTTGTTGGTTTGCCGCACGACCCCAGCGGAGCCGTGGATGTCGTCCGCGGTGCCGTAGGATTGGTCAATGCCGGGGTTGATGGCTTGCGGAGTCCGGCCGTCGCCGCCGCCGAACTCAGGCAGGTGGCACGTGCCGCAAGCGACCGAGTTATCGCTAGATAGCTGTTCTTCCCAGAACAGGAACTTCCCGAGCATGACCTTCTCGGGGGTCTGCGGGTTCTCAACCGGTGCATACAACGGCTGCAGTTGGGCCGCAGCGGTGGCGCAGAAGAGTGCGCTAGCAAGGGCGAAGCAGAACTGCATAAACGTTGGTGGCACGGTGGGACGGGAGTGCCATGTAATTGTAGCCGGTTTGGCCGCATCGCGTCGCTCGCCAGATTGCGGCGGTGGCGAAAGGTCGTTGTCGTGATTGATATTGGTCGCCAGCTTGCGTTAGGGCAGATGCGGTGGGCGCTAACCGCCGAACATCTGCGTCCACATGGTCTCGTGCTGGCCCAAACCCGTGCGACGATGCCCGCCGAGCATGTTGCGATGGTGGCCTGGGCTATACCACCACGCCCTAATCGCACCATGACCAGTGCGCTGACCGGCGGCGATGTTTTCTGAGCCAGCACTGGTGCCGAACTTCGAAGCGCGTTGGGTAAAGCGCTGCTTGCCGGCTACTGGCGACGTGTGCGAGAAGAACCCAATCGTCGCCATGTCCTTCGAATGGTCTCGCGCCGCGTCGGAAAGTTGTTCGTCGATCACAACCAGAGAGAGTCCGAGTAAGTAACGGATCTCGTTGAGGCGCAGCGTGCCGAGGTATTCTTCTTGTGGCGTGCGTTCGCGGATGCCTTGATTGGCATTGAGTGCCTTTCTATCGGAATCACTCATAGGCAGTCCGGCGAATATCGCGAACGAGATTGCCAGGTCGATGCGCCTGTTGTCGCCGGGATGCTCAGGTGGCGGGTATTTCGCGAAGTGCTTAGTGGCGTCTTCGTGTAGTTCGAGGCCTTCGCTCATGGCAGCGTAGACCACATGCCAGTCGCGCAGTGAGCGATGGGCGGCGCGCAATTTCGTCATCATCGCGTCGAGTTTCTGGTCTTTGGCCAGCACACTCGTCAGGCTTGGCAGTAGTAGTTCGCGCAGTTTGTCGATGCGCGGGTCGACGTCGTTCTTGATCTGTTGCTTGCTCAGCTTAGATCGGCGCGACACTGCGAGCGACTCGGTGCGCAATACGTCAACCGCGGCGCGGCCCTGCTTGCCGAGCAGACCCTTCTGCGCCTTCTTGGTGACCTTCTCGAAGTCGCCCATGACTTTGGCCGACAACTTCTGGAACGACTTCTCATGCCGGCGGTAGTGGTCTCGCAGGATCTTGCTTGCGTGCAGTCGCGCGCTGGTGCGGCGTTGGCGTAGTTCGTTCGCCAACTCTGCCGCTACGTCTAGCTCAATGCGGCCGAACTTTAGTCGACCCAGCAATGTCGAAGTAGGCTGTGGAGGCGGGGTATTGCCGCCGCCGTTGACGACTTGCGCCGCCAACATGCCGCTTAGGCAGAGCGCCAAGCTGGCGGAAAGAATCTGGGATCGGAGCATGCTGCGTGTGCGGAAGGGGTGACCGCGCGGCAACAGTCTACCCGAGTTGCGCGGCTGGGCGAGGGCCCCTAGCGAACTCGCTTGGCATGGTCAGTTCGGGCTCTGCGCGGCCGCTACTTCGGCGGCATCCATCCCTTGTTCTTGTTTTGCCAGCGCTGCCACTCCATGAACTTGGACTGCGAGATGCCGGTCAGCTTCTGTAGCGTCGCAACCCACTTGCCTTGCGCGGCGCGAAGCGTGCGGCGGGCGTTTTGTGGCCCGAAATCTTGCGGACCATTGGGGTCATTCGCCACCGCTTGGTTGGCCTTGGACTCGAGCGAGCCCCACGCCTTGATGATCTCCTTGACGATCTCGCGTTGCGATTTGACCTTGGCGTGCTGGTAATTGATGAGGGCCTGGCCCGAGGCCGCGCGCAGTTCGTCGTGTGGCGATCGGGACGTCACCTCGAGCAGAAAACTGATCTGCTTGACGTCCTTCGTCTTGCCGAGCGCCCTCAGCATATGGGCCCGCAACGAGAGGTCGTCTTTGAAGCGTTTGTTCTCGCACGCCTTGAGTAGCTGCTTACTGCCGTCAGTCGAAAGCTTCGCTAGCGCATCGCTGGTTTCACGGTAGAGGATTGCCTTTCCTCCGGTGCGAACCTTGCCGGTCTTGAAGACACCGCCGAGCGCCTTGGCGATCTTGGATCGGTCCTTCGGGTTCACCTTGGTGACATCCTTGGTGAGACTCTGCATCAGGCCAATCGCTTGGAAATCCAGAGCCATCTTCCTGTCCTTGACCAGGCCTTTCAGCTCCTTGATGCGGGCTGGTAGGTTGGGATCCACGGGTGGTGGGGCCGGCTTTTGCGCCAGCGCGGCTCCGGCAATGAGAGCGAGCGCTGCTGCGAACTTGATGCTGGAAGAGTTGGCCATCAGATACATTCTAGTCGTTTTGGCCGACTTCGTTACGACTGATCCAGTTTGACCCGGGATACCCAGGTATTTCGCTGCCCTGTGCATTGCAATGGGGGCCTGCGATCCGGTACCACACTTGCCACCGTTCTGACCCATGACACTCGCATTGATAACTGGTGGCGCAGGCTTCATCGGCTCGCATCTGTCGCAAAAGCTCCTGTCGGAGGGATGGCGCGTACGAGTCTTAGATAACCTCGACCCCTTCTACGACCCGGCGCTCAAGCATCGGAACCTCGAGACGCTGCGGCAACTCGGCGGCGACCGCTTCGAGTTCCTCGAAGGCGACCTGCTTGATGGGGATGCCTGCAAGCGCGCCGTGCAAGATGTCGACTGTGTCGTGCATCTGGCTGCGCTCGCTGGCGTGCGGCCGTCGCTGCAAGACCCGGTGCGCTACATGGACGTCAATGTGAAGGGCACGCAGATCCTTCTGCAGCAAATCACGGACAAGAACGTGCGCTTCGTGTTCGGCAGTAGTTCGTCGGTTTACGGTGGCAACAAGAACGTGCCGTTCTCGGAAACGCAGGCGGTTGATCGTCCAGTGTCGCCTTATGCCGCCAGCAAGAAGGCTGGCGAAGTGCTGTGCTATACGTGGCACCACCTGCACGGCAACCCGATGACCTGCCTCAGGTTCTTCACGGTGTATGGACCGCGACAGCGACCGGAGATGGCGATTCACAAGTTTGCTCGCGCGATCACTGATGGCACCAAGATCCCGTTCTTTGGCGATGGCAGTTCGCGACGCGACTACACCTATGTCGAAGACATCGCTACTGGCGTCCGCGCCGCGATGGATCGCGATGACGGCTACGCGATCATTAACCTCGGTGGGGCTGCTACGACGTCGCTGTCGGAGTTGGTGCAACACATGGAGGCGGCGCTCGGCCGGCCAGCCTTACTCGACAAGCAACCTGATCAACCAGGCGACGTGCCAATCACCTTTGCGGACGTGAGTCTCGCTGAAAAGGAACTCGGCTATCGCGCCGCGACGCCGTTGGCCGAAGGCGTTAAGAAGTTCTGCCGGTGGTACGTAGAAGAGAAGAGCGCTCGGAGGCTCCCATGACGGATCGTGTTTTGGTTACTGGTGGTGCCGGCTTCATCGGTTCGCACGTCTGCGAAACGTTGTGCCGCGAAGGTCGTGAGGTCGTGGTTCTCGACAACCTGGTTACTGGTTCGCTAGATAACTTGACCGGGCTCGATGTCAATTTCGTCGCCGGCTCGGTCGCGAACTACGCTGACGTTGAGAAGGCGATGAACGGCGTCAACAAGGTTGTGCACCTGGCCGCGCTGCCGTCGGTTGCGCGGTCGTTGGAGCGGCCACTCGACACCCACGAGGCCTGTGCGACCGGCACGGTCAACGTGCTCCAAGCGGCGAACCTTGGTGGTGCTCGTGTTGTCTATGCCGGTAGCAGTTCGGCCTACGGCAACCAAGAGGCCAAGCAGAAGCACGAACTGCTGCGCGAAGACCCACTGTCGCCCTACTCGGCCGCGAAGCTAGCAGGCGAACTGTATTGCCGGACGTTCGCACGGGTCTTCGACATGAATGTCGTCGTGACGCGCTTCTTCAACGTGTTTGGCCCAAGGCAGCCAGCCGACAGTATGTATTCGGGCGTAATAGCCGCGTTTTGTCGCGGTTTGATCCTCGGAAAGGAGGTGCGAATCGAAGGTGACGGCGGCCAAGGGCGAGACTTCACCTATGTCGAAGATCTCGTCACTGGGGTTCTGCAATGCCTCGATGCGGACAGCAGCGGGTGCGAGACGGTGAACCTTGCTTATGGCGATTCGTGCACGGTTCTCGAACTCTACGAACAGTTGTCCAAGTTCACGAGCGAGCAGTTGCCAAATCAGGTGATACCGGACCCGAAGCGTCTGCCGCCCCGCACCGGTGATGTGCGCCATTCGATGGCAGATGTTACGCGCGCAAAAGAACGGTTCGGCTTCGCTCCGACTGTTGGATTTGCCGAAGGGTTGGAGAGGACTTTCGCGTGGTATCGCACGCAGCTTGAATCGGAGTAATCAGTCATGAAAGGTGTCGTTCTCGCTGGTGGCCTGGGTAGCCGTCTCTACCCCCTCACGAAGATCACCAACAAGCACCTGCTAGCTGTGTACGACAAGCCGATGGTCTACTACCCGATCCAGTGTTTGGTCAACGCTGGTATCACCGAGATCATGGTGGTGACCGGTGGCAGCTACGCTGGTCACTTCCTGCAATTGCTGCGCAACGGTTCGGAATTTGGTTTGAAGCGTCTTGGCTACGCCTACCAAGAAGGTGAGGGCGGCATCGCCGATGCCCTGAAGCTCGCCGAAGAGTTTGCCGACGGCGAATCCATCTGTGTCGTGCTTGGCGACAACATCATCGAAGGCAACATCAAGAAGGCAGCCGATGACTTCGCGGCCCAAGGTGGTGGTGCCAAGATCATGCTGAAAGAGGTGCACGACCCCGAACGCTTCGGCGTCGCAACGGTCGCCACCGACGGCAAGGTCGAGAAGATCATCGAGAAGCCAACGGAACCCGAGTCCAATCTCGCGGTGATCGGCATCTACATGTACGACGCCGAGGTCTTCAACATCTGTCGCGAACTGAAGCCGTCTGATCGTGGCGAGCTTGAGATCACCGATGTGAACAACGAATACGTGCGCCGCGGCAACCTGACGTCAGAAGTGCTCGACGGCTGGTGGACCGATGCCGGAACGTTCGAGTCGCTGTATCGTTCATCGGCGCTAGTTCGTGCGGGCGGTGCCAACCGCATGGATAAGTAGGTCATCGCGCCGTGACGACCTACTGCGATCTCCTGATCACCGGTGCTGCAGGTCAATTGGGCCGCACGCTGATGACGCAGGCCAAAGCCCTTGGGCTAAACGCTGTGGGAGTCGATGTCGCCGAGATGCCACTCGATAGCCGCGAAGCGATCGAGACGATGGTGCAAAAGGTACGCCCGTCGTTTGTGATGCACTGCGGTGCGATTACCAACGTCGATGGCTGCGAGGCCGAACCGTTGGTGGCATACCGAATCAACGGTATGGCGACCGCGTGGGTCGCAGAAGCGGCCGCGCGCGTGGATGCGGGCATGGTCTATGTCAGCACTGACTTCGTGTTTGATGGCACACTTGAAGGCACGCCCTACCCAGTTGATTCGGCAATCAAGCCGTTGTCGGTCTACGGCGCCAGTAAACGCATCGGCGAAGAAGCGGTGTTGGCTCACGGTCGCGACGACTTCTACGTAATCCGCACGAGTTGGGTGTTCGGGCCGGGTGGCAAGAACTTCCCGCGGGCTATCCTCAACCGAGCTCGCGCTGGCGGTGCACTCAAGGTCGTCACTGACCAGGTCGGCCGACCAACTATGACGCACGACCTCGCCGAGGCGATGCTCGACGTCTTCAAGCTCAAACCGGCAGGCGGCATCTACCATGCTGCCAACGAAGGTCAGTGTTCGTGGCACCAGTTCGCCGTCGATACGCTCGCTGCAGCCGGCATGAAAAACATCGATGTTGGCGTGCAGACGGCAGCCGACCTCAATCTGCCGGCAGCGCGACCTGCTTGGTCCGTGCTCGACACGGACAAACTGGCTACGGTTCGCGGTAAGCACTTACCACATTACCTGGACGCGCTAGCGCGCCATGTGCCGCTCGATGAAGCGGCGCAGGCTGACGCGGCGGCAACTCCGGGCGGCGCCAGCAGTTCGCAACTGCGCGGCAAGCAATATTGATGCTGACCTGATTATCGGAGTCCTACCGTGAGCAAAATCCTCGTAACCGGCGGTGCCGGATTTATTGGTTCGAACTTCGTGCGCATGATGCTCACGGAAACCGAGCACCAGATCGTCAACCTCGACTTGCTGACTTATGCCGGCAACCTCGAGAACCTGTCGGATGTTGAAGGCCACGCGAACTACACGTTCGTCAAGGGTGACATCACCGACGTGAAGGCGATGTCTGAACTGTTCGCCGGGCAGAAGTTTGACATTGTCGTGCACTTCGCTGCGGAGAGCCACGTTGACCGTTCGGTTCTCGATGCGACGGCCTTTGTGCAAACCAACGTTGTTGGCACGCAGGTGCTGCTTGACCAAGCGCGTCACACTGATGTTAAGCGCTTCGTGCACGTCAGCACCGACGAGGTCTATGGCTCCCTCGGCGCGTGGGGCTTCTTCACCGAAGAAACGCCCATGCAATCGAACTCGCCATACTCGTCGAGCAAAGCCGGTAGTGACCTGCTAGTTCGCGCGGCGGTGCACACGCACGATATGGACTGCATCATCACGCGCTGCTCGAACAACTACGGTCCGTACCAGTTCCCCGAGAAGTTGATCCCGTTGATGATCGCCAATGCGCACGAGAACAAGTCGCTGCCGATCTACGGCGACGGCAAGAACGTGCGCGACTGGATCCACGTTATCGACCATTGTCGCGGCATTAAGCGCGCCATGGAAGACGGCCTAAAGGGCGAGGTTTACAACTTTGGTGGCGATGCCGAGCGCGAGAACCTGTTCGTCGTCACCGAGATCCTCAAACTCGTCGGCAAGGGCGAAGACCTGATTACCTATGTCACCGACCGCCCCGGCCATGACCAACGCTACGCGATGGACTCTAGCAAGGCGCGCGCGCAACTCGGGTGGACGCCGACCTACACGTTCGAGCAAGGCCTGAAGGAAACGGTCGACTGGTATCTCGAGAACAAGTCCTGGTGGGAGCGCGTTCGCAGCGGTGCCTACCAGGAATACTACGAGAAGCAGTACAACAACCGCTAAGGGCTCCGGCGACAGCTAGCTGCGTCGCCGGCGCAGTCGTCATGCGACGCCCATTCGCACCTGGCCACGCGACCTTACGTCACGGCTGTGCAATCAGTTGCTCCTGCCAGTCGCCTTGCGTTCGTCGAGTGCCTGCTGCACGGATGGTCTTGTGATGCAGGGTGACCGCGGAACTAGCCATGCTAGTAGCGGCCACTATGGCAGCTTGATCGTGCAGCCATCACGCGCGGCGCGAGTCATCGCGTCGATGGTTTCAACATCGATGATGGCCTGCTCAATGGGACAGGGGTAGTCGTCGGTGTCCTCGAGCCAGCGTGCAAATCGGCCATGCAGTTCGCTGCCAGCACGGTGCTCGGTGAGCGCATTCCGCAGATCACGTCGTGACAGCACTTGCTCGATCCCTGGCGTTTCGTAGTCGAACACATGGCCCTGAAATGGCCGTTGCCCGATTAGCCAAATGCGATCTCCTGCGATGCGCACGCCGCCGTCGGTGCCGTGGATCGCGATGGCTTTGGCGCGCGTCAGCCTACTAGTGATGTAGGTGCAAGGAATGTTGCCGCGGAGTATGACGGTCGCGACCCCACCGTCATCTAGGTCTGGCGCAAAGGATCGAGTCGTTTGTGCGGTGACTGAAGTCGCTTGTCTGCTGGTTAGCCATGCCATGACGTGCACGTGTTCGCTTGCGAGCGCGACGAATGGATCGCCGCCGTGCGTGACAGTGCCGGAGCGCAGCAATTCGTCGTTACCGGTGATTGACTGTGCGCAAACCACACCACCGAGCCAGTCCGCGGCAATCATGCGGCGTAACTGTTCAACGATGGGGTCCGCTTGGCTAGGTACGAAGACACCGAGTCGCACTTCGTGCTTGGCACAGATAGCCATCATCGCTTTGGCGGTGGCGAGGTCGGGAGCAACCGGTGCGTGCACCAAGCATGGAACCGATTGCTCGCTTGCCAGCTTGATCTGGGCCAAGCGGATGTCGAGGGGCCCGGTCAGCACGATGAAATCGACGCCGTAGGCGAGCAACTGCTCAAAGCTCTCGGTGGAATAGCCTAGATTACTGCCGTCGGCGAGTCGTTTGGCAGCACCTGGCGCATCGTCGTGCACTGCCACCACGTCACACGCATTGTGTAATCCAACATCCTGAATGACGCCGAGCCCCGCTGGCCCGGCACCCGATAGTCCGCACCGCAGCGTTATCACCCCTGCACACTACTTGCGTTGTCGCAATAGGTCCAACTGCCCCCAGAGTGCTGCGAGCGCGGTCTCCGTTCGCAACGCGTGGGGCCCGCACGAGATGGCGTGGAAGCCAGCCTCGATCAACTTATCGACTTCGTATGGCAAGAATCCGCCGTCGGGGCCGATCGCCAGCGTGAACCCCGGTTGGTTGCCGCTGGCGGTCGGGATTGCTGCGAGTTGGTGAGTGGGCGTCGCGGCATACGGGTGCGCAACAAAACGTGGGTGGGGCAGATCTAGGCCCGGCAGTTCGTCTTCGACCATCGGCTTGAATAAATCAAAGCGCAGCAATTCGGGCAGTTGGGTGCGGCCAGCTTGTTCGAGTCCGAGTAGTAACTGCTCACGTTGGACCTTGGTATCCAGGGCGCGGCTTTGCATCCACGTCTTGTCGACTCGCCAGGAACGGAACAGCACAATCCGCGCGAACCCCATGGCAGCGGCGTGCGCGAGCATGCGCATCAGAACCTTGGGTCGCGGCACGGCAAGCAGCAGGGTGTCGCGGAGCGGGGGCGGTTGCTCGAGCAATTCGATGCGAAGGTTCGCCTCATTGGCGTCGAGGCTGGTAACGGTCGCCGTGCCAAGTTGGCCGTTGATGACACCAACGCGCAGCGTGGTGCCAACAGCGGCCTGTAGCACGGTGCGCAGGTGTTCAGCGCGACGGCCGCGAATCACGGAGTCGCCGTCACCAGCGCACTCGTCGGGTTCGAGCAGGAGAAAGTTCACAGACGTGCGCGCGGATCAGAACGGCAGTCGACGGCGCAGACGCTGCCAGAGCGTCGGCTCGGGCCGATTGTCGGCGTGGTCGGTGCGGTGGGTGTGGTCGTTGATCTCACCGAGCGGCCGTTGGGTCGGTCCGAGCAGGCGTCCAAAGGTGACGATGCCATTGGCAGTGTTCTCAGCAAACTCGTAGCTCGAGGGCCATGCGCCTTCGAACGGGTGAGGGCGGCGCCTTGTCTCCGAGCCCAGCAGTTGCAAGCCCAGTTCGTGGATGCGTTGCGTGCGGCGTAGTTCGCTGGTAGTTGCAGTTGTCAGTAGGCCGCCACTACCAAGTCCAAAGCTCGTTTGGACCCGACGCATCTCGCCGGCAAACGCCGGCGGCAGTCGAGTCAGTTGCTGCACTCGCGGTCCAGTGACGCTGCGGCCGAAGTTGAGTGCCAAGACGCGCTGGGTTCCTGCCAACAGTCCTTTCTGCTCCCGATCTGGTTGCGCCACGCAGCCTGTCATCAGGAGCGTAGAGATCGTACATGCCAGGAGTTGCAGGGGGTGATTCACGATGGTGAGTGAGGTTAAGCGTGTTAACTCAGTCTACATGCTAGATCGGCGTTAGACGCCGCGCAGCGAGATCAGAGGATCGTGGCGCGCGGCACGAAGCGCCGGCAGAACCGAGACAATCAAGCCGGTGACCATTGCCATTCCGGTCACTTGCAACAGCCACAGCGGCTCAATGCGGCACGGCACGCGGGTGAGGTTGTAGACACTGAGTGGGAATAGGTCGTGGCCGGTGGCCCACAGCCAGCTCTGACGGATCTCTTCGAGATAGACGGCCGTAACCACCCCAGTTGTCAAACCGATGACGACGCCGACGCCAGTGATGACCAATCCGCACGATAAGAACACCATGGTGACGCCGCTCGGCGTACCGCCCATGGCCGTCAAGATGCCGATGTCTGCCGTCTTCTCGGTGACCATCATCGACAGCGTCGCCAACATCAGAAATGCCGCGACGATCATGATGACCGTCAGCACGATCTTCAGCAACTCGCGTTGGTGGGCTACGTTCTTGATGAACAGCGAGTTCTTTTCACGCCAGGTTTGTACGCTGCCGTAGCCGCGCCCTTCCTTCTCCAGTGTGCGTTGCACCTCGCGGTGCAGGCGGCCTGCGGTCGCTTCGAGTTGCGTTGGGTCGTTGACCCGGATGGCAATCTCTTGCACTTGGTTTGGCGCGTCCGGGAAGATGGCTTGCTGCAGTGTCGCCAGGTCAACGAAGACGTTGTTGCCGTCGAAACCGCCGTGATTCGTTTGGTAGGCGCCGCCGACAATCAGTTCGACGTCGATTTCAATCGGCGTCATTCGACCATCTCGGTCGCGCTTCAGGTTGGCAGTCATCAGTCGCAACGAGTCGCCGGGCTTCAGCCCTTCTCGGCGCATGCGGTCGATGCCGAGCAGCACGGTCGGGGTGTTTTTGATTGGCGCCAGCGGGTCCGTGAGGTCGCGAACGCGCATTGCTTCAGGGATATCGGGATGGCGAATCCAGCTGTCGAACTTGGTTGCCTTCGCTTCCAGGTCGGCCTGCACGCCAAACACAAACAAGAACGGTTGATCGCCGCCGTGCATCGCGCTGCGCCCAGGCAGCGGCGCTGGTGGCGGCCGCTTGCCTGGCTCTACCAGCAAGCCGTAGTGCAGCAGTCGCGGCGCCATGCCGGCAACGTTCGGGTCATGCTGCAGGGCATCGCGAAGCGCTGGCCATTCTGCCCACGCGGGCAGTTCGGTGGCGACGATGTCGGAACGCGACGCTTGCACGTGGTCTTCGATGACTTGCAGGAAGCCACTGAACAACGAGACCACGACTACCAATGCCCAGACCCCGATCGCAATGCCGCCCATGCCCAACAGATTGATGGGACGGGTCAGCAGGTAGCGGATCGCGAGGAAGAGGCGGTACATCAGCGAGCCTGCTCGTCGCTGGTCAAGTCTTGGTCGACGACGTAGCCGTCCTTCATGCGGATGATGCGGTCGCACCGCGTGGCCAGGCCTTCATCATGGGTGACCAGCAAAAAGGCGAGTTGCCGTTCCTGTTGGATCGTGAACATTAGGTCGACGACTTCCTTCGCAGTTGCGGAGTCGAGGTTGCCGGTTGGTTCGTCGGCAAGCACGATCTTGGGTTCGGCGATCAGCGCGCGGGCGATTGCGACGCGTTGGCGTTCGCCGCCCGACAGTTCGGTGGGACGGTGGTGCAGTCGTTCGCCGAGGCCGACGTGCTGAAGCATCTCGACAGCGCTGGCCTTAGCCTGCTTGCGCTTGCCCCAATACTGAAGCACCGATGTATCCATCATGCGCGCCAGTAGCACGTTCTGCAGTGCCGTCAGTTCAGGGATCAGGTGGTAGAACTGAAACACGAAGCCGACTTGCTGGTGGCGCAAACGCGCCCGTTCGCCGACTGGTAGCGATTGCACTTCGCGGCCGTCGTATTCGATCGTGCCACTCGTCGGCGCATCGAGCAGGCCGAGCAGGTGCAGCAACGTCGACTTGCCCGCGCCTGAAGTGCCGAGCAGCGCGACTTTCTCGCCGGCCTTGATGCTGAGGTCCACGCCGCGCAGCACGGGGATCTGCTGCTTGCCGATCGCGTAGTTCTTGGTGATGCCAGTGGCACGCAGGATGGTGCTCATTCGAAGGCTAGGGCGGTTACGGGGTTCATGCGGGCAGCCTTTCGGGCCGGGATGAAGGCGACGATGATTGATAGCACGATCGCTCCGATGGCGACGGCAATGACCCACGACGGCTCGAGGTGGCACGGAATGCCTTGCAGGTCGAACGTCTCGCGAGGGAATAGTTCGATACGATAGTTTGCATACAGCCAGTCGTTGATCGGGTTGATCCAGATCGCCGACATGACGCCGGCGGCGACACCGAGCAGTGAGCCGAGCACGCCAACGACGGTGCCGTTGATCAAGAACACCGAGCCAATCCCTCGGGGCGAGCCACCGACGGCTGAGATGATGCCGATGTCTTTGATCTTCTGCACGACCATCATGTGCAGCGTCGCGTAGATGACGAATGCCGAAACCAGCATGACGATCATTAGCACGATCGTCATCATCGCATGCTCTTGCTCGACGGCCTTCAGGTAGACCGAGTTTTGCTCTTGCCAGGTCAGTACCGAGCACGGCTTTGAGCCCTCGGGGAGTTTGGCTTGCGCCTTCTTCTCAAGTCGCCGCTGCAAGGCGATGAGTTCGTTGCCGGTGATGCCGTCGCGCGGCCGAATGGCGACATCCGTGACCAGAGGGATACTGGTCAGGTCGTCGATGTCATGACCGAGCATGGTGCGCAGGGGTTCGATCGGCACCAGCGCGGTGACTGCGTCGAACATGCGGTTGCCGGAACCAAACCAGCCGGCGCTGGCGAACGGCTTCTGCGTCGTGCGCATGGACAGCGCGCCGTTCTCGCCGTCACCACCCGGAAACGATGCGCAAACCACCTCGAATGGATCACCGTCCTGAATGTGTGGCAGGTTGAATACCCGTCGCCAGCCCATCAACATGCCCGGCAGCGAACTGCGGTGATTGTTGATGTCCGGGTCGTGCGGCATGCCGGCGCGACGCCGCATGTCCCACTCGACGCGGTCGGGTAAGAGCATCTCGGCGAGGCGCTCCTCGTCTGGTTCGTCGAATACCTTGGAGGGTGATTCGTCTCTGCCATAGCGCGCAATCTCGTTACTGCCACGTCGCAGCCACGCGGACATGCTGACGACCTTGGTCTCAAGTAGCGGATCGATGCCGATGAGCATCGCGAAGCCGTTCTTGGTGTGGTCGAAGTCGAGTTGATTGCTGCCGCGTTTCGCGCGCGTGCGCTGGTCTTGCCGGATCGGCTGTAGCATCGCGTGCTGTCGCAAGCGTGGAGCCAGCGCGACCACATCTGGATCGTCGAACAACGCGTCATGGAAGACCGTGAAACTCGAGTCGTGGGGCAGATCCGTCAGTAGCAATGGCGGAGCACTGCTTTCGACGTTGCTGCGGATGTCGCGCACAAACCCGGTGAACACGCCATCGACCACCAGCATTGCCCAAACGGCGAACGCCACGCCGAGCACGCCGAGGATGTTGATGCGCCGCGTTATCAGGTAGCGCAGTGCCAGGAACGGGCTGAACGCGCGGATCACTTGGGCTTGTTCGCCTCAGGTGGTTGTTCGGTTGGGGCCGTTGGCTCGCTGCCTTGGTTCGCATTCGGATCGATGCGGCGCAGCAATGGGAACAGCACGATGTCGCGAATCGATGTCGACCCGGTCAGGAGCATGCACAAGCGATCGATACCGATGCCGAGACCGCCGGCGGGCGGCATGCCGAACTCCAGCGCGGTGACGTAGTCAAGATCGACTTCGCCGGGCGTTTCGTCATCTTTGTCGACGACCTGCTCTTCGAAGCGCTGCTCTTGATCAATTGGATCGTTCAGTTCACTGAAGGCGTTGCCGAGTTCCATGCCGGCGACGAACAGTTCGAAGCGTTCGGCGACCCGGGGATCATCCGTCATGCGCTTGGCAAGCGGACTGATCGCGGTCGGGTAGTCATGCACGAAGACGGGGCCGATCAAGGTGTCTTCTACGGTTGCTTCGAAAACATCGTTGGCGAGTTTTGCCGGTTCGATGCCATCGACCTTGAGACCAAGCTCCTTGGCCCGGGCGATCACTTGCTCGTGCTCGAACCAATCCACGCCGGGATTTTGCTCGGCGAATAGGTCGAGGTAACGCGCTTTCTGGAACGGCGGCTTCAGGTCGTATTCCTTTTCACGGAACGTCACCTTGCCCTCACCATCGAGCACCTTGTCGACCAGGTGCTGAAACAGCCCTTCGACGCGGTTCATGATGTCCTTGTAGTCCGCGAACGCCTCGTAACTTTCGAGCATCGTGAACTCGGGATTGTGTCGAGTGCTGATGCCTTCGTTGCGGAACACGCGACCGATCTCGTAGACGCGCTCCATGCCGCCGACGATCAAGCGTTTCAGATACAGTTCAGGCGCGATACGCAAAAACAGCGGCATGTCGAGCGCGTTGTGATGCGTCGTGAACGGTCGCGCCGCAGCGCCGCCGAACAGCGGTTGCAGGATCGGTGTTTCAACCTCGAGGTAATCGAGCGAGTCGAAGTAGTGACGCGTCTCGCGCACGATCTTCGAGCGCGTCGCGAACGTTTCGCGGACGCCGGGGTTGGCGAACAGGTCGACGTAGCGCATCCGGTAGCGCTGCTCCTGGTCCTGCAAGCCATGCCACTTCTCGGGAGCAGGACGCAGCGCCTTGGCTGCCAGCGTGACGTCCTTGGCCCACAGGGTGCGCTCGCCCTTCTTGGTGTGGCCGAGCACGCCGGTGACGCTGATCAAGTCGTTGCTTTCAACCTTTTTGCGGACCGGCCAGAAGTCCTGCAGTGCATCGCGTTCAAAGCCGATCTGTAGCGAGCCCGAACGATCGCTCAGGTGTGAGAATCGCAATTTGCCGAAATCGCGTAATTGGGAGAGTCGCCCGGCGATGGTCACCGTCGATTCGAGTTTGTCATCGAAGCCCTCCAGCACCTCCGCAATCGGCTGGCCTTTGGCCACACGCGCGGGAAACGGGTCCACGCCTTCGGCGCGTAGCGCCTTCAGCTTGTCTTGGCGATCACTTGCAATACCGTCCGTCATTGGGCAAGGATGTTACCGACAGTGGTGGTGCAGTGCTAAGGCGCAGGCAAAACTGGCGCGGAGAAGGCCTCGACCTCGACACTCGGTTGCCCCGCCGTGGCCGGCTCATATCACCTCAACTCGGCCCCTATGCGCGAAGCGCCGCAGGATGACCGTGATCAGGTTGCGAGGTGTCGCGCCGTGCTGGTTTGTGGTTCGAGAGGCCGCTGGTTCAGCGAGTAGCTATTCCGGCAGATCGATTTCGAGTCGGTTCTCGACGACGCGGTTGGGGTAGCTCTGCACGTTCCAGTCGCCGCCGACATCACAGACCCCAGTTTTGATGTCAAACTCCCACAGGTGCAAGTGGCAGACAATCTTGCCTGCCAGCAACGTACCGTCACACAGAGGTGCGCTGGCGTGTGGGCAAGCATTGTCGATGACATGGTATTCGCCTTCGAGTTGGAAGACGGCCAGCCACTTACCGCCAAGGTGCACTGGCGCGCCCGGATTGAACTTGAGGTCAGCAATAGGACCGGCATCTAGCCAACGTGTCATTCGGTGTCTCCAGTGTTTGCCGGCTCTGTGATTCGTCGCGGTAGGCGGCGGAACGCGTAGCGGCGGATCACGCGTCCTTGCTCGATGTACTTGCGCTCGAAGTTGGTCGGCGAGAACGCGTGGCCTGGGCCGAGAGCGATGCGACGCTGCTCTTCTGCCTCGTCGCGTTCGAACCTCGCCGCGTTACCCATGACCCGAGCTATCTGGCCGGCGTAGCAGGCGTTGTCGGTCGCGACCAAGCAGTAGCCGTCGTCGCGGATCACGCGGGCGATCACCGCGCGAACATCTTCGGTGAAGAAGCGGCGGCCGCGGTGACGGCGCTTGGGCCACGGATCAGGGAAATAAACGTGAACAGCTGCCAGCGCTGCCTCGTCGACGCGGTCTTCGAGGAACAACTTGCCGTTGTCGACCAGGAAGATGCCGTTCTTGTTGCCGGACTCGTGCAGTTTGGTCGCCGCCAAGCTGGCGTAGCCGGCGGCCGCTTCGATGCCGAGCAAGAACGTGTCCGGCTTGGCTTCGGTCGCGGCGATGACGAACGCGCCCTTGCCGGGGCCGATCTCGATTTCCACGTCATCGAAGCCTTCCGGCACGATGTCGTTGAGTGACGGTGGGTCGTCACCACCAATCAATAGGCGGTCCCCGGGAAGGTCTTCGAGGTCCTGCACACGACTGCGGAACGCAAGTTTCCCGCCAGTGTGCATGCGCGGGTTGTGCGGCTTGGGGACGGACGATTGTTTTGACGACGGCGGCGACATCGGCAACCAGCATAGCGATCGTTTGGCTGGGCCATAGACTGGAGGTTCTGGAACCTACTAACCCAACACTTCCGACTGGCACTTCGAACGCTCCTTTGATGGCGCTCGGCGCGGCACTAGTTCGGCGACGGAAGACCACTTTGCTGCTGGTTCTCGCCGCTGCATGCATGTTTGGGTGGGGCTTGAAGGACCTGGAGCTCGGCTTCAAGGTCGACGGCTTCTTTGAGAGTAGTGACCCCGAATTGCAGCTGGCGATGCAGCACTACGCTGACGACAGCGCAGATGGCTGTGAACCGCCCGACCGGTTGCTGCTGTTTGCGTGGGACGAGGTGGAGCCGTTCTCGGACGTTGTGCTTGATCGGCTCAGGGCGTTTGAGGCGGTCTGCGACCAGCATGCTGTTGCCCGCAGCATCACGACGCTGGCCAATGCAAACGTGCCTGGCCAACTCCGCAGCACGCCGGAGCAGGTCGCAGCGTCGGCGACTTTCCGGCAGTTACTGGTGTCGCGGTTGGGCGACGCGGTTGGCGGTATCATTGTATTGCAGCGCGGCTGGCATCACGAAGATCTGCAAGCCCTCTGCTCGGCACTGCGCGGCGAGGTGGCAAGCCACGGCAAACATCTAAACCTCTGCGGATTGCCGTTCCACACGATGATCAGTCGGGAGTTGGTGCGCGCCGACATGTCGAAGTTCCTGCCAATCGGCACGGCCGTCGCTGCTGTATTGCTGTTCTGGCTGGTGCCGCATTGGCTTCTGGCGCTGCTGGCTCTAGCGGTAGTGCCGTTGACGCTGGTCAGCACGCTTGGCGTTATGGGGCTGTGCGGCGTCGAGATTACGATGTTGACGTCGACGCTACCGACCTTGCTATTGTGCATGTCGGTGGCCGACGGTCTGCACATGGTCGGCCGGTTCCTTGAAGAGCGAGAACATGATGGCGATGCCCAGCAGGCCGCGGTGCGCTCGTTCGCGGCGCTGTTCGTGCCATGCCTATTGACGTCGCTAACGACCATCGTTGGCTTCGCGTCACTGCTGCGCGCCGACCTGCGCGATCTCGGCTATCTCGGTGGCTTCGCCGCCATCGGCATGGGCTTCGCATTCCTCTACACGATGCTGCTAATGCCACCAGCGATGTCGTTCGTTAGTTCGAAAGTTGGCAAGCGCCCGGCCGATCCGGCGGCGATGATCGTTATCGGTGCGCAGCGCTTGCAACGCATTCGACCACGCTGGTGGATCGGCACGGCTGCGGTTGTGGCCGTCGCCTGCACGTGGCAAGTAACGAAGCTTGAGACTGATCATCGGATCACGGCCGATCTATGGCCCGACTCCGAGGTGATGCAGCAACTTGGGTTTTTCGAGCACCGCTTCGTTGGCATCGTGCCTGCCGAAATACTTGTCGAGGTTGATCGCGGCTTTGGCCCTACCGAACGTGCTGAGTTGGCGAAGTTGGTCGAACGACTTGAGCGACTCGATGGCGTGACGCGGTCCTTATCAATCTCGGATCTGTTCGCTGATGGCGTGTCGCCGTTGATGCTGGGCGCCTTGCGCGCCGCGAACGTGCTGCCGACAGGGATGATTGCCAATGGCGGCAAGCGGGCCCGCATCCTGGTGTTTCGCGGTGACCTTGGCACTATCGCGTGGCAGAAGTTTGCCGCGTCGGTGCGTCGCCAGTCGGCCGACCTGAAGAGCCTGACCTGTCGCCTCGCAGGCTTACAGATGGTCGGCACGGCTCAGGTCTTGTCGATGACCGGTGACCTGCGCAATTCGTTCCTCGGATCAATCCTCGTGATCTTCGCGCTCGTCTGGCTTCAGTGCCGTCGCTTCCAATTGGCCGCCGTCGCGATGTTCGCGTGCCTGGTGCCGATGGTGTGCGTGCTCGCAGTGATGGTCTGGTTTAATATCACGTTGCGGCCGTTGACGGTGATCTCGTTCTGCGTCGCGCTCGGCTTGATGATCGACGACACAATCCACCTGGCATCGCGTTGGCGCGAAGAACGGCGGGATGGTTACGATGGTGATGAATCGGTTCAGCGCGCCCTGGCGACCGCAGGCCGTCCTGTTGTGATCACCACATTGATGCTGCTCGTCGGTTTCGTCACGATCCTTGGTAGCGGCTTCCGCGGCACGCATACGTTCGGTCTGTTGGTTGACTTGTCGCTACTGGCAGCAGTGGTGTCGGCGCTCGTGTTGTTGCCGTCGCTATTGCGCGTGTTGGGTCCTAAGCAAGCTGGACTGCCGGGCGCCGTCGAACTCGGTGACGCGTCCGTCAAGCAGTTGCCGTAGGTGTGCGGACTCGAGGCGGCCTGCATTATTATCAAACAACACAACTCTTTATGAGCTCTTGGCAAAAGCGATCCGCAACCTGCGCGCCTGCGTTGCAAGCAGCGCTTGTCGCAAAATCTTGGTCGGAACTGCAACTCCCATCGTGATCGAGTTGCCAGCATCGTTCACCATCATCACATGAGTGGATTAGATGCGATTGTTGGTGACCGGACGCGGATCATGATTCGCCAGCAAAAGGAGTGGGGCGAGATCCTGATTGGTTTCGAGTCGAAAAACCGCTTTGAGTTGTCCGATGAAGACGGCCAGCGACTTGGGCTCGCGGCCGAAGAGTCGTCGGGCTTTGGAGCGATGTTCGCACGCAACTTTTTGGGTAAGTGCCGCAAGGCGACAATCCACATCTACGACGCAGCCGGCAACCGCATTGGCCGCGGCGAAAAGCCGTTCCGCTGGTTCTTCCACCGCATGGAAGTCTTTGACGGCGCCAAGAAAATTGGTGCCGTGCAACGCAAGTGGTCGTTGGTCAGTCGCAAGTTCGCAATCGAGAACGAAGCGGGTCGCGAGATCATGCAGATCTACAGCCCGATGTTCCGCATCTGGACTTTCAAACTCATGCTTGAAGACCAAGAAGTCGGCCGCATCAGCAAGAAGTGGGGCGGCATGCTGAAAGAGATGTTCACCGATGCTGACGTCTTTGGCATGGAAGTCGATAACAACGTGCCTAACGAGTTACGGTCGATTCTGTTGATCGCTACGTTCCTGATCGACTTCACGTGTTTCGAGAACAACAGTAAGTCGGGGTCAGGGTTTGGCCTATTGAGTGACTAGGGCGTCGAAGAAGCCGTTCTAGGAATCGCTGAGGGCGCCCGTGAGAATGGCTCTGCGTTATCGGGGCCCGAGCTACTTCGGTGCCTTTCGCGCCTGCAACTTGCTGAGTGAAGCGGTTTGCGATGGCGACAACCAACGCTTCGGGTCGCGCTTGTGTGCAATGTCAGCGTGCATCTTAGTGCGTTGCATTGGTGTCAGTTTGAGTTTCGCGTAAAGCGTGCCACCGAGCGAGTGCTGTTGGTCGCTGGTCTTGGCGATACGGACCCTGTCGGTCGTGACTGGCTTGCAACTGTTGGCCTGCGCGGCTTCCGTCAGCTTGGCCTTGGTGATTATGTCAGGCCGGTAGACGACCTCGACCACTTCGGCTTTACCAATCCATGCCGAAGTGGTCTTGATGACACCATCGAGCGCGCCAAGGTGTGCTTCGCCTTCCCAGTAGCAGTGCATCTCGAACACGGCCTTAGCGGTTTTTGGCGCAGTCTCAGCCCAGGCCACTGCCAAGTAACCTGGCATGGATAGCTTGCGCTTGGCTCGCAGCGCCTCAAGCATGCGCGAAGCGATACCGTGCGCATCCCAAATGCGATCCTTGCGCGGCAGGATATCCACGCCCTTGGCATCAACGAAGCGCACAACTGGGTTGTTCCAACTCGGCTCCTGGTAGCGCTCGCGAATGTGCTGTTCGGTGCCTGTGACGTTGTTGCGCACGACGATGGGCACGAACTCGTTCTCAATAGCTTCCTTGAGTAGCGGGTGGCTCAGCACGTTCTTGCCGAAGCCGGTGCAGGTGTCGCAGCCCGGGATCTCCTGGAACAGTAAGAACACGGGGCGCTTGGTCGTCGCAGCGCGCTGCAGTGCCTTGTCGAAGTCGCGTTCCCAAGTGACGCTGCCGAGTTCGGGGACGGTGTTGTCCGCTGGTATGCCGGCGACTGGCTTTTTGCCGTGGTCTTGGCCGATGCATGCGGTGAGGGACAACAGGGTTGCGGCCAGCTTGTGCATACCGCGCATGCTACGCGACTTTGCCGGTGCTGGTGCCGCGGGGCTGCCGATTCCTGCTGTGATGCGAACGCTGAGCGGCAAGCTGCGAAGCAGACAATGCGTCTCAGGCAGAGCGCATCCTGGCCACCAATTGGCTAGGCTACCGGCATGTCGGCGCCAAGTGCCAATCCATCACCCGAACGGACTGTGGCTCCTGAACGCTTTGTGACGCCTGCAGCCTGGGCTGACGCCCAGTTGCCACACCTCGACACCTTGTTGTTGGAGCAAGCCCACCTGGAAAAGAAGGCCGCAGCGTTTGCTGTCTCGTTCTTGTTCCGGCTGCCGTTGCACGGGGCGTTGCACCGTCAACTGTCGAAGCTCGGCCGCGAAGAACTGATGCACTTCGAGCGGACCATCAAGTTGCTCGACCAGCGCGGCATCGCGTTCGCACCTCTGCATTCGTCCAATTACGCTGCCGAACTGAAGAAGGCGGCACGCCGTGACCTCGAGGGCCGGCTTGCCGACGAACTACTGATTGCCTCTATTATCGAGCATCGTTCTCACGAGCGCATGTCGCTGATGACGGTCGCCACCCGGGCCAAAGAACCCGAAGTCTCGGCTTTTTACGCTGACTTGTGCCCGTCAGAAGAGCGGCATGAACAGCTGTATCTCGACTTGGCCAACTTGGTCGTTGATGCCGAAGCCGTGCGCATCCGCCACGCCGAACTTTTTGAGCACGAACGGCGTGTCCTCCACGAGTTGCCGTTCAACAACCGTCTTCACAGCGGCTTGCCAACCATCTGACATGAAGGCCATCTGATATGAAGGCCTCTGGCATGAAGACCTCTGGCATGCAGGCATCTGGCA
>CALCZA010000119.1 GCA_937906475.1 uncultured bacterium
CAAGGCCAACAACCGCTCAATCAGCACCTGCGGCTCCATCACTACATGCGTCGAGGATCAATCTGGATCGTGGCTGCTACACAAGAGTTTGGAGAAGGGCATGTTTGCATGGCCAGTGCTTGAGGACGGCGCCGCAAAGGAAGTTCCCTGCACGCGGGTGGGGATTGCATTCCGGCCAGAGAAAGAGTTAGCCGAGGAATCGCGCTGCACAATACACCTACTTCCTCACGACAATCACAGCATCGCGCTTTCCCGAAAGATCTTCGCTCCCGCCGACAGTCAAGATATTTATCACCCCATCCCTGACTCCCTGATAGTGGTACTTCCAGCTCACCTGACCCGCTGGCAGAACTGCTGTAACGCGCGCGCCAGTACTCAGTCGCGGATTAGTCAGACCCGTTACCGACCATTCGTTCTCCGCACCAATCGCGACGACGATGCCATCAACAGGCAGCCCGCCACCGATGTCCCAGGCAACACTACAAGCGGCACTGCTCCGCAACACTATGCGCTCCTCAGTGGTGGCTCGAAACCTGGCAATGGCGATGTCAGCACCTTTGCGAAACGTCGCTACATACTCCCGATCCAGCCATACTCCCTCGAAGGCGAACTCTCCATCATCATCCACAATCGCGAGGCCGTCGAACCGCTTGCCGGCTGATACCCCTATGCCGTGAGACGGATTTAGCACCACTGTTCCTCCACCGCTGGCATGTTCACCAACTACCCTCCCAAGCAACCGCCCAGGCCGACAAGGCTTGACGAGAACCGACGCCTCGCTCCCTGGCAGCAGGGTGACCAGCTGATCCTCTAGCGTCACCCCCGCGTCCCGCGCTACAGCACGCACGATCCAATCCCCTGGAGGGATCCTGTCATTGCTCGCGCTATACCCGGCTACAGCAAGTGGCAGCGTTTCTAACATGACACTGCCTACACTATCTCCACCCGGCATTACCTCGCATTCGCGGAGTGCCACTCCATTACCATCATGATCTACGGCTTCCACCCGGATGCCGCACCACGGCCGCTCCTCGCGATACAAGACAATCGTAGCATCCACGCCAGTCTTGGCAGCATGAACCCATGGCCCCCTCCACGAAACACGATTTATTACTGGATGCACTAATAGACGAACTGATCCCTCACACAATGCACGGAGCCTAAACCTGCCATCTTCGCCCGTCTTACAAGCATCGCCGCCGGCCGAATCGAGAATTGCAACCCTGCACTCCGGGACTCCGACACCATGCTGGTCCACAACCCTGCCGAACAGGTGGCCGGTCCACATCATCCTCAACGTTGAACTCGCTCGCTCTGGATCCCATGCAACATCCAACATGCAATCGACGTATCCGTCAGCCACCGCATGAATTATCATGACATCCCCGAGGCGTAAGGAGTCCGCAAATGGCACGTGAGCAATACCGTCAACTACTGAAGTGGCACGTCCCAGCTCAGCTTCATCGTGCAGCACGCGCAGACTCGCTCCAACGATAGATGCTCCAGTAAGCGCGTCAATGACCGTGACTTGCATTGTGGGCGCCGGAACGCGACGAGGTGTCTGCCCCCTGTAATCGGCGCGGGCACCAGCCTCGACTGCGTCGGGCACCACCCCCTGATCGCCCTTCCCAGCCGCGGACGTAGCATACGGAGTCTCCAACTCGTCCGAACTGAATACCGCATACGCGGCGATGATCACAACAACAGTCGCGACAGCCAACCTCCACTTGCGGCTTACCACAGAACCGGTACCTCGTACAAACATCCGTCGGCTGACGACACCCATAAGCCTCTACACCCAATTCGTCGAAGCGCTGAGACCGAAATCTCGTAAGTATCCGCGGCGATCCTAGGCACACCCACCTGTTCGCTTTCACCCGCAGCAACAACCTGTAGACCACTCACAACATCACTGCTTCCACAAATCACCTTAAGGCGCACGACCTGCTGATCAATTGCGATGGGACCAACCGCACCGGGACTAAGCCATAGAGGGCTCGACCTAACCACCATCAAGGGCACATTGACTTCGCGCCAAACATCATTCATTGCGTAACGCAGCAGCACATACCCACTCACTTCATCGATACTCTTTGGCATCTCTCCCGTGAACTCAAGGCGCACGTGGTCGCCAGTCGCATCCTTAACCAACCTCGCTTCTGCGGCAAACTGTCCATCACCCCCCGAAACCCTCATCGATGGCGTATCCACCTTGGTAACGGGCTTTGCTAGACTGAAATACAACTTGCAGCTGGCATTGACTAGACTCTCCTTTGGACCACGAGTCACGAGAGCAGAGATGCCGTACGACGGGAACATTTCGAGTTCGGGGGCCACCGTGGCCTCAACGACCAATGTCAGCCTTGCCAATCCAGGCCATAGCATGTGGATTCTCTCCTTCTGCCCTCCGCTCCGGCCTTCAGGATCCAATTGAACCATGATTTCGAAGTCCGAATTCGGCGCTATGTTCTCCTCAACTAGACTTGCCTTTGAGCATCCGCATGAGCTGGAGACCAGTGGCACCCCAATAAGATGGTTGGCGCTAGTATTCCGGCAAACAATGCGCGTGCTCGCTATGCCACCCGGGCGCACTACCCCTAGATCACACACCTGAACGCCAAAGTCTACCTCATGATCAGTCACACCATCTCGGCTGCACGCCAGCAGCAAGGCGACGCACATGGCCATTAGGCAAACAACAATTCTGGCCGCGAACCTCATCGCACGTCCTCCCTCACCCTGAGACACTTCAAAAGATCGCTGGGGACGTCGCGCCCCCCACGTATCCACCCCAGAACTGATGGTAACGACGATCTACTACGTAGTAGGAACTGTCGCATGCAATCTGGGGGATGGGCGCGGTTGGCGCCCTCCAACCCGTGATTGTGAAGCGATTGACAGTGACGACCTCGGCAGATCTCTTGGTGCACACAACCATCCTTGGCATCATGCATCCCGCTAATCCGTCGAGATATTTCGTGGATGCAAACCAACAGTGCATATCCATGACATCACCGCCGTTGTTCATGGTCGCCCGCATGTAACTCTTGTCTTGACTCACAGCAACTACAAGAGTTGCACCTGAGTCAAACTCCATTACAACGTGCCCATCAGGGGAAAGCTTCCAGTGCTGCGCGTATGCGGCGACAGCTACCGAAGCC
>CALCZA010000120.1 GCA_937906475.1 uncultured bacterium
TCGTCTTCTGGGGGTCGCTCGGGGAATTGTGGAAAACTGTCGTCGTCCTCCTGTGGCCCGTCGTCCTCCTGTGACCCGTCGCTCGCAGCGCCATCGTCGTCCGCAAGATACTCATCGAGCATGTCGAAGCTCAGGTCGTTGCTGGCACCGTCCGACGCACCGTCCGACTCACTGTCCGACGTACTGTCCGACATACTGCCCGGGACGTTCCCACGGTCAATTTGCACGGTAAGCTTGGGGTCTTCGTCGTCATTGAGCGCCCCGCGTAGCTCGGCTTCGCGCAGCACCAGTTGCGCGCGTGCCCGCACGTCTGGCTCCACAAACGCCCGTTCGATCAATTTGCGTGATGCCTGCAGCGTCTGCATCAGTAAATCAGCGAGTAATCCGGGCGGGGTCGAGTCCGGTAGAGGCAGCGGTTCTTTGAGGCGAGCGGCGGCCGCGTCTCGAAGTTCGCGCGTCAGGACTTCTGCCTCAGGCTCTGGGACTGCCGTCTCCAAAAATGGCAGCACCTCGACCTGTCGATAAGGCGTTTCACATTCGAGTTCCTGGAGGTGCACCCGGGCGATACCCAGAACCCAAATCATGTAGCGGCCGTCGTCGAGTTTCTCGTGTCGCAGGATCTCGCCAAGGCCCGCAACCGGAATCACTTTGGGAGTGTGGCCCGGGGTCGAACTCTCACCGAGCAACGGCGCCGCAATGACTAGGCGGCCTGGCCCATCGAGAAGGTCCGCAACCATCGTGCGATAGCGCTCTTCGAAGATGTGCAGCGGCAGCACCTGATGCGGAAACAAGAACACTCCCGGTATCGGGAACATCGGCACTGGGCCGTTGGGTAACGTGATCGTTGTCGGTTCGAAATCCAAGCTAGCCTCGCTTAGGCCACATCTTACCACGAGGCAACACCTTCATGCGGTGCTACTTCGTGGCTGCGTTGTCATCGCCCAGCCGGATCCATGCGACCCTTGACAGCCAAGCTGCCAAAGGCTGTATCGCTCTTGGCATGGCCTTATTGGTATGCCGCGTTGGCGATTAACGCTGGAAGATTTCGGCGTTCAGAGGGCCACCGCCGAGCACCATGACCGTGCCGTCCGGCAGGTTCGCCGTGATCGGGAACAAGCGCGCTGCGGCCATCGAGCCAGTCGGCACGATCGCACTCGGGCTTTGCGAGAACACGTCGGCCGTTTCGGTGGCGCCAATCACGAAGTTAGCGTTGCCAATGTCGATGGTTAATTCGAAGCCACCGGCGATCAAGGCACCGCCGTTCGGTAACGGGGCGATCGCCGCACCGGCGCGGCCGATCTGCATGCCTTGCACTTGTGAGAAGCCGCCAAAGATGAAGCCGCTCGAATAGAGCAGGCAGTCGTCGCGCGTGCCGATGATCAGGTCGAGCGGATCGAGCGTCTGCAAGAACGTGGTCAGGTCGAGGCTGAGGCCACCAGCGATCAGCACCTTGCCGTTGCTCAGCGCGGTCGCACTGTGCAGAAGGCGTGCGCCGGAGAAGAACATCGGGAAGCCGAAGTTGCCGTTAGACGGATTGAACAAGTAGGCCGTCGATGAAACCGTCGGCACGGAGATTATTGGCACCAGGGTGATGCCGCCTGCGACCAGAACTTGGCCATTGCTGAGCGTCGTCGACGTGTGTAGCGCACGCGCTTCGAACATGTTGGGGCCGGCCGTGAACAGGCCCGTCGCCGGGTCAAAGATTTCGGTCGAGGCCTGGATGCCGGTTAGCAGCGTCAGAGGGTTGGTGATATCGAAACTGAGCAGTCCGCCGGTGATCAGCACCAGTCCATTGCCCATCTGTGACGCGCCGTGGCCTGCGCGCGGCGTCGACATCGTCAGCGTGGTCGTCGTTTGCGTGACCGGATCGTAGATCGCGGCCGCGTCGGTTGGTTGGCCTGCGAGGATGTCGAGGCCGCCGGTGAACAGCACCCGCCCATCCGAGAGCGGTGTCGTCTGCGACAGCAAGCCAACGCCAAACGTCGCGCCACTGAGTTCCCATTCTTCGATGCGCGAATGGTAGCGCGTTGCCAGTGGACCGCTGCCGCCTAGGAACAACAACTGGCCGCTCTCTTCGTGAATCACGCCACCGCCAACGATTGGCAGCGTCGGTGCGTTGAGCGCCGGTTTGAACGTGCCTGGCGTCTGCGGCGTCACGCGGATCAGGTTCGAAACCCGAAATAGACCCGAGCCACCGATTGCCTGCATCGACAACGTCTGGTTTTGTAGCACCGGCAGGTTCGGCAATAGCACCGTCGGCGTGGCATCACCATTGGCGTCGGTTGCACCGAGGAAGCCTGGAATGCAGAACGTCAGTTCCGAGAACGTGTCGCTGATGTCTAGCGTGATGCCTAGTGCGGGCAGCGTCGTCTGCTGCTCGCTAAAGTCGACGATCAGCGCGTATGGTTCGTTCGGGGCGCCTTGAATCGGGCACTGCAATGTGCCGCCAAGCGCGCCGCCAATCTTGTCGAGTTCAAGAGTTTGGGCGAGTAACGGAGTGCTGACGGCGAGAAGTGTCGTGGCGAGGATCGAAGGGCGCATGGTTGCAACTGGAGCGTTGAGGGCAGCGAGTAGTCATCGAGATGATGCTTCGGGGCTAGTCTAGTATGACATCAGTAGCATAACCGCGCGAGCAACTACCGCGGCGAGGCGGCCCATGGTATGGCTGTCGATGCCCGAATGATGCCCAATGGGGTTACGGTCAAGAATACTACCTGGTTGGGGAGTCGCTGTGAGTCATTGCCCCACATGAACTGCGCCGCGTCAGGGCCGATCGCCGCAGGCGTGTTTGGCCTCGCGAACGGATGCACGAAAACGCCGCTGACATCGGACAATTGATAGCCAAGGTGGCAGCAGTGTCGCGGTGGCAATCTCGACGCGGCCGCTAGGCGTTGCTGGAATCCAATCAGCGAACCCGGTCGTGATCAACCCAGATCCCATGACGGTTGGCTGGCTCGCTTGTGTCAGGAAATTTACCTTTGACCAAACGGCAGGGCCGGAACCTTGATCATCATCAGCGCCGCCGGCCCGACTCCGTGATGTCGCGCTGGTGCATGCAAGGTCGAGATACACCGTCAGTGTCTTCATGCATCCCGTGCGCCCTTGGCTAGTGCCGTCAGGCCCTGATTCGGCGACTGGTCATCGATCGTCCGACGGCGCTGTCAAATGCTCTGCTCGGCCTGGTCCTTTTGGTGGTCGCGCCTCGATGGGTTGGATTTCCTGCGATGGAACAACGTGAAATGATGGCCGCGCGTAATTCATGCTCTGACGGCCTTAGGTCCGTGCCATCCCGTAACGCCTCGTGTCAGCACACGTTTGAGATTGCTGCATGAAGCCGTGAATGTCGGCTGCATGGCCGACAACGGCATGCAAAGGGGCCTGCTGTGGCTGCGGTGACAGTGAGCAGCGAACACTGGGCGACTGGGTTTGGCAGGCCCCGCCTACGAGCAGGACCCCTGGTCGAAGCGAAGGCGTCGTCAGGATGGGCCAGCAACTACTGGGTACACAGCTAGTTGGCCGTAGAGTGACAGGTCCGCCATGACCGAGCCGAAATACCACCTCACGAGCTACGGCTGCCAGATGAACAAGCTGGACAGTGAACTCGTAGAAACCAAGCTACAGCAACGCGGCTACGCAGTTGCGATCGAAGAAGCGGACGCCGATGTCGTCCTGATCAACACCTGCTCGGTCCGTCAGCACGCCGAGGATCGTGTTTGGTCCAAGCTCGGCAAGCTACGTATTCGCAAGCGCACCGAACCGAATTTGGTGGTGGGTGTGCTCGGTTGCATGGCGCAAGAACACAAGCGCTACATGCTGTCGCGCATGCCTCACGTCGACCTGGTGGTTGGCCCGTCTTCCTTCGGCGACATCGACGCGACCGTCGAGCAGGCGCGCACCCGTAACGCGGCGTTGGTCGCTGAGCGCGAGCCAGCAAAGACCAAACACGAAGTTGTTGGCGCCGGCATGGTCAGTGTTGATCAGGGCATCAGTGGCGACAGCATCAAACGCAACGTCAAGGTGCGGCCGCATCGCAGTCAGGCATACATGTCGATCATGCGCGGCTGCAACATGCCGTGTAGTTACTGCATCGTGCCGACGACGCGCGGCGATGAAGTGTCGCGCCCTGTCGCGGACCTCGTTGATGAGGCCAACCGCTTGGTTGACGATGGCGTCACCGAGATCACATTGCTCGGTCAGACGGTCAACGCTTACGGCCGTGACTTGAAGGGCCAGGACGCGCGCTTGTCCGGCCTGCTGCGCGAACTGCACAAGATCCCCGCACTGCGTCGCCTCGCGTTCATCACGTCGCATCCGAACTTTTTGAGTCCTGACCTGATCGACGCGCTTGCTGAGTTGCCGAAGATCTCGCGCTACCTACATCTACCGGCGCAGTCCGGCAGTAACTCGGTGCTCAAGGCGATGCGTCGCGGCTACACCGTCGAGCGCTACAAGAAGCGCATCGAGCAACTGTGGGAGAAGGCTCCTGACATGGAACTGCACAGCGACTTCATTGTCGGCTATCCCGGCGAGACCGAGGAAGACTTCGAAGCAACCGTCGCGCTGATGAAGGAGTTGCGGTTCTCGCAAAGCTACATCTTCAAGTATTCAGCACGCCCCGGCACGGTGTCGGCTGAACTTGTCGACGACGTCTCCATGGCAGATAAGAACCGCCGCAACCAAGTCCTGCTCGCTGTTCAGGAAGAACTGTCGGCGGAACAAAACCAGGCGATGGTTGGCCAGACGGTCGAGATACTGGTCGAGGGCGAGAGCAAAGTTGCAGGTCGCATGACTGGCCGCACGTCGCAGCACCGGTTGGTGCACTTCGAATCGTCGGACCAAGGCCTGTGCGGCCAATATGTGCCGGTCAAGGTCACCGAAGCGCTGGCTCATTCTTGTCTTGGCGATTTGCTGGCCCACGATGCGGCTGAGATGAGCGCTGCCGACCAAGCAAGCAACGATCTGGCCCATGCTGACGATCAAGCGGGGACTTCAGACAAGTGAGTGATGACGGTGATCTCATGCGCCAAGCGATCGCGCTTGCGGACCTCGGCCGCTTCGAGGTCGAACCAAACCCGCGTGTTGGTTGCCTGCTGCTGCAAGATGGCGAGATCGTCGCGCGCGGCCACCATGAGTTCTTTGGTGGGCGACACGCAGAAGCAGTTGCGCTGGATGAAGCCAAAACGAAGGGCAAGAAGCCGGACACGGCAGTCATCACACTTGAGCCGTGCTCGACACAAAAGGGTGTCGATGGCAAGAAGACGCCGCCGTGTGCGCAGGCTCTGATTTCCGCCGGCATCAAGCGTGTGGTCATCGGCAGTACTGACCCCGACATGCGCCATCGTCGCAAGGGAATCGCGCTACTTGAAGCAGCCGGTATTGAAGTCATGGACGGCGTGTTGGCGATGGCGTGCGATGAAATTTACGCGCCGTTCAAGAAAGCGCTGTCGCTAGACCGCCCGTGGATGCTGTGCAAGTGGGCGATGACGCTCGACGGCAAAACCGCGGCGCCGACTGGCGAAGCGCGATGGATCAGTGGTCCCCAAGCGCGCAAGAAGACTCACGAACTGCGAGCACACTGTGACGGCGTCATGGTTGGCTTTCGCACCGCGCAGATTGACGATCCGGAATTGACCGTTCGCCACGTCGAAGGCAAGCAACCGGTGCGCATCGTCATCGATCCGCTCTGCGAGATTGATGATGACAGCAACCTAGTCCGCACCGCCCGGGTGCAGCCGACGTGGTTGCTCGCTAGTGAAGACGTCGACCCGGTGCGCAGCGGCCACTTGCAGGATCTCGGAGTGCTCGTGCTGCACATTCCTACGGCCGAAGGTCCGCGGCGTTTGCACCTTGGCCGAGCGTTTAAGGAATTGCGCCGCCGTGGTCTGCGACGCATCCTCGTTGAAGGTGGCGGTGGTTTGGTCGCACAGATGTTCGCTTGGAACGCGGTTGATCAAGTGCTCGCGTTCGTCGCGCCCAAGATCATCGGCGGGGCTGGCGCGCCGACGCCGGTTGGCGGCGATGGCCGTCCGTTCATGGCGGAAGCCTGGCAGTTGTACGATGTGCGGATGCAGCAATACGGCGACGACATGGCAATCGCCGGATTCATCTAGCCGCTCATCTAGCCGCTCGTCTAGCGGGATTGGGACGTCAACGGAGCGTTCATTCAGCGAGTCTGATGCGACGGCCTTCCGCGGCACTGCGATACGCGGCGTAAATAATGCGCACGACTTCGAGGCCGAGTTCGCCATCGACGTCACTGCGCTCGCTTTTTCGCAAGTGATCAGAGACCGACTGCAACAAGCCTTGTTGGCCAGAGCACCACATCTCGTCCGGCATCGGCGTTGACCAGCCGGCTTGGCCTGACAATTTCTCCATCATGTATTCGTCGCCGAACGTGCCTTCGTTGACTGCATACGAACGCAGTGAATCGACTGGCGACAGCGAGCACTCTAGGCGGTGGTCGCTGGCGAGAACCGTTAGGTGGCTTTGCATCCCGCCCAGCATGTTGTCGCTACCGTAGGCGGTGCCGCGAGTGCCATCGTCGAAGTTGAGCACGCACATGCCCCAGTTCTCGACGTCGTTCCAACCGGTCGCGACTTCGCAGGCGTGGCCTGCCGCGGCTTGCGAGAGATCGGTGACTTCAGCAGTGACGGAGGCGACGCGCGTCGGCTTGCCGCGCAGTCGCAGACCTTCGCGGTGTTTGAGCCACAGCATGGTGCCGATCGGGTGCGAGCCGAGGCGCAACAACGCGCCGCCGCCGGCATGCCGCCAATCGCGGGCGTAGCTGGCATGCGAACCGGAGTGGCTCTCCCAACCGCGCATCTCGAGCACGATGCCTTTGGCCGCCGCTCCGAGCGCGGCGGCTCGTTCGATTGACGGCGCGAAGATCCAGTTCTCGCCATAGAACAATTGCACGCCGGCCTTCTTGCACGACTCGACCATCGCCTCGGCGTCCTTGAGAGCGGCGCTGAGCATAGCACCGCGATCGGTGGCCGCAACTTGCTTGGCGGTCGCGTCGGCTGGCAGGCCTTGGCCCCAGAAAGCGCTCAATGGCTTTGTGCACAGGACATGCTTGCCAGCAGCTGCCGCACGTTCGCAGAGCGGCGCGTGGGCATGATTCGGCACACAAAGATCGACCAGGTTGACGTCCTTATCAGCCAAGATCTCATCGAAGGAAGCCGCGCGCGCGATGCCTAGTTCCTTGGCAAATTGTTCTGCACGCCCCTTGTCACGGGAGACCATGATGATCTTCACGTTGGCGTGGTGAACGCGGCGCCAGCAGTGGGCGCGGGTGCGGGCGAGGAAACCAGTGCCGACGATGGCGACAGTGAGCGAGCGGTTCATAGCTGAAGGAGTGTAGACGGCGCGCGCCGCGGTATCCTCGCCGATCGATGACATCTCTCACTGCCTCAGCTCAAGCGCGCATTGGGCTCCTCGGAAATCCGTCTGACATCTACGGTGGACAGGGTCTTGGCTTCAGCGTCGCCGAGCTTGGTGTGACGGTGACGCTGGACGCTGCACAGGCAAATGATCTGCCCAATGAACTGTTTGAAGCTGCCTGGCAGTTGATGGCTGCAGAATTAGCAGCAGCGAAAGTCGATGCCGGGCAGCGACCGTTCACGCTGACGTTCACCAGTAACGTGCCATTCCAAGGTGGTCTGTCGGGGTCGAGTGCGTTAGTGATCGCGGCGATCCGGGCATGGAGTCGCTGGTATGGCTTGCCGGTCGAGCCAATGCGGGCCGCGGAATTGGCGTTCCGGGTTGAGAATGAAGTGCTTGGGATCCGCGCTGGGGCGCTGGACCGGTTGGTGCAAGCGCACGATGGATTGTTGGCGATGAACTTCGCGAAGCCTTTCTCCGATGGTGCGGTCGAGCGATTGGACGCCGAACTGTTGCCGCCGTTGCTGTTGGCCTGGCACGGCAAGTTGGGCAAGAGTTCGGGCGATGTACACGCGCCAGTGTTCGCGCGCTGGCAGGCTGATGATCCAGAAGTGCGAATGGTGGTGCAGCAACTGGTCGAGAACGCCAATGCTGGCCGTGCTGCATTGGAGCGCGGCGATCGCGAGACGTTTTTGAGATGCATGAGCCGCAATTTCGATCTGCGTGCGCAGGTGTTTCCGATTGCAGACGCGGATCAGTCGCTGATTGATCTCGGTCGCGAACTCGGTGCCGGTAGCAAGTTCCCTGGTTCAGGTGGTGCGGTACTATTTGGCTGTCGCGACGAAGCGCACCGCGTTGAAGTCGAATCAGCATGCCAGCAAGCCGGCCATGAGACGCTGCGGCCGACCGTTCATTGTGCCTGGCCGCGGTTGCGCGCTGTGTTCTTGGCCGCGGGCTTTGCGACGCGCCTTTACCCATTGACCGAGAAGCAGGCTAAGCCGCTACTCGAAGTTGGGGGTAAGCCGATGCTGACTCGCATCGTCGATCAAGTAGTGCGCACCGGCGCCGTGGTGGATGCCGTCGTCGTTGCAAACGGTCGCTTTCACGATCATTTCGTCAAGTGGGAGCAAAGCGAGCGCGCGCCATTGCCGATGCACTTGGTCAACGATGGCGCGATGACTAACGACACGCGACTCGGTGCGATTCGTGACCTGGCGTTGGGGCTTGAGCAGTCGCCGGCAGTCGCCCGGCCCGATGGCTACTTGGTCCTGGCGTGTGACAATCTGTTCTCCTTTGACCTGACTCAGGTGGTGGACCGTTTCCGAGCGTCCGGCAGCGGCCAACTGATTGTGCGCCAGGTTCCGAGTCCAGTGCCGCCGGGCCGTTACAGCGAAGTGATGCTGGATGGCGACAAGGTGCAGCGCTTCCGCGAGAAACCGCAGAACCCTGAGTCCGACCTGTCTGCGATCGCCGTGTATGTGTTGCCGCCAGAATTGCCGGAGTTGGTGCAGGAGTATCTGCAAGCAGGCAAGAACCCCGACGCACCCGGACACTTCCTGGCATGGCTCAGCGCGCGTATGCCGCTCGAGGCGACCCGCCTAACCGGGAACTGGCTCGACATAGGTAGCGTCGAAGATCTCGAGAAGGCCCAGACCACGTTTGGTTAACGCGATGGGCGAGGTAGCGGCAAGCAGTGCTAGTTCGTGATACCGTAGCGTCGCCAGAACTCGTCTCCCCCTGATGCGTAAGCCAACCTTCGCTTGCCTGTTGTTGAGCCTCGCGCTCCCCGCACAGGAAGACCCCGCCCTTTTGGTCAGCACGCTGCTAATCACGGAGGCCGGCAAACTCGCGGACGCACCTCGCTCGCAGCTTAAGGGTCGCCAAGCACACTGGCCGCTCGGTGGCGAAGATCGCCTGACTCTCGGCGACAGTAACTTCCGCGTTAGCATTGTCGGCTCGGCGTTGCGGATCGCGTTGCAGGCTGGCGCTGTGCCACGAAAGACGGTCCGCCCCGGCAAGTGCTACGGTCTGCGCTATCAGTTCGGCGGTGGACAACAACGCAGGATGAACGTTGGCTTCATCCGGGAATACGACAACACGTGGTCTTGGTATTGCGCTGATGTGCGTGTCGTCTGGCTAGGCACGCAGATGATTCGTCTTGTCGATGCCAACGGCGACGGTCGTTTTACGATCCGCGAAGACGGCTACTTGGTGCCGGGTGCGCGTACTGTGTGTCCGCTAGCCAACAAGTTGATCCTCGGCGCGACTGAGGTGCGAATATTGACTCTGTCCGACAACGGTAAGCATCTGCGGGTTGCCGAGCGGGCGCTGTCGGGTAGCAAGTCGCAGTTAACAGCACTGCGAGCAATCAACCGCTTGCGGGCCGAGAACGGCTTGCCAGGTGTGGATCTCTCTGATGACTTGTCGGCCGGTTGCACTGCCCACGCTCGCTACCTCGCGGCCAACCATTGGAGCGGCACAACTAGTCCACATACCGAAGCAGCGCGTTCTTCTGGTTATTCAAAGCAGGGTGCCGACGCGGCCGTAAGTAGCGTGATCATGAATGCGTCACACGAGGCAGCGATCCCCTCATCTTGGCGCAGATGGCTTGATCGCCGGCACATGATGGACCCGGGGCTGTTACGAGTCGGTATCAGTGCCGAACCCGGCGACGTCTCGGTGATTGATGTGCGGGCCAAGGATCTCGAACGCAGTGAGTGGTCGTGGCCGATCTGCGCACCAGCTGACGGTGCCATCGATATCCCGGTCGCCGCGATGCGCGAGATATCGACGAAGACCGTCAAGAACTTTGGCACCCGTGGCTTCCCGATCATGGCCATGTTCCGCAAGTCGCCGGGCCATGACGCCGAGTTCCAGGGCACGCTGGTTGCGATCATCAAGGGGCGAAGCCGCAAGGTGCGCACGATGATTGGCGATCGTGGCAACTTTCCGCTGCTCTATGGAATCGTGCCGGAGAAGCCGCTGCGCGCGGGCACCGACTATGTCGCCATGCTGGAGTGGCGCGCGGGCACCGAAGTCACCAAGCGCGTGATTCGCTTCCGCACCCGGTAATGCTGGTGGGCTCGTGACAACTCGCAGCGACCTTTGATGCACAGCTACGGCATCGAGCAAAACGTGCAGAAGCTGGGTGGCGGAACACGCAACCAGCTGTTAGCGCCGCTCGGGCAACCACGGCAGAACTGGGATCGAAGCTGGTGCCGTATACACCTCGCGCAGCAACTGCCGGCCGACTAGCGCGTGATCCCCGCGCAGCGCCTTGAAGCTGAAGTGCACGTGGCCCGGCATAACGGAGTCCTGCCAACGCGTCAGGCGTATCTGGTCGCGAAGTTCTGTCGATCGAATCTGGCCGCCGCCGTCGCGGATCTTCGACGTGTAGAGGCCAGGCCAGATTGCGCGTCCCTTGACGTTTTGTTCGTGCCAGTATTCGAGCAATACCTTGAATGCCTGCTGCTTGCGATCGATTGGCCAGTAGAGCTGCGGCGCGAGGTAGTCCAGCCAACCGTTGCGTAGCCACTTGCCAACGTCGGCATAGAGGCCGCCATATTGGTCGAGCCCAGCCTCGATGCCTGGCGGCACGCCTGGTCGAGCAATGCCGAATGGGCTGATGCCGACCCAGACCCACGGCTTATCGGCATGCACGATTTCATACATGTCCTTGACGAAGCCATCGATGTTGCTGCGCCGCCAATCATCGCGCCCCAGACGACCGCCGCGGCTGCGGTAAGCCTTGTAGGTCGCGTCATCGGGGAACTGCCGCTTCCCCTCTGGATACGGATAGAAGTAGTCGTCGATGTGCACGCCATCGATGTCGTAGCGGCGCACGACATCCTGGATCACTGCCAGTGACCACTTGCGCGCGGTCGGGTGGCCAGGATCCATCCATTGATACTTGCCGTAGGTAACGACTAGATCCTTGGCCCGCTGCGAGACGTGCTTCTTGTCCGGCTTCGACTTGCCGGCGGGATGCGAGCAGCGGAACGGGTTGAACCATGCGTGCAGGTGCAGGCCGTAGCGGTGGCAACGGTCAATGATGTAGCGCAGCGGATCAAAGTTCTCCGCGGGCTGCTTGCCCTGGGTTCCGGTCAGCCACTCAGACCATGGTTCGAGCGGCGATTTGTAGAACGCATCGGCCGCCGGGCGAACCTGAAAGATCAGTGCATTCAATCGCAACTCGGCGGCGCGGGTGACGATCGCATCGATTTCGCGGCGCAGTTGCTGTGGCGACAATCCGGGCCGCGAGGGGAAGTCGATGTTGTTGACAGTCGCAACCCATGCCGCCCGAAATTCTGCTGGCGGCAGGCGATGGCGGAGACCAACAATCGGTGCGACAATTCTGGTTCGCGAAGATTGCGATCCTTCCTGCGCGTCGACACGCGTCGAACATGCCACCGTCAAAAGTAGGCAGACGAGAGGCAATCTGAGAACACATCGAATCATTGGCAAGCAGTGGCGTCGTAGTGCCGCATCATGCAGGGTTGGACATCCATCTCCCATAGCCGCGATCACGATGTTCGCAGGCTGTCAGGCCAGTTGACGGTCCGGGCAACTGGCCTAATCGTTGTTCGGCCTATTTAGACGTCGTGCAGGTAGTAAATAACTGAGGTGGGGCCTACTGACCTGGGTGGCCGACGTTGCCGGGCAGTAGGGTGATAACCGCCGCGATCGCTGCTACATGCTGGCCATCTGCGGGCTACGCCTGGAACTCTATTACCGCTACTTCCCACCACTGCTGTTGGGTCACTGAGCACCGCTCGCTAATCTCGTCGCCCTTGATGTCGAACACTACCTACGTGCTCCGCGCCGCTGTGCTTGCCCTGGCGAGCAGTGTAGTGGTCTTCTTGTCGGTCGGAATAATTCTCGCAGACAAATGGAGAGTCCAGACTACTCGCACGTTTTCTTCGCCGCCTGCAACCATAGCTGCGAGGCTGGTGGACCTGCGTGAGTGGCCGACCTGGTCCGAAGTCGACTTCGAACTTGGCAATCCGACGATGCGCGAGTTCACGGGCGACGCCGGCAAGGCGGAGCAGGCTGCGACATGGCGCGGGCCGATGGGCATCGCGACGGTGTTAGTGACGCGGGTTGAAGATGGCGTCGACGCTGGTGTCGTCGAGTATGCGATTGGCTACAAATACGGCCCCGAGGGCGACAGCTTTGGTGGCAAGTTCACCGGTTCCATCGCGTGGCAGGTCAAGGGTGAGGCGACCGAGGTAACCTGGAC
Organism: uncultured bacterium; assembly: GCA_937906475.1. Classification (GTDB taxonomy): domain Bacteria; phylum Planctomycetota; class UBA1135; order UBA1135; family UBA2386. The sequence continues at coordinate 12,620 of CALCZA010000120.1, forward strand.
GGAAGACGGCGAACTGGTGAACCTGATGCAGCGTTGGAGCAATTGGTTCGGCGCCTTGCAAGTCAAGGTTGGCCAGGTGCAGCGCGCCAGTCTTGCTGGACTCGAAGAGAGCATCCGTCGCAAGGCCGATGCAGCTAGCAAGGCAGCCGGTCAGGTGACACCGAAGTAGCGGCAACGTTGTGGTCGGGTTGTGGTCGCCGTTCGCCACTGGATCGTGACGATCGCCGTCAACGTCGTTAGCGCCAATGGCACACTGCTGCCTGCGTTTTGGTGGCAATATCAGCGTGACTTGGAGCTGTGCTGGCCATGGAGCGGGACGGGGGCGCCGTCACCCGTCCGCCGCAAGCGACAAGGCCGATTCTCAGGAGCACGGTCCAAGAACTTGGCACGTCGTCAGCAAACCCGATAGCCAGCGTGAGGGAAGGGCTCGCGCATTGTCGTTCCAAAGGTGACGATGCACCCATGCGAAAGCCGCTTGGCATGGTGCGTTCTGTAGGCAGCATTTGGCTGGCCGTTGCCGCCACTGCGTGTGCTACGGCACAGCAGGAAACCGAAGCCACTAAGCCGGGTGGACAACACGGCGTGGCACAACCCGGCGCCGATCAAGGCGCCAAACAGGGTAAACCCGTGAACCGCCTCAGTAAGGAATCCTCGCCATACCTACGCCAGCACCAGCACAACCCGGTGGATTGGCACCCGTGGGGTCCCGAGGCGCTGGCGCTCGCCAAGAAACTCGATAAGCCGATCTTCTTGAGCATTGGCTATTCGGCGTGCCATTGGTGCCACGTAATGGCCGCCGAGAGCTTCTCCGATCCAGAGATGGCGAAGTTGATGAACGAATTATTTGTCTGCATCAAAGTCGACCGCGAGGAGCGCCCTGACATTGATGAGATCTACATGGGGGCTTTGCAAGCGATGGGGCGGCAAGGCGGCTGGCCATTATCTGCTTGGATGACTCCCGATGGTCAGCCGTTCTACGGCGGCACATACTTCCCACTCGAAGACCGCGGCCAGATGCCTGGATTCCGACGCGTCTGCACGTCGTTAGCGAATGCCTGGAAGGATCAGCGCGACGAACTGTTGAAGGGCGCAGAGGCGCTGAGTACGCATCTTAAGAAGGCGTTGGCGCCAGTGTTACTAGCGGGCGAGCCGACCGTGGCATTGTTTGAGAAGGTTGTGTCGCAGTCGAGTGAACGCTTCGATCCCGAGCATGGCGGCTTCGCCTACCCGCCGCGCCGCGCGCCGAAGTTCCCGCACTCGACCGAACTGCAGGTGCTGATGCGCTTGCCATCGGAAGAGGCGCACAACATGGTCAGCAAGACCCTGGACGGTATGCGTCGCGGTGGCATGCACGATCAAATCGGTGGCGGTTTCCACCGCTACAGCACAGATCGGCAGTGGTTGGTGCCGCACTTTGAGAAGATGCTGTACGACAATGCGCTGCTGGTGTCGTGCTATCTCGAAGGGTCCCGACTGTTGCGTGAGCCAAAGTTTGCCGAGGTCGCGCGCACTACGCTCGACTACATGCTGCGCGAGTTGCAGGCGCCGCTCGGCGGGTATTGGTCGAGTCAGGATGCCCAGAGTGAAGGCGTCGAAGGCAAGTTCTTCGTCTGGGGTCTCGATGAGGTTCGCAAACTACTCGGCGATGATACTGACTTGGTCGCCAAGACGTTTGGCGTTACCAAGGCAGGCAACTGGGAGCACAACAACGTGCTGTGGCTCGCCGATGAAGTCGCGGCGAGCAGTGACGATGAGAAGCAGCGCTTGGCCACTGCGAAGGCTGTGTTGTTTACTGCTCGTGAAAAGCGCATCAAGATGGGCACCGACGACAAGGTGCTCGCCAGTTGGAATGGCTTAACGCTGACAGCATTGGTCGACGGTTACCGTGTGCTTGGCGACGAGCGCTACCTGCAGGCGGCCCAGCGATGCGCCGCGTTTGTGATGGAACATCTCGTCGTCGATGGTCGTGTGCAACGTAGCTGGCAAGGCGGCAAGGCCCGTCACCAGGGTTACCTCGAAGACCATGTTGCGGTTGCTGGGGGCCTATTGTCACTGTTTGAGATCGATGGCAAGCCCAAATGGCTGGTTGCGGCGCGCGCGCTGCTGCAACAAACCGAGAAGCACTTCAGGGCGCAAGACGGCGCGTTCTTCTTCACTGCGGATGATCACGAGCAGTTGCTGGCGCGCACCAAGAGCGTGACCGAAGGCGCGACCCCGTCAGGCAATGCACTGGCCGCAATGGCGTTCTTGCGCGGCGGCTTGCTGCTTGGCGATGAGAACCTCTACGAGATCGGTGTCGCCGCGCTGCGAGCTTGCCACCAAGTCATCAACAAAAGCCCGGTGTCGGCATCATCGATGATGCTGGCGGTGCAATTCCATCTGGGCTCGCCGAAAGAGATTGTCATCGCAGGCGAGCCAAGTGATCCACGAACCCGAGCGCTGCTAGAAGCTGCATGGCGTCGGTTCCCACAGGCTGGAGTCGTCGCCTTGATTCACGATGGCAACCGCGAGCAGTTGATAAAGTTGTCATCAGTCTACAGCGGTAAGGTGCCGGTCGATGGTGTGCCCTCGGCCTATGTTTGTGAACGTGGCACGTGCCAGGCGCCAGTTTCCGACCCAGCTACATTGACGAAGGCGTTGGGAGGCAAATAATGAGTCACGCGACACTGGCTGATGTGGTTTCTGGCGAACGCCAGGTGCACGAGATCGAGCGGGACGAATCGCACGTTGCGTTCTTGGCCGAACGGCCGGTGCGCAAAGGGCATGTCGTCGTGGTAACGCGAGCCGTTGTCGATGCCGTCGCCGACTTAGACGATGTAGCACATGCGGCGTTATGGCGGTTTGTGCACCGGATCGAGCGACGAATGCGCGAACGATTGCCGTGCGCACGCGTTTGTGTGCAAGTCATCGGATGGGCTGTGCGTCATGCCCATGTGCACCTGATTCCGACGGATGCACCCGGTCAGGTAGCCGGACTCGATGGCGAGCCTTTGCCGGTTGCGGCCATGGCATCTCTAGCCCGCAGCTTGCAGTCAGAGGGTCAGTAGCTTGCCTACCAACGACGTGCTAGCCGGTCATGCGAGGGCTTTCGTTGAAAACTTCTTCGCCATCTTCGGTGCGCAAGTAGTCCGCGAACGCTCGCACAAACCAATCAATCTCATCCTGCACGTCGGTCGGCAACTGCTGGCGCTTGTCGGCCTTGTTCAGCTTGCGGGCCAAGTCCGTGAACGTTTGTGTCGCGAGCAAGAATGCCGGGAAATCGTCGGCTGGCAGCGGGCCCTCGGCCAGCGTGCGCAGTTTGGCCAGCCAGAAGGTCTGGTCGCGGTCATATTGATCGCGCGCGTCGCGGCGCTCAGCCAGCGTCAGCGTGCGGGGATCAGTCAGAAAATCGTATGTGTCCACCAAGCTCCTTATCAGCAACAGAACAACGTTGCTGATCGACCGTTAGCATTGGATTCTTGAATCATTGATGAGCCACGCAGGTTTTCAGGTTCGCAAGCTCGAGAAAAACGATGCTGGTGGCCACTCGCTAGCGGTCGCTGCGGGTCTGCATGGCGTCTATGTGCAGAACGCTCTCGCCGTGGGGCAGCACGATGGTTTGGTGTTCGTGCTGGATGGCGTTGAGTGCGGCTTGGCGTGGTTTGGGCCGCGCGGCAACTTAGTGCTGTTGGCGGATGAGCGGCTTGGCGGTCTGCAGCAACAAATCACTGAGCAGATCCGGGCAAGTCGCTTGGCGTGGCGAATCGTCCTCGGGCCAGCGGCGGTGGTCGATGCGCTCGCCGTAGGGTTAGCTAGGCCGCCGTTGGCGCATCGCAATCAGATCTATTACGTCGGTGGCCCCGAGGATGCTCCGAAGGCGTTGGTTCGGGACGACATGCGCCTGCCAGTGCGCGAGGATCGCGAGCGTCTGGCTCGCTCGACCTTGGCGCTCAACGCAAGCGACTTGAACATCGCGCCGGCGCGCGTCGATCGTCGGTGGCTGTATCGCATGATTGATGAACGCATCGAGGACGGTTCCACGAGGGTTCTCGGGCCAATCGGCGACATGTGGAGCAAGTTGGACTACGGCACGGACGGGCCGGGCGGTGCCGTGCTTGAAGGTGTGTTCACCTTCCCGGATCGGCGCGGCCGCGGCCTCGGCGCAGAATTGGTTGCGACGTGCATGGCGGCTGCGACGTTACCGGTGTCACTACATGTGGCAGAGCACAACCGCGCGGCGCGTTCGGTTTACGAGCGGGCGGGTATGCGTGAAGCGGCTTCGTGCCGCTTGTTATTGCTCAACTGACGCACTCACTTGAGAACGAACGAGTAGGCTAGCTCCGGGCCAAACAGAGGATGCTGGCAGGTTTTGCGCAAATGCAACTGCACCAGTTCGCGCCGCATCGTTTCGTGCAACCGTTCGGCTTCGCGCATCTTTCCAACAGCGCGAAGACTCTTGGCCAACAACGCCTTGGTCATTGGCGAATCCGACAAGCGTGCAGCGCGTGCCAATTGCGTCTGCATGTCACCGACTTCTCCGCGTCGTTCGTGAGCGAACGCCGCGAGCAACGAGGACCAAGGACTGTCACCATCGCGACGCAACGCTGTCTCGATCTTCTCGGCCCGAACGCCAGTTGTTTGCACTTGATGCATGCCGCCAATGAATGCGCAGGCGTCGGCGACAGCGGTGCCAGCGTGCTGCTTTTGCACCGTGCCGAGCAGCATGGGCAACTCATTCGAAGTGCCCATGCGGACCAATAGCACGCCAGTTTCGGCAAACTCGCCAACGCGGCGTGCCAGCGCAACGGGGTTCTCCTGTAGCCAATGCAGGTCCTCGAGTAGCAGTTGCCTAGCGCGCTGCGGTTGGTTCTGCAAAATGGCGTGGGCTGCCTGCATGCGCAGCACTTGATGGTTCAGTGAGCCGCTGCCGCTGCGGCCGTGCTCTTCGCGCACGCTATCCAGCAGGGATTCTAGATCTGCGTGGCGGTCGCTTTCGTACAGCGCAATGGCGCGCGGCAACAACACCCAAGGAGCCGGCAGGCGAATGGCTGCTTCTTCAAGGTGGCCCGCCGCAGCGTTGGCGTCATCCATGCCAAGGCACGCCCAGCCAAGGTGGTAGGGAATGAAAGGGTTCTCCGGTTGCCGCAGACGTAGCTTTTCCAGCAACGGTCGCGCAGCTTCGAACTCGCCCAAGAAGTTGTGAGCGAGCGCCGCGCTCCAGACTGGCTCTTCGTCATGCGGTCGCTCGCGTCGTGCAACCGTCGCCAGCGTCGCCAACTGGCGGTCGTAGTCCTCCGCGTCTGATGGGGTGCGCGCCGACCGCGACATCAACAGCGTGCGCGCGAGTCGGTGTTGCACGGTGGGTGAGCAGCGGTTGGCGTAGATCAACGCTTCGCGACTGATGCGTTCGGCGGAGTCTGCATCACCTCGCAGCAGTTCCAGGTAGGCCAATCGGTCGAGAACGAATGGCGAACCGCCGTCGCGCTGGCGGGCGCTACGCAAGACGCGGTGCGAAGAAGCGAAGCCGCCGGTCATCATCAATTTTTGGGCGTCGTCAACCGCGGTGACTATCGCTGGGTCATGTGACGTGATGGCGGCGACTGGCTTGGGTTCTTTGGCGGCTTCGCCGAGTGCAAGCCGAGTGCACCAGGCGAGGTAGTCGATGGCCAGTAGCAGATCCGGCGTCGGGCTATCCGGCGCGAACGATGCACTGCCTAGCACCCGGCCTTCCTTGTCCTGACGCAAAGTCGCGGTCAACTTCGACAATTGAGGCTGCACAGTCAATTCAAGGCACGGCAGCGCTTGGCTATCGAGCAGGCGTCTGTGGGCCGGGGCGTAGCGTTCTGTCTGGCCGAGGGCTTCTCGCCACCAAATCGGCAGGGCGCGCCACTTGGGTAGGTCGGGGAGCCCACGGCTGACGGTTGCTACAAACGTCATTCCCTCAGGCCACTGCACCACGACCGGCACCTGTGGCGTCGGCTTAGGCACCGGTTTGGGAGCGGATTGGCAGGCGCCAAGCAGGGCAAGCACGACAATGGTTGGGAAGCGCACACCGGGAAGTGTCCCTGAGCGCGGCACTTCCCTCAACCCGAAGCCTCGGAATGTCGCTGGCAAGGTCGTGATGTGCTACTTACTGGCTGGCCTCAGCCGCGCAGTTGGCCGATTGGCAGCAAGAGCACGCAGTGCGATGCCCCGGCGCCGCACCTGCGTTGATGCCGTCGGGCGCGCGACCACGACGATTGCGCTGCGTCGGATCACGCCGCGCCGAGTTTCGGGTCGCGATTTCCGGGTGCTCTAAGCCGGCAGAAGAAGCCGGTAGGTCAGTCGAACTTGCAGCCATCGAGGATCCACCGACGCAATGCCGTCAACTCCTTCTTGCTTAGCTGCTGCACAGCATCGGGTTCGTCTTCGTCGATCTCCGGCATGTGATCTTCATCGTCGATCGGCAGTTCGCACAACTCGATCAGAATGCTCATGTCGGGCTTGCCCGGCACGATCACGCGGTCTGGTTCATCCCGGTCGAGGCCGAGAATCCCATCCTTGGTCGTCAGATCGAGATCTCCCTCGAAGTCATCTGGGTTGTGACAGTCGTTGCATGCACGTTCGAAGATCGGGGCAATCATCAATTCGAAGTGCGTCTTAGTCACCGGAGGGATGACGAGAGGGGTTACCGCATTGCCGCTGCCAGTGCCTGTGTTGCTAGCGGCTTGCTCGGCATCGGCAGCCGCCTTGGCCAAGCGTGCCGCGCGCTCAAGTGGCTTGAATAGGAAGTCCTTCTTGTGCGTCAGGCTGCCACCTAGGTGGCCGGCGTAGACCGAAAGACCGAGCGCCACGATTAGGGTGATGCGGAAGACCTTGCGGGTCTTGAAGGCGGCCATGATCGGCAGCAGGCCACAAACGATCGTCATCACGATTGCGGCTAATTTGTGTTCGCCAAGCAGATCGCTATCGGTCTTCTCGCCAGCCAAGACCAAGCCGGATGCGAGCGCCGCACCCGCAACCAACGCCGTCATCACCGCCAACGTCAACACCGCACCACGCGGGGTTGGCTTGCGGAAGATTGCTGCACCAAACTCTAGTAGAGCGATGCCAGGCAGAAGCCCGATCGGAAGATGAAGGAAGATGATGTGGCAGCGGCCGAAGACGGCCAGCCACGGATCGACATCGAAAGTCAGCAGCATCACATCTAGAAACTAAGCGATCAGTTCCGGCACCACACGACCGAACACGTCGGTCAAGCGGAAGTCACGACCCTGGTGTCGATGCGCCAAGCGTTCGTGATCGAAGCCCAGTAGGTGCAGCAAGGTCGCGTGCAGATCATGAACGGAGACCGGATCCTTGACGATGTTATAGCCAAAGTCACAGCTCTCGCCGTGCACATGGCCACGGTTGACACCAGCACCGGCCATCCACATTGAAAAACACCGCGGGTGGTGGTCGCGACCATAGTTGGTCTTCGATAAACCGCCCTGGCTGTAGACCGTGCGACCGAACTCTCCGCCCCAAACGACTAGGGTGTCATCGAGCAGTCCGCGCCTCCGCATGTCGGTCAGCAACGCCGCCATTGGCTGATCGACGGCCTTGCACTGCTTGCGAATCTCGCCCGGTAGATTGCCGTGAGCGTCCCAACCGCGCATGTAGAGCTGCACGAACCGCACACCACGCTCATTGAGTCGTCGCGCCATCAGGCAACTTTGTGCGAACGTGCCCGGCTTCTTGGCTTCTTCGCCGTACAGATCCCAGGTTGACTGGGATTCGTTGCTCAGGTCGACCAGTTCGGGCACCGAAGTTTGCATGCGGAACGCCATCTCTTGCTGAGCGATACGTGCGTCGATTTCGGGGTCGAGCGTGCGGTTACGTTCGTCCTCGGCAAAGGCGTTGACCAGATCGAGCATGCGGCGGCGATCGGCACGCGAGACGCCCTTGGGGTCGCTCAAGTAGAGCACGGGGTCGCCGCTGCTGCGGATCTTGCAGCCTTGGTGTTCACTCGGCAAAAATCCGTTGCCCCAAAAGCGCGCGGCAAGCGCCTGCATGTTGCCGAAGCCCTGCGTAATCATCACCACGAACGTGGGTAAGTCACGATTGGCGCTGCCGAGACCGTAGCTGGCCCACGCACCAAAGCTGGGGCGTCCCGGTTGTTGGTTGCCAGTCTGAACAAACGTGATCGCCGGCTCGTGGTTAATGGCCTCGGTGTGCATCGAGCGCACCAGACACAACTCGTTGGCTACCGAGCCGAGGTGCGGCATCAATTCGCTGATGAAGACGCCGTCGCCGCCGTTGTCGTGCTTCTTGAACTTGAACATCGACGGCGCGACCGGGAACCTGGACTGGCCCGCGGTCATGCCGGTCAGGCGTTGGCCGTTGCGCACCGATTCGGGCAGTTCGGTGTCATAGAAGCGGTGCAGGTCTGGCTTGTGGTCGAACAGATCGAGTTGGCTCGGCCCGCCTTCCATGTGCAGATAGATGACGCGCTTCGCCTTGGGGGCGAAGTGCGGTCCAATGGCATCGGAGCCAATTGGCCCTGACGAGGGCGTCCAGAGTTCTGGTGAACTTGCCCGCGCACTTGACGACAACCCCATTGATGCCAGCGCGGTGGAACCGAGCATGCCGGTCAAGCCAGTAGCCGCTTGGCCGAAGAAGCGCCGGCGGGAATGTGATGCTAGAGCCTGTTGCAGTGGATCGGTCATTGGTTAGTCCACGTAAACGGTCGCGTCGAGATCGAGGAAGGCGCTGGCCATCATCGTGAAGGCTGCCACAAGGCTGGCCGGTAATTCAGGATCGAATGGTTTATCGCCAACGCCAAGCAGCTGCTTGGCAGCTTCGGGATCGGCCAGGTATCGACGCTTTAGTTCAAGCAGCGTATGCATCGCCATCGCTTCCTGCTTGCCGCGCAACACACGCCCGGTCGTGCGCCGATACATTGCGGCGAGGCGGTCCTTGTCATTGCCATGATCACGTACCGTGCGGGTCGCCAGTAGACGTGCGGCTTCAACGAACTGCTCATCGTTCCATAGCACTAACGCCTGCAACGGCGTGTTCGTGCTGCCACGACGAATCGTGCAGAACTCGCGAGTAGGGGCATCAAACATCTGCAGACTGGGCGGTGGACAAGCTCGTTTCCAGTAGGTGTAGAGGCTGCGACGCCACAGGTTGTCGCCGTCATCCCTGCGGAAGATGCGGGTGTTGGATTGCACCATCGCAACTTCGCGCCACAGTCCTTGGGGTTGGTATGGCTTGACGCTGGGGCCGCCGGTTTGCTCAATCAGCAGTCCGGAGATGTATAGCGCCTGGTCGCGAATCGCTTCGGCAGTCAGGCGGCGCCGGGGAAACCACGATAGCAACCGGTTGTCCGGGTCGCCGCTAGCCGTCGCGCGAACCCGACTGCGTTGGCGGAACGCTTCGCTAGTAACCATCAGTTTCAGCATCTCGCGGACACTGTGGTTCTTGCTTTGGAACTCACAAGCGAGCCAGTCCAGCAATTCGGGATGGCTTGGCCATTCGCCTTGCAGGCCGAAGTCTTCACTGGTGCGAACGATGCCGGTGCCGAAGACAAACCCCCATAGGCGGTTGACGGATACTCGCCTAAGCAACGGGTTCTGATCCGACACCAACCAGCGCGCTAGGCCGAGTCGATTCTTTGGAAGGTCGTCGCCGAGCGTGCCAAACATCTGTGGCAACTCGCGCGTCACCGGCCGCTGTTGGTCTGGCTGGTCGTATTCACCGCGCGACAACACAAACGTCGGTCGCATCATCGGCCGCTCTTGCATGATCATCGCGCGCGGCACATCGGCCTCGATCGCGGTGAGTTGCTGCTTAAGTGACTTGAGGTTGGCGGATCGTTCTCGATAGACCGGCGAACGATTGCTGCGATACGCGTGGAGAAGTCGTCCTCCCCGATGCTCGTCGGCGTCGATGCCCGGCAGCATCGCTAAGAACAGATCGCCGTGCAGTTCGTTCTTGCTCGGTAGGTATTGGATCGCAAAGCCTCCGACGCCGCCGGTGTTGCAGACCTTCAAGACCAGCAGGTGGGCGCCCTTACTGAGGGTGATCTTCGCGCGGTTCTGATCGAGGCCAACGCCGCGATCAACCTGCTTTTCGTCGACGCGTTTGCCATCCAGAAAGAGCTGGTAGCCATCGTCACTACCGATCGCTAGTTCGACGACCCTTTCCGTAGGTGACCACAACCGCTGCCCTACGTACGTCGCGCTGAGACCGCTACTGAGCAGGTTGGTTGTGCCACGGGTGAGCTTGTCGTTGTATTGCCACGTCCGCTTACCGAACTTCTGGTTGCGGTCGATGGTGGTGGCGAGTTGTGGACCAAACTGGGTGCTGTAGACGGTCGCCTTATCCTTGATCGCGAACGGACCGCAGACGTGGTAGCCAGTCGTCGCCAGCGGCAGCGTTGCGAGCCCATCGTCGTTGCTGCCACTGGTTGCGAAGCGCACCCGACCAAGCACGTGCTGGGTGTAGCTTGAGTCGTAGGACAGGGTGATGCGTAGCTCAGTGCCACCCTCAAAGCCGAATGGTTGCTCGCTAAGGAACCAGGCGCTGCGCGGACCGGGCACGTTGTGACCAGCGACCGCCCAGCCAATACCGTTGTCGAGCAACGCGTTGCCGATGCCAAAGTCGCCGTTCTGTTGTTCGACGTCCGCGATGGCGTAACGAATCGTCAGTGGTTGCCAAGCTGCAGGGGCATCGCCGCTGCCTTGCTGTGGTCGGACTTCGAATCGTGCGTGCTGCAACACCGCGTTGCCGTGCGACGCGCGGCTTAGCAGTCCCTTGGGCAGGCTTTTGTCTGGTAGGGCTTCGAGGCACAACCAGCGTTGCTGCATTGTCGCCAGCGCTAGCGTGAACGTTTGATGGTCGTCACCAGGGTTCTTGCCACTGCCAAGTACCGAGCCATCTTCGAGTACGGTCAGCGTCGCACCGCCACTAGAGGTCGCCTCGATCACGCTTGGCCGGTGCCATTGGAGTCCGAGTTGCTTTGCGGACTCATCGAGGAACGCCTGGTAGGTCTGCTGTTCGTCCGGGTCGACGGTGTCTAGTGCTGCAGTCGCGTCAGCGATGTTGGTCTCGAGTTCCTGCTGATGTTGCAGTTGCGCGTCGCTCGGCACCGCGACGTTTGGTTCCAGGGCGCGCTTGGCGTTCTTCGATTGACTGTAGAGGCCCGGCTCTTTGTTGTTGTTGAAGAACGAAAACAGGCGGTAGTAGTCCTGTTGTCGAATTGGGTCGTATTTGTGGTCGTGGCAGCGCGCGCAGCCCACCGTCAAGCCAAGGAAGACGCTGCCAACTGTGGCCGTGCGTTCCGCGGCGTATTCCACCAGATACTCTTCGTTGATGGCGCCGCCTTCATCGGTCGTGACATGGTTGCGCAAGAACCCGGTGGCTACTATCTGCTGTGGCGTTGGCTCCGGCAGCAAATCCCCGGCTAGTTGCTCAACGACAAACTCATCAAAAGGCTTGTCGCTGCGGATCGCTTCAATCAACCAGTCGCGCCACAGCCAACCTTGCCGGCCGGCGTCCATGTGGATGCCGCTGGTGTCGGCGTAGCGGCCCGCATCGAGCCAGATGCTGGCGAGGTGTTCGGCGTGACGCGTGGCATAGGGTTCGACGGTGAGCAGGCGGTCGACGAGTTGCTCGTAGGCATCGGCTCGCTGGTCATCGAGCCATGCGTCGAGTTCTGCCGGCGTTGGCGGCAGCCCGGTCAAGACTAAGAACACGCGTCGACACAACGTCGCGCGTTCGGCCGGCGGACTCGGCGCAATTCCACGTTGCGTGAGCGCGTGCGTTAGGAATGCATCGACCGGATGCGCCGAGCCCACTGCTGGAATGGTTGGGCGCTGCGGCACCGAAAATGCCCAGTGATCTTCATAGGTGGCACCTTCTTGGATCCACTGTTCGAAGCGCGCAATCTCATCCGGTAGCAGCGCCGGCTTGTTGCTCTCGGCGGGCGGCATGCGCTCGTCGGGATCGTGACTCTTGATACGATCGATCAGCAAGCTGCGCTCGGGCTGGCCCGGCACGACAGCAGCGGCTCCGTCGCGGTCCGCGATTGCTAATTCGCGAAGATCAAGGCGCAAGTCGGCGGCCCGTTCGCCTTCGTCTGGACCGTGGCAGCGGAAGCAACGATCCGACAAGATTGGCCGGATGTCCCGACCGTAGCGGATGGCGATGAGGGGCTGTGCCGGCGAGATCGCAGCGACGTCTTCAGCACCGCGTTCTTGGCCCAGAACGGGGTTGGTAACGAGCATGCTGAGCAGCATCGCGGGTAACCAAGTGGCTAGGAACCTAAGTGTGTATGCCATCATAAGTGGGCGTGGTGGAGACTGGCATTGTGTCCCACGGAGGGGCTTGTGTCACGGTGCACCCTGGCCCGTGCTTGGCACCTCCCGAATCCAGGTGTGCCGTCAGTGATCTCGATCTTCTGTTCTGACGAAAATGCACGCATCTGGCTGGTCCACCGATTACGTGATTGCTCGATACGACTAAGTCACCGTTTGCTGACGGCGTAGCCAGGGCGCGATCTGCCAGGACGGGGGAGCGCTATCGGATATGGGGTCGCGAAGACGGCGACGTTCACTTGGCAACCCAGCTAGTCGCTAGCCAGAGCGCCGTCTGGAGCGAGAAGGCCGTCTGGAGTTAGAACGCGTTACCGAACGCGATCGTCAAGTTGCTGCCATCTTCGCTGTAGCCGACATCGGCGCGAAACACCGCTTCCCGCGAGAACGCCAAGCGTAGGCCAACGCCGTAGCTATCTAAGAATCGGCCGTTGTCGAGTTGATCCAGGTCGGCGGCGACGGTGCCGGCATCGTAGAACAGCGCAAGACCAATGCGTTCGATACGGATCGTCTCGGTAAAGGCGTAGCCGCGCTCGATCAAGTTGATGCGATACTCCGCCGAAAAGTGAGCCGACGAGCGATCGGTGAAGCGGTTCTGAATGTAGCCACGCAGCGTGCGTGCACCGCCAAGGGTCGGCAGGCTGTAGAATGGCAATTCGCCGACTGTGTCCTGCAGCAAGAATCCAAACGCGAACACGTCGGTGGGCGGGTTCTCTTCGCGGCCTACGGCACCCTGGTGGAACAACGGGGGAAGTGGAATCACTTGCTGGCCGTCCAACGCAATCACCGCGCCCCACTCGCCGGCACTTTGGAAAGCGTTCGCGATCGAAACTCCAAGTCGCTGGCCGCGATACGCCTGCGCCAAACTGTCGCGTGTGTCCCAGCCGAACTGACTGGTCACCCAGATCTGGTCGATACCGTCACCATCTTGGAAGGCTGACATGAACTGTGGCTTGTAGCTATTGGTGCTCGGCACAGTGGTGACACGACCCGAGGACAGCGCATGGTGTTGCAGTTCGACATCGACGCGTGCCAACCAGTCACTGCCCTCGTCTGGCAACGGCACGCGCACCCCGAACCCGATATCACTAAGTTCTTCGGTGTAGCTAGTTTCGTCACCGCGAGCGCTGCGACTGCCGAAGCCAAAGAACCGTCGCGTTAGCGTCTTCGAGTAACCACCGTGTCCGTAAACGCGGCCTCGCTCTTCACGGATGATGCCGCCGTTCGCCAGGGTCCGATGGTTGAGCCACTTTGACCAGTTGATGCGGAAGTTCTGCTGACCTTCTGCCGAGTAGGTCATGACGATGTTCGCGAACTCCTGGAAGTTCTGGTTCCGGAAATCGATGTCGGTCATCGCCAGGCCGCCACCAAAGCCGATGTCAGCTTCGCGAAAGACGATCGGCGTCACGAATGAACTGACCCAGAAACGATCCGGGATGCCACCCGGCTTAATGCGTGCCGGCGGGGTGTAGCGCCAGCGTTCGGGCCGCTGCAAGTCGTCAGGGTATTGCGGCTTCGGGATGCGGCCATTCTCGTCCATGCCACGGAACGGATCGTATTGCCGGAACGGATCCTGACGGAACGTGACCGGGCTCTGGGGTTTAACTGTGGCGTTCTGGGCGACACCCGTCACACAGGTCAATACAGCAACGCAAACAACTACGACGGGGAGACGCACGCCAAGATCGTCGCAGATGATTCGGTGGGCGCAATGATTCTTGAGCAGCTATCACGATCGCCATACTGCCGTCACAGAATGGATCATTTGCATCGCAGCAACCGCACAGCCATGGATGCCGGGAACATCGCACCGCAACACCCCATAGTTGACCAAAGACAGCCACGAGTTACGGTTCAAACCCGCTGGCAAGTCGCCAAGCCCCTAAAGGTCGATGATTGGGCTTGACCACCTCACCATGGAGAAGCAATGAGCCGTTCGTTCGAATGCCCCAACTGTGGTGCCGAGGTTAAGGCCGGCAAAAAAGTTTGCCGCGAATGCGGTAGCGATGACACAACCGGATGGATGAGTTCGGAAGAGATTGGCTACCAGAGCATCGACATCCCTGAAGGATATGGGGACCAAGAGCAACTCGGTCCAGACGAAGGACGAGCGTGGGTGACGGTCGTCGCGATCATCCTCGTGGTCGGACTTATCTTACTGTTCGTGCTGCGCTAGCAAGTCACGCTCCACGAGCAACACGCAGGCCTAGATCAGCTGCAATTCGGCTTACTGATTGACAACTTCAATGGAACGTACTTGCGCCATATTTTGCGCATGAACACCCTCACCCGTTTGCACGACGACCCAACCGCGCTCAACCGACACACTGACTAGCTTCCCAGTTAAGACGAGGCCATCAAGGCAACGGACAACGACACTTGTGCCAGGCTTCGGTGGCCACTGTGTGTTTGGCTTGCCACGCGGAGTAGATGCCGGCTTGCGCCGAGTCGTTGGTAGGACCTGATCCGGCGACCCCCTGTGGAACGTCGATTCTGGATCATCGTCGACCAGTGGTGTCATGCGCAGCGTCACCGGAAAGTGATCACTATAAGTTTTGCGCCATTGCACGCGCTCTTTCGGATCGGCCACGTGGTGCGACAAGAACGAGTTGCGCTGCACCTCACGAAAGGCCTTGTTGACGCAGAACTGATCGATCGGCGTGTCGAAGTGCATGATCGTCGGCGCGGGACGCTGATGGTCGAGGTACTCCATC
>CALCZA010000121.1 GCA_937906475.1 uncultured bacterium
GGTGACGTCATCGTTGGCGAGGACTTCATCCAGAAGCTCTCGGTGGGCCGTCGTGGTGCGTGGCACTCCGGGAATGTCGAAGTGCCGTGCGTCGATTGGTGCATGCGAAGCCAGTCCCTTGCCCAGGCGCAGCGGTGCCAACGTGTTGGCGAACATCGACGAGACTATTCCCGGCGTCTGCGCGGCAGGTGCGGGTGGTTGCGCGTTCGCTGCTTGGCTGGCGCACTTGTCGATCGCGAGCGCCAGTTCGTCGGCGTTCCACGAACACCAATGAAGTGCTCCGTCATCCGTCTGGACGTGAATCGTCAACAGCGGCGATGCCGTCAGGTCCGACAGTTGCGCAATGTCTTTTGGCGTCGGCTGGCTGGCCAGCAAGCGGGGCACCTGCAGGCTGCGGGCCGATTCGGTGTCGTGTAGCAGCAGTGCGACTGGTGGGCGGTCGAGCACCGGGATGATGCGTTCGCGCAACGAGTTCTCGACGATCGCCGCGCCGTGGCCCTTGAGCCACGTGCCGATCAGCGCCGCGGCAAACGCTCGGCGGTCATGGCCGCAGGCGATGGCAATCTGGGATCCCGGAGTCGCTGCCGGCAGGTGATCGCAGACCTGTTGCGCTTGTTGTAGCAGTTGCTGCACCGGTTCGCCGGTGAGTCCATTGGGGAACAGCAGGGTTGCGAGGTTCATGACTCGATGCCTTCGGACGCGCTGTCGGACGCGAGGTCATCGCCGGCAGATTTGTTCTTGGTGAGGTGCGGGAAGCGGCGTCGTCGCAGCAACCATTCGGTTGCGACCAGCATGCCGATCAACACGTAGCAGATCAGGCCGTTGTAGAGCGCCCACCACTTCAAGGTTCCCCATGCGGCGAACATCATCGCAGTGGTGCCATTGGCGACAAAGAACAGGCACCAGATCCACGTCCACAGGCGGCACCAAGCCTGCTCTTCGGTGTTCAGGTTCGGTTCTTGCATCCGGGCGAAGCGTTCGATCATCGGCATCACCTTGCCGCGGTTGCGCAACGTGCAACCGAACGCGAGCAATAACACGGCGTTGGCGGCAACGGGTGTTGCTCGGATGAAGTCCGGGTGATCGAGGATCGCGGCCAACGACAAGATACCGATGGTCGTCACTGGCACGACGGCGAGGCCGCGCACGGCTTGGGTCGAACTGTTGCGGAGTCGCAGGATCAGAATCGGCGACATCGCGAGCAGTAGCACCAGCGATACCTGCCTCGGTGAGTTGGACGACATGCCGAAGTAGACCAGTGCTGGATACGCACACAAGACGACTGCGGCGAGCGAACGTAGGAT